>NZ_CP021023.1:2400000-2700000 GCF_002117005.1 Sedimentisphaera salicampi
TAAAAAGAGTTTTGTATTGCCTATGGCGATGCATGAGACAAATTCGTCTTAATTCAGGAGAAATCTTATGGCTGAGAAAAGGGTTTATTTCTTTGGCAAAGGCAAAGCCGAAGGAAAGGCTGAAATGAAACATCTGCTTGGAGGCAAAGGTGCTAACCTTGCAGAAATGACAAATCTTGGAGTGCCGGTTCCGCCGGGCTTCACAATAGCCACTTCGGTTTGTCAAGAGTATGAAAGCAACAAAGGCAAATGGCCGGCAGGCTTGAACAAGGAAGTCGATGAGAACATCGCTAAGCTTGAGAAGGCGATGGGGCAGAAATTCGGCGACAACAAGAACCCGCTGCTTGTAAGCGTTAGAAGCGGGGCGGCTGTATCAATGCCCGGTATGATGGATACCGTTTTGAACCTCGGCCTCAACGACAAGGCTGTTGAAGGGCTTATCGAGAAAACCGGCAACCCTAAGTTCGTTTACGATATCTACCGCAGGTTCATTGATATGTTTGCTGATGTTGTGATGGGATGTTCACACAGCAACTTCGAAAAAGCAATACATGCCGCAAAAGAAAAGGCCGGCGTTGAAAACGACAATCAGCTTTCTGCTGAGCAGCTTCAGGATGTAGTTGAGAAATACAAGGCTATATACAAAAAGCACGTTGGCTCAGCTTTCCCGCAGGACCCAAAGAAACAGCTTGTAAATGCAGTGAATGCTGTATTCGGCTCTTGGGAGAGCGAAAGGGCAATCAAATACCGCAAGCTTAATAAGATTGAGTCACTCCTCGGAACTGCGGTAAACGTTCAGGCGATGGCTTTCGGAAATATGGGCGAGGATTCAGGTACAGGCGTTTGCTTCACAAGAAACCCCAGCACCGGAAAGAAAGAATTTTACGGTGAGTATCTTATTAATGCTCAGGGCGAGGATGTTGTTGCGGGAATCAGAACTCCGCAGCCGCTTAAGAGCCTCAATAAAGCTATGCCGAATCTTTACAAAGAGCTTACCGCATTAATGACCAAGCTCGAGAAGCACTACAAAGATATGCAGGACATTGAATTTACGATTCAGGAAGGCGAGCTTTTTGTGCTTCAAACCAGAAACGGCAAGAGAACTGCCGCAGCTGCTATCAAAATTGCAGTTGATATGCTCAAAGAGCGTTTGATTAACAACCGCGAAGCGGTTCACAGAGTAACGGCGAATCAGCTCGATACGCTGCTTCACCCAAGCTTTGATACAAATGCCAAGAGGGATGTTGTGGCTAAAGGGCTGCCGGCATCTCCAGGCGCTGCTGTTGGTCAGGTAGTTTTCGATGCTGAAGCAGCAGAGAAATGGGAAGCTCAGGGCAAAAAGACAGTGCTTGTTCGTACAGAAACAAGCCCCGAAGATATCGGCGGAATGGCAGCGGCAGAAGGCATCCTCACAGTACGCGGCGGAATGACCTCACACGCCGCTGTTGTGGCAAGAGGTATGGGCAAGTGCTGCGTTGCAGGATGCAGCGATATCTCAATTAACGAAAAGACCAAGAAGTTCAGCGTTGCCGGCAAGACATTCAAAGAGGGCGACTGGGTTAGCCTTGACGGGTCTAACGGTCAGCTGATGGCAGGTGCTGTGCCCACTGTAGAGCCGAAGATGAGCGGAGACTTCAGGAAGTTTATGACAATCTGCGATAAGGTTCGCAAGATTAAAGTACGCACAAACGCCGACACGCCGGAAGACGCCGAAAAGGCCGTAGGTTTCGGTGCTGAAGGTATCGGGCTCTGCCGTACTGAGCATATGTTCTTCGAGGGCAAGAGGGTCTGGTATGTTCGTCAGGCTATCCTCGAAGCAGACAACTATGCCGAAATGAAAAAAGAAATGGAAGAAGCCGAAACAAAGACAGAGCAGCAGAAGATTAAGTCTAAGTATTCTGAGACAAAGAAGAACTTCGAAAGTGCTCTCAGAAGGCTTGCTTCATATCAGAAGAAGGATTTCGAAGGTATATTCAAGGCGATGGCAGGCAAGCCGGTTACGGTGAGACTGCTCGACCCGCCTCTGCACGAATTCCTGCCTCACGATAAGGCAACACAGTCTGAGATGGCTAAACGCTTGGGCGTTTCGCTCAAGAAGGTTAAAGAGCAGGTTGAAAAGCTCAATGAATTCAATCCGATGCTCGGACACCGCGGCTGCCGTCTCGCTGTTACATACCCTGAATTCTACAGGATGCAGGCAAAGGCAATCATTGAGGCAGCAATAGCAGCCAGCACACCTAAGAAGAAGGTTGTACCTGAGATTATGATTCCGCTTGTAGGCCATGTTGAAGAGCTCAAGATCGTGAAGGAAGAGATCGTTGACGAGATCAAGCAGGTTCTCAAAAGCCACGACACAAAGCTTACCTACAAGATTGGAACTATGATTGAAGTTCCAAGAGCCGCTCTCACTGCTGATGAAATTGCCGCAGAGGCAGACTTCTTCAGCTTCGGCACCAACGACCTCACTCAGATGGCTCTGGGCTTCAGCCGTGATGATGTTGCCAAGTTTACCGCCAAGTATATTGAATACGGCATATACAAAGACGACCCGTTCCAGGTTCTCGACCAGAGCGGTGTCGGCAAATTGATAGAAACGGGCGTTAAGCTTGGTCGTGAGCAGAAGAAAACCCTCAAGGTTGGTATCTGCGGCGAACACGGCGGTGAACCCAACACTATTGAATTCTGCGCTGACCAAGGTATGAACTACGTTTCATGCTCTCCATACCGCGTGCCGATTGCAAGGCTCTCGGCCGCACAGGCAGCGTCTAAGTAGTTCTCGATTACAGCAGATCCACAGCAGAGCTCGGGTTTTCGGGCTCTGCTTTTCTATGCGCCGGATGAGAGGCTGTAATGAGTGTCCTATGTTCGCTTATTTTATCCGTCTGTTGTGTGCCTTTTGTGCGGGAGTGATTGTCATTTGTATTCAGCAGAAAAGAAAATGCTCTTTTTCCTCGCTATCTGCCTCTAATATGATTAAAAAAACGTCAGCGGAAGAAAAAATTGTTTTTTCCGTAAAAATACCCCTCACTTATAACATATCTAAAGTGATAAGCCAGTTTTTTAATAAATGATAATAGGAGACAAAATGAGTAGTAAATTTAAATTTTTCATTTTAGCGGTGTTCACCTTGACCTTTGGATTTTCAAACGTTGATGCAGATCAGCAATGGCGGTTTATAACCCTCTCAGACTGGCACTCCGCCGAAAAATACATCCACGTTCGAGGGGATGATTACGGCAGCAGAGAGAAGGCGGTTAAGGAAGATATCGCAGCCGCAAAAATGCTTAAGGATAATTACGGCGGAGAATTTGTCTTTATCCCTGGCGACAGCAACGGCGGCCACTGGGACACAAAGCGCTTCAGAAATAATTACTCACCAAACCTCTCGCCGGAAGAAACCGTTCTGAAGGCCGGCCATTACTGTTATGAAGGTATGCTCAATGCATTCGCAAAAGGCGGATATGATAAAATAATAATGGCAGTAGGCGATCACGAAATGGGCGATAACCCATGGCCTGCGGGGAGTATGGTATCAAAGCTCCAGCCGGAGTTTCGTGAGGCCTTCGCGAAAGAGTTCAATTATGATGAAAACGGTGAATTTATTTATGACAAGCCGATAGGCGATGCACCTTCCCGTCCTCTGGGCACAAAGTATCAGGACACTTCTTTCGCTTACCAGCATAAAAACGTGCTTTTCATCACGGTTGATCAGTTTCATCAGGAAAACCCAAACAAGCGTATCGGCGGCGAGGGCTCTGTAACAGGCACCGTTACCGGCAGACACCTCGACTGGCTCAAGAACGTGCTCAGCGAGGCAAACAAAGACAGCTCAATCAAGCACATAATCGTGCAGGGTCATCTGCCCGTTATTTACCCTGTTCGCAAGGTAAACAGCAGCGGTATGATGATGGACGATAATTCTGATAATCCGTTTTGGAAGGTGCTCAGGGAATACGGCGTTGATTTGTATTTCGCAGGAGAGGTGCATTCAAACACCGTAACCAAAGACAGCGGCTCTGATTTGGTTCAGCTTGTAAGCCGCGGAAACTTCTTTACAAACCTCCTCACCGCAGATATTACAGATGATGTTATAGACATCAATCTCTATGAAAACCCGAATCGCAGCGTACTTGAAGGCAGCTATTCGAAAGCTGGGAGGCTAATAATAGATAAATCCGAAGGCGAGACTGAATTCAAGGGCGAGGGTATGCTCGATTTCATGGACCCCGATGCCCGCCTGTTTTACTTTGATTTTGAAGAGCTCAGCAATCTGCACAAAAGACCAATTTTCGGCCTGCGCGACAGAAATATCAGAGGAATCAAAACCACCACTGAAACCATCCCGAATAAAGGTGAGTTCGGCGTTCAGTACGATGCTGTGCAGGCAAACGTAAGCCTTGCCGAAACCGGCAGCGGCAAAGCCGGCAAGTTTACAGAGAAAAGCCGAATGGCCTGCTACGGAATGGGCCCGCTTCAGGATGAACACGCTGTTAGCTATTCAGTGCGAGTGAAAACCGAATCCCCCGAAAAGATGGTGCTTATAAACACCGGCTCAATATGGGGTAATAACGTAAGGGACTTTATGAACCTGAATCTCAATCAGGGGCTCGTTCAGGTTGAAGTGAGCAAATCTTCAAGCCTATTTGCCCGGTCTGAGCGTCTTAACGACAATAATTGGCATCATATAGCCGCCGTTATGCCGAAAGACGGCTGCAAGCTCTCGGAAGTTGTCGTGTATGTTGACGGCGAGAAATGCCAAACGAAGCTCAAAGGCAGCGATACTAAGCTCTCATTCAATCAGGCAGTGAGGCTCTCTTTCGGCGGCCTTGGATACAGCAAGAAGGCCTTCGATTCGCTGAATGTAACGCCTTTTGTTGGAATGATGGATGATATATCCCTCTGGACAAGACCTCTGAGCCCGGCAGAAGTGAGCGGGATGGCGGAATAGGAGAGCACTAATGAGAAAAGATAAAAGCAATATATCACGAAGGCAGTTTCTTTCTGCGGCTGGAGGCAGTCTTGCGGCAGCATCTTTGGGTTCGGGTTTGCAAGCTGCGAAGAGAGATTCCCGCCCGAACATCCTGCTTATCGTTACCGATCAGGAAAGCTGGATGGACAGGCAGACAAGAGGTCTGCTTGATATGCCAGCAAACCGCTGGCTCTATGAAAACGGCACCTCATTCTCCAGCTTCTACTGCACTACAGCACAATGCACCCCCGCAAGAAGCACAATCCAGACCGGTCTCTATCCGCATCAAACGCGGCACGTTGCCAACACCAACAAAAAATACTGCGCACATATCCCCGAAGGCGTGGAATTTCTCGGCAATAAGATGCGGCAAGCTGGATACTTCAACGGTTACGGCGGGAAGTGGCATCTGCTTGAGCCCAAGAAAAGGCTCGGCGTGGGGAGAGTGTTGGGCGGAACAGATGATGCCGCGCAGGATGACTACTTCAAAAGATTTATGAAGATCAGGGATGAATCAAAGCCATGGTTTTATCAGGCGCATTTCCTCAATCCGCACGATATATACCATATGAACTATATCTTCGAGGGTGAAGAGCTTCCCGATCCCGAGAATGCAACAAAGTGGCTCAAAGGTAAAATCAAACGAGTGCCCGGAGAAGAAAAAAGAGCGAAAAGGATATTAAAAAGGCTCGGCGATAAGCTTAGCCCTCCTCCCGGCTGGGATAAAGAGATAGAAGGCATCCCGCCGGCAATAGGAGACTGGGCATACCCTTACGGGAACAGCGGAAAATACAAGGCCCTCTCCCGCAAAGAAAAACTCGAATACTGGAAGAAATACCGCGCATTGTACTATTCGCTTCATGAGATGGTGGACGAGCAGATAGGCGATCTGCTGAATGTGTTGAAAGAAGATTATCCCGAGCAGTTCAGGAACACAATCATAATTCGCACAGCAGATCACGGAGATATGAGCGGCGAGCATGAAAGCCTGAAGTATAAAGGGCCTGTGCCGTTTGATGCGCAGATGCACATACAGCTGATATTGGCAGGCCCAGGAATACCCAAGGGCAAAGAGATTGAAGATATTGCGAGTCAGGCAGACCTTGCTGCAACTATCTGCGAGCTTGCTGGGGCTGAGAAGCCCAACGAGGGCAGGTCGGATGCGGAGAGCCTCGTAAAGGCGATAAAAACTTCTAAACCTGTGGGAAGGGAATACGTATTCATTGAATACTACTTCCTCGGGGCTGTTCAGCCTTTGCGGATTATAAGGAGCAAAGACTACAAATACGCAGTGCATTACGCAGAGAACAAAACAGCATTATTCGATTACTCCAAAGACCCTTGGGAAAGGAACAACCTCAGCGGAAATCCCGCCTACAGCCGGATTGAAAACAAACTGAAGAATGAGCTTATCGCTTGGCAGAAAGATATGGACGATCCGGTTACAACGGATAAATACGTTATTCAAGAATGGAAGAATCCAAGGAAAGGTTAATCAGTGAGTAGAGCAAATATTTTATCAAGACGTCAATTCATCAGCTCTGCGGCCTGCTCTGCTGCGGCATTAGCACTTGCAGGGGAAACATTAGGAGCAAGAAAAACCGGCCGGCCGAATCTCGTTATAATACACACCGACGAACACAATTTCAGAACCCTCGGCTGCTGCCGTGATATGCTCAGTAAAGAACAGGCATATATGTGGGGCGAGGGGCTTAAGGTTGATACCCCTCACATAGACTCCATTGCAAAACAAGGCGCAATCGCTACAAGCTGCTATTCGAGCTCGCCGGTATGCTCGCCTTCCCGCTCCTCTCTTCAGACCGGACTCTATCCGCAAGCCACAGCGGTAAAAAAGAATGATATTCCCATGCTATCAAGCGTGAAAACATTTGCAGGCGTTCTTCAGGAAAAGGGCTACGCCACAACGTATCTGGGTAAATGGCATCTGGACGGCAACGGCAAACCGCAGTGGGATCCAAAACGGAATTTCGGCTATCAGGATAATCGATATATGTACAACCGCGGCCACTGGAAGATCCTCAAAGATACCCCTGACGGGGCAGAGATTGTGGGTAAATTCAAAGGCGAATGGAACTATAAATATGACATCACGAAGGCAGACGAAAAATCTTTCACAACAGATTTCCTCTGCGACCGCACAATACAAGCCATAGAGCGCGATAAAGACAGGCCGTTCTGTGTTATGTGTTCAATCCCAGATCCCCACGGCCCGAACAAAGTGCGAAGCCCGTACAATAAAATGTTTGATAAGGATAAGTTCGAAGAGCCCCGCACAATGAATACAGGCAAGGAGGTTCCCGGCTGGGTGAGCAAAGGCAAGCAATGGACAGACGGTTACAATGAGTGGCAGAGAAACGGGCTTGCTGAATATTTCGGTATGGTAAAGTGCATCGATGATAATGTGGGCAAGATCCTCAGCTTCCTCAAACGCACCGGCCTTGAGGAAAACACGATCGTTATCTTCACCTCAGACCATGGCGATCTGATGGGTGAGCACAACCGCCACAACAAAGGCCTGCCATACGAGACATCTGCCCGCATTCCGTTTGTTATCAAATATCCGGACAAAATTAAGCCGGGCAAAATCATCAAGAAGGCAAACACCAACACCGACTTTGCACCCACGATCCTTTCGCTGATGGGCTTTGAAGGCGAGCTAAAAGGCTGCCACGGCGAGGACATCTCTAAAGATTTTACAAGCCCCGAGAAGATTGTCGATTCTGAGAGAATAGTGTATTTCCGCCATGCAGGCGAGAAGTGGGCTGCTGCTGTGAGCAGCAGATACAAGCTCGTTCTCTCTACTGTTGACAGGCCTTGGCTTTTCGATCTCGAAAAAGACCCCGATGAACTAACAAACTTCTGCAATAAAGAGGAATATGCTGAGGTGTCGAAGAGATTTAAAAAAGCACTTGTTGAGCAGATGAAAAAATTTGAAGAACCAATGCTCAAAAGCGGCAAATTAAAACTTACTTAAAAATGGAGTGCAAATTGAATACCAAAACAGCTCTAATCGCAGCGGCAGCTTTTATTCTGCCGCTGTTTGTATGCAGTGCATCCGCTGACACGTATTATATAGACAGCCGCGAGGGAAGCGATTCCAATTCCGGCCTTTCTGAAAGCTCCCCGCTTGCAGGTTTTGAAAAGGTAAACTCGAAATCATTTACCTCAGGCGATAAAATCCTGATTAAGCGGGGCAGCGAAATAAACGGCTCGCTAAAAATCACCGCAAAGGCATCGGCGGATAATCCGCTTGTTATAGCTTCTTACGGCAAAGGCTCAGAGCCTGTTATAGATGCCGCAGGTTACCTCGCCGGCGTACATATCAAAAACTCCAGCGGCGTTGTGCTCAAGGATATCGAAATAACAGGCGACGGGGGCAAGGCAAAGGAAGAATTCAGCCAGAAACAGAGATACGCTGTTTTTGTAGAGGCGGATAAGGGGGGCGAGCACAATTTCTTCCGTCTCAAAAACCTCGATATACACGATATATTCGCTGCCAAGCAAACCCCGTCAGACGGCAAAAACAAAACCTCAAACAGGGCGGTAGGCATTTATTTAGCCTCAAACGGTAAGGCATATTTATCTGATGCAGTTGTTGAAGGCTGCCGCATACTTAAAACTGGCTTTACGGGTATAAGGATTAGAAGCGGCAGCAGTAATGAAGAATTCAACAACACCGGCATCCGTATTCTGAACAACAGGCTTCAGTATATCGGCGGGCCGGGGATCCAGCCCAGCAGGGCAAAGGATATGCTCGTGCGGGGCAATAAGTTGTACCGCTCCGGCTCTACTGCCGATCCAAGGATGCACTCACGAGGAAGCGGAATCTGGACGTGGGGCTGCACAGATGTGCTGATTGAGAAGAATAAATTTACCCACGCAGGCGGCAAGGCAGATTCCTGCGGGATGCACATAGACTTCAACTGCCGGAATGTGGTAATTCAGTACAATTTCAGCGCTGCCAACGCAGGCGGATTCATCGAGATACTCGGGAACAACTACAACTGCGCATACCGCTACAACATCAGCGTGAACGACGGCTTCCGCGAGAAAGGCAAAAACGGCGCACATCAGGAAGGCAAGATCCTCTGGACAAGCGGTTACGTTGGGCGAAACAGAGAAAAGCACGGGCCGTACAACTCCTATATCTACAACAACACGATCTACACCAAGCCCGGCAGCAGATCCTGCTTCTCGATCTCACCAACTACTCAGGGGCTGCTGATTGCCAATAATATATTCTGCCTTAACGGCGAAACGGTAAATGTTTTGGGCGATCAGGATGGCCAGAAAGCCCGCTCAGAAAATCCCTTTGAGCCGGTAATATTCAAGAACAATCTCTACTGCAGCCCAGATACGCTTCCGAAAGATTTAGGCATCAAAGATTCATCCCCGATTTATGGAAGCCCTGATTTCCAAAAGCCCCGCGGATGGCTGCCCCAAGATTATATACCCGAAAATAAAGAGCTGATAAAGGATAAGGGAATAGAAATCCCCAAGCTTGCGGGCGATAAAATCGGCCTTGATATAGGGCTTGAGCCCCCGCACGATTTTGCAGGAAATGAAATAAAAGGAAGGCCGGATATCGGCGCTTTTGAAATCGATTAACGTTATTTATTTGTATTGAGGAATTGCTATGCTCTTGCGTTTTTTAATAAATCAGCGGTTTGTTTTTCTATTGTTGTGCATAATTAGTTTTCAGGCTTTGGCGCAGTCCGCCTTCCAGCCTTACAATACAGGCGGCGATAACATAATCCACGTTACCGCCGCAGACTTCGATGATGTTGGAGTGAAGGATTACGTTGTATGTATGTCCGTTCACGGGAAGATCAAGGCCTACGACCGCCCCGCACTTCACCCGCAGGGCGGCAGCCCGCTTCTCTGGGAGTATTCAACGCCCGTGAGCTTTAACATTATGATAAAGGCAGCGCAGGCAAACACGCAGAGCCCGGGCGAGGAGATACTCATCCCCGGAACCGACGGCAAGCTCAGAATACTCTCAAGCGAAGGCAGCCTTCTGAGCGAATGGTCTGTGGGTTCTGGGGCTATGTACTGCGCAGATACAGGGCAGACAAGCTCCGGGCAAACCGTTATTATCACAGGCGGGGTTGACGGGAACGTGTATTTCCTTGATGAGAGCGGAAATCAGCTTGCATCTAAAACGCCCGAGAATAAAGGCGTTGTAAGGCGTGTGGTAACTGGTGATTACGACGGCTCAGGAGGTGAGGAGGCTGCGGTTTTCTATGCTAAGAGAGGCTTTGCAGGAAACCGTTATATCGAAATTTACGATCTCGACACGTTTGCCCGCCCCTCATACTCACAGCTCACAGCCCCGCTCTACGATGATGTAGGCCCTACGGTTGCCTGGGGCTATGTTGGAATGGGCTGGACAGACAAACAAATCCCCTGGGCTTATGATATGGACGGCGACGGAGATGAGGAAATCGCTGCGCACTGGGGCGTGCTGCATCCCGAATCCGGCTCTGAGGAGACAAGACTCACTGGATTTGCTAATGACGGCGAGCTTCTCTATCTCGACCAAGACTATGGAAATGCCTTTGAGCAAACACCCACAGGCAGATACCTCCTCCAGCAGGGTATTCCGGGGGATTTCAAAGATGGAGCTGAGTACCCCGATACCGAGCTTTTCACCGTTTACGGCGATGATCTGTATCTCGTGAATTACGACACCTCTAAAAGTCCAGAAACAAACAGATGCAAAGTGTCAGATTATACAAACGCCCACCCCCTTTACCACTTCACAGATGCCGCAAGGCTTGAGGACCGCAGCGGCGGGCTCGATAAAATCGTGCTTGCAGGCCCGATCACGGGAGACGACCATTTCTATGTTGTGGATTTATCAGGCGACGACTGGAAGCAGCAGTCGCAGACAATAGACGGAAGAGGCGTTCTGGGCGAGGTTGATTCAAATTTAGACCAGCTCTCCAGCAGCCTCGATAATTTCGCCGGCCAGCAGGCTCATTCAGGCAGGCCGATTTGGTTCATTCACTACTTCGAAAGCTGGCTCGGCTGGGAGATGACTCCCGAAAACATCCAAGCCCACGGCCAGCAGGTTGAAGATGCGATGCTGCCTTGGAAAAATATGCTCGGCGGAGATCCGCAGAGGGTTGTTTTTGCCGCAAGCCATAATCCAAAGGTTATCGGGCCAAACGGCGGCGATCCGGATGTAACGCCCGAAGGTATGGTGGCCTACTGCGAAGAGCTGGCATCCAGAGGGGTCCATTTCTGCCTGAAAATCGGTCACGGCGCAAATCTCTATATGTCTGCAGAAAACCTCGCAGACTGCTACGAGGCTTCTGTGGTGGACGGCGAATGTTATATGATGGCCAGAACAAAAGAGCTTCATACAACCAACTATATCGACGCATATAAGCCGCATATGGATGCTGTGCTTCAAAGGGCTCAGCAGATCGGCGAAGAGCCTGCAAAAATAATGCTCTGCGGAAAAGGGGCAATCTTCTCGGCTATGACGCCCTCTCAGGCCTCCACTTATTTCCCCGCTTACAAAGACATCCTGATGCCGGGCGTGGAAAATTCCAACGTCAATGCTGTAGATCTAAGCTTCTCCGAACGCGTAGGCTTATGGATGTCCGGGCAGGTTGAATCGTGGGGCTGCAATCTCGCTGGAGACTGGCTCGCCTCAAACAGAATAGCAGAATGGGGCGGCATGCGGAACGGCCATATCGTTCTGCGTCATCTGCTCTCTCAGCTTGCCATGGGTGCTGAGGTGTTTCGCTTTAATTCAGTTACGGCGTCGGAAAATCCGATTTACAAAAGAGGCATAGACCCAAATACGCACTGGTGGAGCGATACATACAGGCAGGGGATGTGGAACTTTCTTAAGATAGTGGAATCAGGGGTGTTCCCCTCAATTCCCTCAAGGCAGCAGATAAAGGGCATCTCGCCTGTGGCTGCTGCTGCCCCCGAGCCCGATTATGCTCACCTGAGAAAGGAGGATGTAAACCACGATTGGAATAATTACTCGCCTGACAGCACGGCATACGTTATCAACAACCTTGAATGCTGGAACGCATATAAAGACGTGCCCGAATACGACCTTACCTCAATCTTCTTCAATACAAAACGAAGATGGGATAATTTCTTCCCCACATCCGCATCCGGCTTCCCGCTTTTCGTGCCTTACAAAACTAAGCAGCAGCTTGAGGCAATGCCGTGGTGCAGGAAGGCATACCAGACAGACGGCGTGAGCTGGGATGATTACGACAGGCTTATGCTTGCTGAAACCGAGATAAGCTCCGAGCTTCAGGCTCAGCGAACCAATATGCCCTTTTATGTGGAAAATGAATGCTTCTGGCAGGTGATTGAGAGTGAGAGCTCTCCGGATCTCTATTATGCGATGCTTATGGATTCTGCAGCCTTGAGCCCTGAAGAGCGAGATGTTAAGCTGAAGCTCGGCAGCGAAACCGGAGCTTGGGCAGTTTACGATCAGCTCGGCTCCCAGCAGCAGCCTCTCGGCGAGCTCAGACGCAGCTCTGATGAAGTACCGATTACTGTGCCCGCAGGCAGCGCAAGGCTTCTGACTATTCAAGCCGATCAGAGCGGCGGAGCTGATATCTACGAAGACGGCTTCGTTGACCATACCGATCTGATGATGATGGTTTATCAGTGGCTCGGGGCTCCAATGAGGCCTTCTGCTGATATAGCTCCGGAAAGCGGAGACGATTTTGTGAACCTGCTGGATTTTTCAGCTCTCGCTGAAAGCTGGCTTATCCTCCAGCCCGGCACAGAATACTACTTGGACAGCGAAAACGGAGACGACTCAAACTCCGGCCTTACTCCGCAGTCCGCTTGGAAAACACTTTCCAAGGCGAGCTCTCAAAGCTATGAGATGGGCGATTCGATCCTGCTTAAATCGGGGCAGACATTCGAAGGCTCTCTGCAGATAACCTCCAGCGGCACCGAAAAAGCTCCTATTGTAATCAGCTCTTGGTCTGATGGCGATAAGCCTGTAATTGATTCAGCAGGCTTCTTTGCCGGCATAGAAATAACTGATTCGAGCTTCGTTGAGGTGAGCGGGATTGAAATCACCTCCGACGGCCAGGAGGCTATAGACCCCCGCGCAGAAACGCAGCGCTACGGCGTTTACGCCTTCGCTTCAGGTTCGCAGGTGCAGGAGGGAATAAAGCTCTCTGATCTGTATATCCACGATATATTCGCAGAAGTTGCGGTGAGCTCGGGAGGCAGGAACCCAACATCGAATATGGGCAAAGGAATAGAAGTGTTGGCTCAGGGCTGGGGCGATCCGTATTTCGACGGAATAACAATAGAAAACTGCCGCATCGAGACCACCGGCCATTACGCTCTGGGCGTGCATACGCGACAAACCAGCGACCAAAGCCGCTATACAAGGAATGTAGAGATATTGAACAATTCGCTCGCTGATATAGGCGGCCCGGGCATCCAGCCGGGAAGGTGCAGAGATGTGCTCGTGCGCGGGAACACCGTTGATGCAAGCGGGGCGTACGTTGACCCGAGAATGCACGGCAGGGGCAGCGGGATATGGCCTTGGAGCTGCCATAATGTGCTTATAGAGAAAAACAGCTTTATGCACGCAAGAGGCAAGGCCGATTCCTGCGGCGCACATATAGACTTCAACTGCTCAGATGTTGTAGTTCAGTATAACTTCAGCATGGACAACGAAGGCGGATTCATCGAGATCCTCGGCAACAACTACAACTGCGCATACCGCTACAACGTTAGCGTTAATGACGGCTTCAGGGTAAAGGGGCAAAACGGGGCTGTACAGGAAGGGAAAACCATATTTGCAGGAGGTTATGTCGGTTCAGGGAATGCAAAGACAGGCCCTTTCAATACTTACATCTATAACAATACGATATACACTAAGGGTGATGGGAGATCCTGTTTCAGGATTGAAAAAACAACAGACGGGCTTCTTATCGCAAACAACATCTTCTGTATGTATGGGGATACATCTCATGATTCTGGGGATTCAGGGCAGGTGAGCAATGTGATTTTTGAAAATAATATGTACATCTATCAGGATATCTGGCCTTCAACTATGCCCATTCAAGATTCGGCTCCTATCTACGGCTGGCCTGTATTCACTAATCTCGGCGGAACTGACCCGCTTGACTATATCCCAACCAACACATCTGAAGTGCAGGATGCGGGTATCGAAATTCCCAAACTCCCCCAAGACAGCGTGGGGCTGGAAATCGGCCTTGAGGTTCAGGAAGATTTCAGAGGAAATCCGATTGTCGGCCTGCCCGATTTGGGGGCATTTGAAATTGGTCAGTAATGTTATCCGCCTTTAAGCAATTTGAGGTTTTTCTTGAAATTAATGTCCATTCTGAAATCTGAAATTTATTTTTGTCAGATTTATTCATTGCATAAACATTTAACAGTAAGATGAAAATCAGCTATGCAGAAAAGTTAAATGTACATTATAATATCGATTGAGGATTTCAATTATGCCCAAAACTTCTATTTATGCGGCTCTGTGCCTTATTTTTGCGTTATTTTGCTCTAACACTCTCGCAGATTATCCCGCAAGGCACAATTTCAACAGCGACTGGCGTTTCCACCTCGGAGACGGCGATTTCAAATCCCCGCAGTACGACTCCAGCTCATGGCGTAAGCTAAGCCTCCCTCACGACTGGAGCGCAGAAGGGGAGTTCAGCAAAGATAACACTGGCCGAAATGCCTGCCTTCCGGCTGGTATAGGCTGGTATATCAAGAAATTCTCAATCCCCGCTGAACACGAAGGCAGGCGGGTTGAGCTCCAGTTTGATGGTATTTACCGCCACAGCGAGCTTTGGATTAACGGCCGCTCGCTCGGAATGCAGTACGACGGATACACAACCTTCTACCACGATATCACAGATTACGTAAAATTTGGTCAAGAGAATACTGTAGCCGTGCGCGTGGACAATTCCGACCAGCCGAACTGCCGCTGGTATTCCGGCTCCGGGATTTACCGCAATGCGTGGCTTACCTTCAGAAACCCCCTTCACATAACTAACTGGGGCACGTATATAACCACTCCGCAGGTGAGCAGTGAAAATGCCTCTGTGAAGATTGAAACCACCGTAAAAAATGACGGGGAAAAGCAGGATTTCACGCTCAAAACAGAAATTTACAGCCCTGATGGCGAGAAAATAAAAGAGGTTTCAACTGAGAAAACCGCCCGCTTCAAGCAGAAGCTCAAGATAAATCAGCAGCTTGAGATTGATTCGCCAGAGCTCTGGTCAACCACGGCGCCCCATCTCTACAAGGCCGTAAGCATCGTTTCTGCCGGCGGGAACACCCAAAGCACCCGCGAAACAAGATTCGGCATACGCAGATTGAGGTTTGATGCAGAAGAAGGTTTCTTTCTCAACGGCGAGAATATGGATTTCAAGGGCGTATGCCTTCATCACGAAGCAGGCACTCTCGGGGCGGCTGTTCCGAAAGGAGTATGGCAGAGGCGGCTTGAAAACCTCAGGCAGATTGGCTGCAACGCGATAAGAACCGCACATAACCCGCCTTCGCCGGAATTTCTCGATATCTGCGATGAGCTCGGATTTCTCGTGATGGATGAGTTTGTGGATAAATGGGAGAATGAGAAATTTGCCGATGAACACTTCCGCGATGAGTGGCGGGATAACTACCTCAGCACCATCAAAAGAGACAGAAATCACCCCTGCGTTGTTATATGGAGCGTGGGAAATGAGAATCTCCCAGCAGGGAGCAAAGAGCAGAACGGATACCTCAAAATGCTGGGCGGTTTTGTTAGATACCACGACCCCACGAGGCCTGTGGTTTCGGGTATGCGAAGAGGCGGAGATTACAACGTTGAGAAGAAAGTGCAGAATATTCTAAAGTCTTGCGAGTATATGGATCTTATCGCCCTCAACTACGGCGAGCAGTGGGCGGATGAGCTGGCAGAGACCAATCCCGATAAGCCGTTTGTGAGCACTGAATCCTACACATATTTCAACAGCAGCGATAAGAGGCGTTATGCTAAGATTGAGAGCGCACCTTGGCTCGATGCCGCTCGCAGCGATTTTAACACAGGGGTTTTCCTCTGGACAGGTATTGATTATCTGGGCGAATCAGGCTGGCCGAAAATCGGTTCAAGCGCAGGTCTTTTCGATATCGCAGGCTTCAGAAAGACAAAATCTTACCTTTATGAGGCGTTCTGGTCTGATAATAAGAGCGTATATGCAGCGGTTTACCAGCAGGACCCGGACGACTTCTCGAAAATAGGGCAGTGGGGCTGGCCTAATCTCACTGAAAGCTGGAATTTTGAAGGCAAGGAAAAAGTTGATCTTGCTGTATATTCTAATTGTGAAAAAACAGCGATCTATGTGAACGATAAGAAAATCGAAGAGAAAAAGCTTGCCGATTTTCCGAACGGTATAATCAAGTTTAGAGGCGTTCCTTACGAGAAAGGCGTTTTGAGGGCAGAAGGAATCGAAAACGGCAAAGAAGTTTGCAGCTATGAACTGAAAACCACAGGCGAGCCCGCAGAAATACGGCTTACAGCCGAAGATACCCCCCGTGAAGACGGAATATGCCACATAAAGGCTGAGGTTCTGGATTCTCAGGGCAGGCTTGTAAAAAATGCCGGAAATGAAATCGAATTCAGCGCAACAGGCGGCGGAGAGGTTCTCTCCCTTTCAAACGGCGATCTGAAGTGCCTCAGAAGCTTTACGGAAACAGAGTCTTGGCCGGCATACAAGGGCAGATGCCTTTGTATAGTGCGGATGGAAGGCGGAGAGCCGCTTAAGCTGAAAGCCCGTTCTGAAGGGCTCAAGCCCGGCGAGATTCAGGTATCTTCCGCCTCTTCCGGCGAGAAGGATTGATATGTGCCCCGACAGCACGTTTTTGGGTTAATCACAGAGCGGGAGTTCTTTTATGCCTCCCGCTCAAGTTTTTTGCAAAAATAGCAATAAATCTGTTGAAATTTATAATTCATTAACTAACATTACCGTTTCGTGTAATCGTACAGCCAACGCAATTGCAGCGATTTCGGCGGCCGTAGGCGGTTCTGCAGATGTCCACAGTTTCGCAGAAAAGCTTATTGCTGTTCCTTGGTTAACCCGTTCATTTAATAGAGGACGCTGCGATGAAGGCAGGTTAATAAAATAGATGTGGAGAAAGCTTGAAATGAAAAGTTTTATGGCAAAAGAGGGGCAGGTGGAGCGCAAATGGCTTCTGATTGATGCAGAAGACAAGGTGCTCGGCCGTCTGGCAGCAGAGATAGCCCCGATACTGATGGGCAAAAACAAGCCTACATATACCCCCCACGTTGATACAGGGGATTATGTTGTGGTTGTTAATGCCGATAAGATTAAGCTTACCGGACGCAAGCAGGAAATTAAATTCTACGATCACTACACCAGATATCCGGGCGGCAGGAAGATCGTTCCTTTCAGCGAAATGATCAGCAAGAAGCCTGATGAGGTGGTTAAGCTTGCTGTAAAAAGGATGCTTCCTAAGAACAATCTCGGCGATGCTATGCTTAAGAAGCTGAAAGTTTATGCCGGCAAGGAGCACGGACATGAAGCACAGAAGCCGGAAAAGTTGGAATTATAATTGAAAAGGGTTTTATAAAATGAATGAAAATACACAAACCCCGCTCATTGATCCATCAATAGCAGGCCAGAGCGATGCTCAGGCAGTGCAGGGTTCTTCTCAGCAGAAGAAGGCAAAGCCGGATAAAGGCGGATTTTTCTGGGGCGTAGGGAGAAGAAAAAGCTCTGTAGCCCGCGTAAGGATCAAACCGGGTTCAGGAAAACTTACAATAAACGACAAGAAGCTCAAAGAATTCTTCAGGCTCCAGCAGGATCAGGAAGCAGTTCTCGCACCGCTGAAAGAATGCGATGCGATGAAGAGCTTTGATGTTTTTATCAATGTCGAAGGCGGCGGCACTACTGGACAGGCCGGCGCTGCTCTTTTGGGTCTTGCAAGAGCCATGGCAAACTACGACGAATCTTCATTCGCAAAACCTCTGCGTGATGCACGCCTGCTCACAAGAGACGGGAGAATGAAAGAACGTAAGAAACCGGGTCAGCCGGGAGCAAGAAGAAGATTCCAGTTCTCAAAACGTTAATCTTCTCAAAAAATTGCAATACAAAGCCGCATTCGTTATTCGATGCGGCTTTTTTAACGCCTTTCAACCCCATTGTTATTGTTTTTAGCTTCAAAATGTAATCTTAATCTTATATAATTCCAGCTATGAAGATCTTAGCAGACAAACACATTCCCTTCATTGAGAAGGCACTTGAGGGACTGGGCGAGGCGTTAATCAAACACGGCCGCGATATGAGCCCTTCAGATTTCAAGGATATCGATGCCTATCTTGGAAGAAGTGTAAGAAAGCTCGGCGAAGAAGAGCTTGCCGCCAGCACTGTCCAATTTGCCTCCACGGCTTCCGTTGGCACTGATCACGTAGATAAGGATTACCTCGAATCGCATGGCATAGCGTTCGCCTCTGCCGCAGGCTGCAATGCCGTGAGCGTAGCCGATTACGTTACTGCTTCGCTTCTCAATCTCGCCTGCACAAGGGGCTTCTCGCTTCAGGGAAAGTCTATCGGGATAGTCGGAGCGGGGAACGTTGGCTCAAGGGTGGCACGCAGGTGCAGAGGGCTTGGTATGGATGTGATTCTCAACGACCCGCCCCTCAGAAGAGCTTCGGGAGATGAAAAATATCGTCCGATAGATGAAATTCTCGGCTGCGATTTTATCTCTTTCCATACCCCGCTTATACGCTCGGGCGTTGATAAAACACTGCATTATTTCAGTAATGATTTTGCATCTGAAATACGGCCGGGTGCAGTCCTTATAAACACCTCAAGAGGCGCTGTCGCTGATACCGAGGCAGTATTGAAAGCCCTTGATTCGGGCAGGCTGAGCGATGCGGTCATAGATGTGTGGGAAGGCGAGCCGGACATACCTGCAAGGCTTCTGAAAAAGGCCTTTATAGCTACCCCTCATATCGCAGGCCACGCTATTGAGGCAAAAGTGCGGGCTATGAGGATGGTGGTTAATGCTATGTGCAGCCATTTCCAGCTCTCAAGGAGAGTGGACGAAAAAGACTTCCTTCCGCGTCCAGATGTGGAGAAGATCAAAATCGGCCGAGCAGGCAGTATAGAATGCCGTCTTAATCAAGCTGTTAAGAAGGTTTATGATATTGAAAAAGATGACAGCTCACTTCGTGAAATTCTCTCTGTCCATAAGGATAAACGCCCGGAGTTTTTCGACAGGCTCCGCAGGGATTATCCTGTAAGAAGGGAATTCAGCACGGTAAAGAGCGTTTCAGCACCAGAGGATGCTGCTGCATTGTGCAAAGCGGTTTTCCCGCCGCCTGAGAGATAAAAAAAGGCATAAAAAAGTGAGGCTTAAAAAAAAGTTTTGTAAAAACAGCGTTTTTATTGTTATTATACTGACAGTAAAAGCATGCAGACTGTATTTTGCTGGACTTAAAGCCGGCAATGTCTATAATACAACTGTTATATTGTTAATCAATTTTAGGAGCTTATTAAAATGCTGTTGCGTAAACTTTCAATCTTATCATTAGCGCTTTGCGTTTTAGTGCTTTCATCATGCACTGAAACCCAGAAGAACGACTCACCCAAGAAATGCCCCAAACAGAGTCTTAAGCCTTCTGTTGAGAAGAGCTTCTTCGGCACCACCAAAGACGGGCAGAAGGTGTACGAATACGTGCTCGATAACGGCAAAGGTATGGATGCCGGAATTATTACCTACGGCGGGGTAATGACGTATCTCAACGTGCCGGATAAGAACGGCAAAAGCGGTGATATCCTCTTGGGCTTCGATAATCTCAAGGATTTCGAGGAGAAGAGCGATTACTTCAACGCCCTTATCGGAAGATACGGCAACCGTATTGCCAAGGGCAAGTTTGAGCTGAACGGCAAAACATACACCCTCGCCACAAACAACGGCGAAAACCACCTCCACGGCGGGGACAGGGGCTTCGATAAGCGTGTGTGGTCTGCTACGCATTCAGTAACTGAAGATGCTGCAAACCTCACTCTCACCTACCTCAGCAAAGACGGAGAGGAAGGATACCCGGGCAACCTCCGCTGCGTTGTAACTTATTCTATCACTACCGGCAATGAGCTGGTAATAGATTACAAGGCCGAAACGGACAAGGCTACGCCTGTGAACCTCACCCAGCATAACTACTACAACCTTGATGGACAGGGCAGCGGGAAAATCCTCGACCATAAACTTATGATAAATGCTTCACAAATGACGCCTGTGGATGAAGGGCTTATCCCCACCGGCGAGATCGTGGATGTTTATGGGCCTTTCGATTTTACAGAGCCGAAGAAAATCGGCAAACACATAAACTCTGCTGATATACAGATGAAATACGGCAAAGGCTACGACCACAACTTTGTGCTCGATAAAGGCAAGGGTATGGGTCTTGCGGCCAAGGTTTACGAGCCTGACAGCGGCAGAATTATGGAAGTTTGGACAGAAGAGCCAGGCCTTCAGTTCTACAGCGGCAATTTCCTTGATGGAACAATCGTGGGCAAGGAAGGCAAAAGATACGTTCAGAGATGCGCTTTCTGTCTTGAAACGCAGCACTTCCCAGACTCACCAAACAAACCTCAGTTCCCCTCAACTATCCTGAAGCCTGGAGAGGTTTACAACACAAAAACTATTTACAAATTCAAAACTAAATAAAATTAAATAAAAAGCATAAATCAAAGCGGCAGAACTTAATTGAACTGCCGCTTTTTGTGTGCGACAATATTTTTTGGCAAAATGCAAATCATTATGTTGCAATGCTTTGTAGAATTTATTGCTATCTATATTACTGAGCCAGTCCGCCTGCGGCGGAAAACTCGCTAAGGATTTTTTGTCTGCTGGTTTTGTTGGCAAGTAGAGGCGAACCTGCGCGAGCGCCTTGCCTGCGAAGCGTGAAAATTCGGCGGAAAAAACTTATACCTATTGCTTCTCATTGCCTTTTGTCCACTTATTTCGTCCGCCGTAGGCGGACTTCATGCGTGGCTCTGATTGTCGTTAGTATTCAGCAGCGATTTTACGAGGCGAACATTTAAACCGAGCCGCACGTGGAGGCCCGCCGAAGGCGGGCCGGAACAAGCGGATAGATTCAGCTTTAAAAAGCTTTGCCCAAAAAATTGTCGCACACCGCTTTTTTAAGTTTGGAAACGGTGCTTTAAAATAAATCTTTTTTAGTTATAGTTATTTTTATGCATACAGGGGTGTATGCGTTTAAGGATTATTCAGAAACAATTGAAGGGTTTGAAAATGGGTTTTAAATTAACCGCAGGGATTTTTTTGTCATTTCTGGTTTTTACGGGAGAATTCTGTTTGGCACAGTCGAGAGATTTAAGCGAAGATAAAACACTTTATGCTGTAGGCTATGCGCACCTTGACACGCAATGGCGCTGGCACTACAAACAAACTATAAACGAATTCATTAAGGCAACTCTCGAAGACAACTTCGAGCTTTTTGAGAAATATCCTGAATACGTTTTCAACTTCACCGGCTCAGTACGCTACAAAATGATGGAAGAGTATTACCCGGATAAATTTGAAAAGCTCAAGGAATATATCGACAAGGGACGCTGGCATGTGGTTGGCTCATCGGTGGACGAATGCGATGTGCTCGTACCATCGCCGGAATCAATAATTCGCCAAATACTCTACGGCAACGAGTATTTCCAGAATGAATTCGGCAAAAAGAGCGAGGACTTCCTCCTGCCGGACTGCTTCGGATTCCCGCACTCTCTGCCTTCGGTATTCGCCCACGCCGGCCTGAAAGGCTTTTCAACACAGAAGCTTACATGGGGCTCAGCTATTGGCATCCCGTTCCCCGTGGGAGTATGGGAAGGGCCGGACGGAAATTCCGTTATAGCTGCACTTAATCCCGGAGCGTATGTTTCGAGTGTGGATAGAAGAATGGATACAGATCAGGAATGGGTAAACCGCATTAACAATACAGGCAGGCTTACCGGAGTTTATGCCGACTACCGCTACTACGGTGTAGGTGATACGGGCGGTGCTCCCAGAGAGCAAGACGTTAAGAAAGCAGTATCAAGCCTGAACAATGAGGATTCAGATGTTGATGTGGTTCTCAGCTCCTCTGAGCAGATCTATCACGATATAACTCCCGCCCAGAAGGAAAGGCTTCCGAAATACAAGGGAGAGATGATGCTCACCAGCCATTCCTTCGGCACTCTCACCTCTCAGTGCTACGTAAAGCGGATGAACAGGAAGAATGAGCAGCTCGCAGACGCTGCAGAGAGGGCTGCAAGCGCAGCAATGCTTTTCGGCGATAAATACCCGTTAGATAAGATTCAGGCCGGCTGGGAACGAGTGCTTGCAAGCCAGATGCACGATATCCTCCCGGGAACATCTATTCCCAAGGCCTACGAATATTCTTGGAACGATGAGATAATCGCAGCGAACTACCTTGCTGACGTTCTCACAGATTCGGTTCAGTCTGTGGCTTCAATGCTTGATACAAGAGCGGCAGGAAAGCCGCTAGTGCTTTATAATCCGCTTGAATTTGAACGCGAGGATTTGGTAACAGCGGAAATTGAATATGCAGGCGAAACGCCGGAGCATATAAGGGTTTATTCTTCCATCGGCACAGAAGCCCCATCTCAGATATTGGAAAGAACAGATTCCGGCCTGAAAATTGCCTTCTGCGCAAAGATGAAGCCTGCAAGCTTTGAGGTGTATGATGTGCAGCCTTCATCCCAGCCCTGCAATCTCAATACAGGTGTTAAGGCTGAAGGGCAAAAGATTGAGAACACATTCTACACTGTAACAATAAACGAGGCGGGCGATATCGCCCAGATCTACGATAAGCTCGCTGATAGGAATATGCTTAAATCTCCTGCAAGGCTCGAATTCCTCGAGGGTTCTACGGAAGTATGGCCTGCTTGGAATATGGACTGGGAAGACAGGGCTATCCCGCCGCTTGGGTACGTTGACGGGCCTGCTGAAATAGAGGTCGTTCAGGAAGGACCTGCCTTTGCTGCGATACGGGTAAAACGCAAGGCAAGGAACTCTTTCTTTACTCAGACGATAAGACTTTCTGCCGGCAGTGCAGGGAGGCGGATTGAAGTGCACAACGATATAGACTGGCAGGAATCTGCAAAGGTGCTCAAGGCCAGCTTCCCGCTTACGGTTAATAATCAGGTTGCCACATATACAGAAGGCGCAGGGACAATACAAAGACCCACAAACAATCCGAATATTTTCGAGATGCTCTCGCATCAATGGTTCGACCTTACCGATGTTTCAGGCGAATATGGTGTTTCAGTGCTTGAAGACTGCAAATTCGGCTCGGACAAACCCTCAGAGGATACGCTTCGTTTGACGCTTCTCTACACCCCTGGAGGCGATGTAGATCGCTATCCTGATCAGTTCACGCAGGACTGGGGAAGGCATAATTTCGTGTATGCCCTTTACGGCCATGAAGGTTCATGGCAAAACGGGCTCACCCAGCAGAAGGCAAGACGGCTCAACCAGCCGATCAGAGCATTCACTGCCGGCCAACACAGCGGCTCCATCGGTAAAGAATTTTCAATGCTGAATATAAACACCAGTCAGGTTGCCCTCAGGGCAATGAAAAAGGCTGAAAAGGGCGGCTGGACAATCCTCCGCTTCCAAGAGCTTTTCGGGAAGGATACCGGCGAAGCAGTATTCGATTCAGCATTGGATATCTCTGATGCACGCGAGGTTGATGGGCAGGAAAACATTATAGGTGATGCGAAGATCAGAGACGGCAAACTTCACTTCAATCTAAAAAGAAACGGTATCCGCAGCTTTGCTGTTAAATTTGCAAACGCTATGGAAGAGAAAATCCACAGATCCTCCAAGAAAGTTGAGCTTGCCTTCAATACAAAATGCGCAACAGAAGACGGCGAGGCCGTAACACAAGGTTTTGCGCCGGATAACAAGGCAATACCGGCGGAAATGCTGCCGGAGAAACTCGTGAGCGGTTCGGTGGAGTTTGAACTTCCGGCAAACGGGGCTGCGATGGAATGTGCAGGCCAGACAATCAGTCTTCCGGAAGGTGATTACAACAGGGTTTACCTGCTGGCTGCCGCTGAAGAAGACACCTCAAGCAGTATAAAGATTGCCGGTGAAAGCAGGCCTTTCTCTGTTCAGAAATGGACTGGCTTTATCGGCCAATGGGACAACAGAGTATGGCATCCGGAAATTCCGAACGTGGTATCAGGGATAGAGAAGGGGTATATAAAGAGAGATACCCTCGCATGGTTCTGTACGCACCGCCACGATTCTGCCGGCGAAAACGAGGCCTACGATTTCAGCTACCTATTCAGATACGGCTTCGATCTTCCCCGAGGGTGCAGCGAGATTACGCTTCCAGATTCTCCGGGGATTAAGGTATTCGCAGTTAGCCTTAGCAAAGAGCCCCAGCCGATTAAACCCGCTGCCTGTCTTTACGATAATTTCGAGGGCAGGGAAGAAATCGAAATACGAAATGACAACCCGCGCCTCACCGGCGACTTCAAGGACCCAGTCGAAGGTAAAGAGCCTTTGGGTGATGTGTGGTTTGAGAAAGGCGAGTCTTTCGATGAGCTGCAAGTTCAGCCAAGCGGTTCGGATTTTGCAGACAGCTCCTCAGGCAGTGAGGTTGAGTTTTCATTTGTGAATGAATTCCGCTTTGATGTTCGCCCGCTGGACCTTACAGAGGGAACTATGGATATGCTCAACGATTCTGAAGTTCCAGAGGAAATAGACCAGCCTTCAAAGAACGTTTTCTTCGACGGGGGCAGGGGCAGATTCATCGCAGATTTGAAGCAGAATACTGAGGTGCAGAAGGTTAATACCTTCTCTCGCCACCACTCAGACAGGTCTCCGCAGAGGTTCAGCCTCTGGGCAGGCTCGCAGGCGGCTTCTCCGAAAGAAGATCTCAGCAAAGAAAACCCGCAGGGCTGGAAGCTTATTGCTGATGTTGATACATCCGAGCTCGGCGAGGGAGATATCCACGTCAGCTCAATTGATTTTCCCGAAGGTATGGATTGCAGATACTTGATGTGGCTTACCGATTACCGCAATCATGGAACATTCTTCAGCGAGATAGATATTATCGCTGAAGACTGATTGCTCAAATTCTAAGGACATAATACGATTAACTGTAAGCGCGGCGCATATTTTGCCGCGCTTTTTTGATGCCCGTTTTTCCTGACTTCGGCGGTTGTATTGCGGAAAACTCATCGAAAAGTGCGTTTTGAGGCTGTTACGGGTGGTGTTTTGGGCTGGCTTCCTTGTAGTGCCTAATTTTATTTTTATATTGACATAATATTTTTATTTCGTATAATCTGTGTTTATGTTTATACGAGTAAAAAAATCAAAAAACAGCCCAAAGAGATCTGTTCAGATTGTTGCGAGCTATCGCAACGAGAAGAATCAGCCTCGCCAGCGTATAGTACGTCATATGGGCACTGCCTTCACAGAAGAGGATGTTACCCGTCTCAAAGATCTCGCCGAATTCGAGAAGGCTAAACTTGAGGCGGAGATAACGCCGGCACTTTTCAAGCCTGAGCAGCTTGCAGAGGCTGCTATAGAAGCCCGCAAAAAGATCGATGATGAGCCTATAAACGTAAATCTGAAGGATATTAAGGAGCAGGCACGCATCACCACCGGCATCCATGAGGTGTTCGGAAGCATCTATGACGAGCTCGGATTTAACAATCTTTTTGATAAACGCAAAGAGGCTGCTCGCAGAAACCTTCGCCACATTACCATGGCAAGGCTTGCAAATCCGGTCAGCAAGCGCAACAGTGTTCAGGATCTCTCCAAAGACTTCGGCATCAGCCTCTCTCTTGACAGTGTTTACAGGATGATGGACGGAATAACAGACGATATTATCAACAAGGCTCAAAACCACGCTCACAAGGCTGCTAAAGGTCTTCTTGGAGATGAGATTAGCCTTCTGTTTTACGACTGCACCACCCTGTATTTTGAATCATTTACTGAAGATGAGCTCAAAAAGAACGGCTACAGCAAGGATATGAAGTTCAATCAGCCGCAGGTTGTGCTTGGCCTTCTCTCAACCTCAGAGGGGCTTCCAGTTGGTTATGAGGTGTTCCCCGGCAATCAGTATGAAGGGCATACTCTGCATACTGTTATCCCTAAGATCAAAGAGAAATACAACCTCAAACGCGTTATCTTCACCGCAGACAGCGCGATGCTTAGCAAGCCTAATCTTGACTACCTTCAAGAGCAGGAAGTTGAGTATATCGTAGCAGCGAGGCTTAAAAGCCTCACTGACCAATGGAAATCAAAGATTACAGAATCCGCTGCTCCGCTGAGAAGCTTTGATTACGGCAAGAACAGAAGGCTAATTGTTACCTACAGCGACAAGCTCGCCAAAAAGAATAAACACGACAGGGACGAAGCTATAAGAAAACTTCGTGAGAAGCTTGAAAAGAGCAGTAACCCCAAATCCCTTATAAGCAACTACGGCTACAAGAAATTTATGCGAGTTACCGGCGATGTAAACTGCGAGATAAATGAAGAGAAATATGCTCAGGCAGCGAAATTTGATGGCCTTCACGGCGTTATAACGAATGTTAAGGATATGGATGATTCGGCAGTAGTAGAGCATTACAAGCAGCTCTGGCTAATTGAGGAGTGCTTCAGGATCAGCAAGCACGACCTGAAGATACGGCCGATATATCACTGGACGCCGAAACGAATCAAAGCCCATATACTGATATGCTTTATCGCTCTAACCTGCGCGAGGAATCTGGCATACAGGGTTAGGCTAAGATTCGAGGCGATGTCTGTGGCGAGGATGGTAAATGCGCTAAACCACGTGCAGCTTAGCATCCTCTGGGATAAGAAAAGCGAATGCAAATATGTGCTGCCATCAAAGATTAACGAGGACGCAAGGAAACTCTACAAAACAGTTAATCTGAGCACCAATACCACACCCTATAAAATGTAACGCAAACCCTGAAAAAAACTCAAAAAAAACAGGGTTGTAGTGCCTGCGCAAAAAATCGAGTCCTTTATTGACAAGCACTTATGAAAATTTACCGCCGAAGTCAGGAGCGCGGCGCATATTTTGCCGCGCTTTTTTGATGCCCGTTTTTCATACCTCCCCGCCGGCAGCAGTAAAAGAGTGTTTTTTTCTTATTTTGCAAAAGAATTCAGGTACACGTTTTTTGAGGAAAAAAATTAAATTAAATGACATATACATAAGAACATATTATTTTTAAAATGATATCTAATCCTATGAGGACAATTATGAAAAATACATTAACAAAAGCGATTTTAATTACAGCAGCTTCTTTTTGTGCAGCAGCCGTTTTCGCAGATGTGAATATCGATTATCTGTCTGCTCCGGACAAAACAGTTAGCGAGCTTCTCTTCGGCTACAATACTCTTTACTGCGTTCCCGACCAGCCGGAGGACGGCTTCATGCCGGACGAGCGGTGGCAGGCGGAGTATCTGCCTCAAACGATGCAGGAGCTCGGCGTTACCTCGCTTCGCTATCCGGGCGGGCATATTGTATCCTTCTGGCACTGGGACGACCCCTTCGCCGGCGGATGGGTGGATTTATGGGATCCGTCAAAAACATTCGACTCAAGGGCGGTAAGAGAGCAGCAGTATTCAGGCTTTATGGATCTGGATGAGTATATCCAGCAATGCAAAACTCTCGATATTGAGCCGATTCTCGGGGTAAACGTGCTTGCGGGATACAAATTCGGCCGCGTTCAGGATTCGATAGATGAGGCTGTGGCAATGCTTGATTACTGCGAGCAGAATGATTTCGATGTAACTTACCTCTATCTTGATAATGAGGTCGGCCATCAGGGAGGACTTCCCAATCATATAGATGCAGGGGCATATCCCGAGCTTGTGAAGCAGTTTTCGATTGGTATTAAAAACGAATACCCGAACATAAAGCTTATATGCAACTATATACACGGCCTCACGCATTGGACAGTCAAAGATCTTGTCCGAGATTACGGGCAGTATTTCGATGTGATAGACAAACACCTGTACTACAATACAGGCGTTTGGGGCGAATATTCGCGAAATGATTGGCTCAATGATTTTACGGTTGACGGGTACAAATCAGAGATAGACAGCTTCCATCAGTTCTGCAAAGATACCGGTAATGAGCACATCCAGCTTGGATTTATGGAGTGGAATTTCGGCGGCTCAGCGGGAACCAGCAGCGAGAACGGGAATTTCTTCGATCAGGCTATGGTTATGTCTGAGATTATGATGATGTTCATTGAGAAAAATGTGGATATGGCATGCGTATGGCCTATTTACTGGCCCGGGACCGGCAGAAATCTCGTCGAATTCGAACCATACAAACACAGGCCGAGCTTCACTGCGATGCAGATGTTCAAGGAGATTCAGGGGCAGGAGGTGCTTTCTTTCAGCTCAGATGCTCAGAATGCTATTGTGTTGGGGGCACATGCAAAGAGAAGCGAGACAGCCAAGAATCCGAAAATAGTAATTCTTGTCCTCAGCAAAGATACCAGCGAGAGCAGGGATTTTACGATAAACCTTGGGGATATCAGCCCGGAGTTTGTTTCCGGAACCTCTATTGCAGAGGGCGATAACGGCTGGCACAGGTCGGTAAGAATGTCCCCTTCTTTGAATCAGGATAATCAGATCAGCTTTAACGTCCCCGGTCTCTCGCTTACCAAGATAACAGCAGTTATGAGCAAGTCGGATATAAATGCTGATTTAGAGGTGGATATCGAAGACTTTATGCTCCTCGGCGACGAATGGCTCTCTTCGCCGGATAATGTGTTCGCAGACATCGCCCCAGCTCCATCTGGTGATGGATTTGTAGATATGATTGATTTATCCGCATTTTCGGGGCAATGGCCGGGATTTTATAATAACCTGTTTTGCTGGTGGGAGTTTGAGCAGGCAGCAGGCCAGGAGGCAGGCGATTCAAGCGGGAATTCAAGAATTGGAACTCTTTCAGGTACAAACTTTCAGGATAGCTCTGTGCGGGGGATTTCCGGCGATGGCCTTTATTTCGACGGAGTTGATGATAAAGTTACATTAGATTTAGCCGGCAGCGAGTGGCCGGAATATACGGTAAGCTTTTGGGTGAAGACATCGCATTTAGGGCAGGCCAATTACAGCGGCTTATTCAACACAAGCAGCAATAATAACGCAAATACCTTCCAGATTGATGTTGACGGCGGGAATCCGGGCAGCTACAGGTATCACGGCTCTGCAGACGGGATAATCGGCACGGTGAAAGATGACTGGACGTATATTGCGGTTTCGTTCAGCAGCGGCTCTGCCGATCTCTACTATAACGGCAGTTTCGTTCGAAGCGTCAGCGCCGGCGATACGCAGATAGACAGGCTCCAGCTTGGCGTTAATCGCAGCGGGCATTTGCCTTTCGAAGGCATAATTGACGAGTTAAGAGTGTATGATGATGCCTTGAGCAGCGGGGAAATACAAGACTTGTATCTTTCACTACTGCCGCAGCGATAGTTGAAATTGGGGACAGTTAACTATTTAAGTAATATAAAATCTTTTACTTAAGCGAGATATGAGATTTGGTGGCTTGGGGAATTAATTTGTAACTGTGTCCCCCTATTTCGTTTCCTATTCTCCAAGCCAGTTTTCGCTGAAAATGAGCAAATCTGCGATGTCTATTTTTTCTCCGCTATCGCCTTCAATATCAAGATTGCAGGCTGCAGTCCAATTTGAACCGCCAAGCTCGCTTAGCCAGCAATCAGCGAAAACAGCAAAATCTTCATAATCAACAACTCCATCGGAATTGAAATCTCCGACCAGCTCTTCTGGCTCTTCGCCGATTATAATATCATCATAAAGCACACTGTAATTTCCTACAGAAGAAGGGATGCTGTGCCCAGACAGCCCAACACCCTCAAAGTCGTCTCTATTAATTCCGCTTAACCCGTTTTGAGCATCTACGGTAATATCAACTCCGCCTGTACCTTGAATATTTAGCGACGAAGTTTTTTGCTGCCAATTGATATTGTAGGTGAGGGTATATGTGCCGCCACTTACAAAATTGCCGATTGTAGTGAAGGGGTAAGAATCGTAATTTACGTAAACTATCTTGTAATGAGAAGGACTAACCGATGAGCCGTATGGCTTTTGCAAATCAAAATATATGTTTCCAAGCCTGGAACCAATGGCATTAGCTCCTGTAAATCTTGCCCTGCCCAAACCGACATAGCCATGTCCATAATTACTCGGACTGTATGAAGGCACTCTTAATGTTAAAGTAAAAGTAAACTCATCGCCTTCGGGTAAGTCAAATGGATATGTGCATATCGTTCCCGAAGTTGTCGAACCGCCGCCGCCCGAATAAAGTGACTGAGTGCCGAAGACAGGACCAACATCTGTGATCCCAGCATTTTCCGTTCCAGCAGTCCAAGGCGCCGGCAAGCCTTGAGATGCCGTATAATGCGGCGGCTCAAAGTCTATAATTTCAAAAGAATACGCATTTACCGAAAGCAGTAAAGCTGCCAAAAACACTGAAATAGTAAAACACCTCATAACTTACCTTTCGACTTTAATTAATTACTAAAATATACAATTTATCTTATTTTTTATTCTACCAAATTTAAAAACGCTTTTCAAGAAAAATTTTGGCTTTTCGCGCATTTGTATGCAACAATTTTTTTGGGCAAAATGTAAATCATCATGCTGCAATGCTTTGCAGAATTTACTGCTATTTATTTACTGAGCCTGTCCGCCGAAGGCGGATTCATGAGTGGCTCAGTTTAAATATTTCGTATCGTCAAGTCGCTGCGTAATACTAAAGACAATCAGAGCCGTGCGTTGAGTCCGCCGAAGGCGAAGAGCCTTTCCGCCGGAGGCGGAAAGCAAGCGGATAGATTTTTGGCTCGTGGCAAGTGGCAGAGTGGCAGAGTGGCAGAGCTGCAAGTCCGCCTGCGGCGGGTTGCTCGTTGCAAAATCATTAGTGAAAAATTAGCGCTGATTAGCGGCTGCCTCTCATATTCAAAAATCCCTGTGCAATCCGTGTAATCTGTGGATTATATATATTTCCCCTGCGTCTGTCCGCCATTTCCAGATAAATTTTCGTCTATTCATTTTTGTCCCTTTTGATCTGGTCAAAAGCTTTGGTGATAAAGTCGAGCATTATCGGCATTGCATTTTTTTCAGTTTTCCGGCTCTGATAAAAGAAGCCGTGTCCCAGCCCTTCGAAAAGTTCGATCTGTACATGGGAGCCCTTTTGCTTTAAGGCTTTTGCAAACCTGACGGCCTGCAGATAATCTATGGTAGTGTCAGCGGTTCCATGCATAAGCAGAACGCGGGGAGGTTTTTGGGGGATGTTATAAATTGCGGAGGCGTTTTTTTTGTCTTCGAGGGTTTCTATGCCGTAATTTTCACATGTTTTGCCGAATCTGCCCTGGCCTACGTCAACCAGATCATAGAGGCCGCAAAGTCCTACGTAAACTTTGATGTCGGGATTTTTCTGGGCAAATGTGGAGGAAAGCTGCGCGCCGGCCGAAGCCCCTGCCATTGCGATTCTGTTTTTATCGAAACCATAGGTTTGGGCATTATGCTTTACCCATCTAAGAGCGTCGGCGATATCGGAGGCTGCCCTATCAAACTGGCCTGTTTCGATCTTTTTGGCGTGGCGATCATTTTTCCAGTCGTAGAGCCTGTAGTCGATACTGACTAATGAGATACCCTTTTTGGCAAGTTCAAGAGCTTTTTGTTTTTCACCTGTGCGTGAGCCTGCAACCCATCCGCCGCCGTGAACCCAGATTATGACGGGTCGTTTAATTTGTCTTTTGCCTTTCGGCCAATAGATGTCTGCGGCAAGTTCGAGTGAGCCGATCTTTTTGTAGATAACAGTTTCAAGGCAGACGTTGTCATTTAAAACCTGAACGCCTTCAATAACCGGCTGATATTTTAATTTGCGGTCAGGTTTTGAGTAAACCGGCGTCATTAAAAAAAGGATTGTTATAAGGATGAGAGTTTTATTGATAATGCCCATGTGATTCCTTCAAAAAAACTAAACTTGCATATTAAATTTTACAAACATCCCATAGAAGAACAAAATATAAGATGTTTCTTTAAAGTTAGCGGTGTATGAGCTGCACTAATTTCGACAAAAACAGGAGCAACTCATGACACCCGCCAAACAACAATATACAATTCTCAAGCAAATATGCCAACATATTCCTGCTCATCTTGTTTCAAAATTGTCTCGGTCTTTCGGTATTGACAAGCAATCAAGAACATTTTCTTGCTGGTCTCACGTAAGGAAATGGGAGGCGGCTGCCTATTTTTAACAGTAAAAAGCTCTATATAATAATGAGATAGGGAATTGGCCGGCATGGGGGACTAATTTGCCCCCTATTTTTAAGCACCAAAATTGTTCTAATAGGCTGCAAAATAAAAAAAATTACTTTTTTTCTTGCAATTGCTGTTTTTGGCGTTAAATTGCGATTATTATACCAAGAACAGAAAGAGCCTGTGCAGGAAATATGTGTTATGATGGTGGGAATATTTTAAGAGAGGCGTGATTATCTTCGTTTAACTGAGATGATAGGCGGTAAGACATTGAAAAACAAGAAATTGACGCATTCGGAGCGGCGCAATCAAAGGCGTCTTATATGGCAGAAACAAAGAACTCCGCATATTATGCGGATCTTATGCGGATGAGTCTATTTATTGTTCGGGGGTATTGAAAAATGATGGAAGTGCTGAAATTGGTCATTCCAGTTGTTATTGCAGTCCTTGGTTGGATCTTGGGGCATTTGCTCAGTTCTATACGTGAACGTGAGAACAAGAAGCGCGAAATACGCCTAGAAAAGCTCATGGAGGCGTATGATTGGTTTGGCCGGGCGATGATAGAAGGCCAGAATGAGGAAATCAACGTACAGTTGTCGATGGCTATTCACAACAGTCAGTGTTACGGAACGTGTCGAGAACAGAAAATGGCAATTGAGTATTGCCAAGCAATAAAAGAAAAAAAAAGTGCAGACGCATTAGAACTGATTAAAAGCATAAGAAACGTGATAAGAGAAGAACTTGGCCTATCACCTTTTGAAGAACCCGTTTCGTGGGTTGTACATAGTGCAGATACGGACAAGTAAGCAACTAAAAAGACGATTCACCGGACGGCTAATCGCCGCCGGTGATCTTGACGTTATACATAAAATGATAATTGAACAGTAATGGAGGTATTGTGGAAATAGGGTTGATACACTTAACAGATCTTCACTTGGAAAGTAAAACAGATATTGCAAATAAAATCAAATCGTTATGTTCAGTTACAAATAACGAACTATCAACTGCTGGAAAAAGATATCTGGTTATTAGTGGAGATCTTGTCAATCAAGGTAAAGCAGAAGAATATGCTAAAGCAAAAGAAATATTTCAAAATATTTCAGAAAAATGCAATATCGACAATCTAATAATGGTCCCTGGAAATCATGATTGTAATTTTGACCTTAATAACCAGATCAGAAAAAACATTATAAGTAATATTGATTACGATACTATTGGTAATGATGACTCGGTAATAAAACAGGCAACAGAAGTACAAAAAGATTTCTGGGATTTTTATTCTGAATTTAATGAGAAGCCAGATAATTATCTTGCATATAAAATCGTTGATAGTTTTAACGGAATTAATATATCCTTTATATGCTTTAATACTTCATGGATGTCTAGCAAAAATGAGAAAGTTGGAAGTTTATTCTTTCCTACAAAAATAATTGAAAATTTGGGGGATAGTACTGATATTTCAATTTCGGTATTTCACCACCCTTTAAACTGGTTTTCTCCGAATAAAACAACAAATAATAGAAATGAGTTCCAAGCTTATCTAGATAGAATTTCAAACCTTAAGCTAATTGGGCATGAACATGAGAATAAATCAATATCCAGAACAGATTTGGATACAAATATTAATGTCTTGGAGTTTTCAGGTGAAATCTTCAATAAAAACAGTGATTCTCATTCGGGATTCCAAATATTCAAAATTAAACCTAAAGAGGATAAAATATTATTAAAAAAATATTTTTGGAACGATGATTTATACATCAATGATAATCATGAAAGAGAAATTTCGATACAAAAAACATCAAATCGAAAGCTTAATATAAAAAAGCATTTTTTGGACAAACTTGATGACATTGAAATTCCTTTACATATTGAAAAAAGGCAAATTTCATTATCGCAAGTATATGTATATCCAGATCTTGAAGAAAGAAAGGAAGATTTCAATGAGTTGGATAGTTACATTGATTCCAGGCAACTGTTAGAAAATACAAAATTTAGCAAAGTAATTTTAGATGGAGATAGTCAAATAGGAAAGACGTCTTTATTATCAATACTTTTCAAGGAGTTCTATAAATTGGGACATTATCCGTTTTTATTAAACGGTGAAGATATAAACATTACGAGTATAGATGAATTAATACGAAAACATTTTCATGAAATATATGATAATAATTCTCAGCTTGATAGGTATTTACAGATAGAAAATAATAAGAAAGTAATATTGATAGATGATTTTTATAGAAATAAACTAAATGGCGAAAGATTAAAACAATTTATCGAAGAGATTTCTAATAAATATGCTAAAATTATTATTGTTACAGATTCGTCTGTTGAATTATCAGCAGAAGTTCAATCTGTGTTCAATGACTATGACAAACTGACAATAAAACCCCTTGGATATATAAAAACTGATGAATTAATAACCAATTATTTTGAATGCAAAAGTGATTTTTCTACATTAGGAGAGCAGGCAAAATTATCAAAAATAAAAAGTTCCTTTAATCAGGTCAGGAGCCTGTTAGGGGATAAAATATTACCTTCATATCCTGTGTTTATCTTATCTTTATTAAGAACTTTAGATGAAGCTACATTTAGTTTAAATGAAACATCATATGGTTATTGCTATGAGTCGTTGCTCTACTTTGCATTTAAATCAAAAGCCAAGTTAGAAGAAAATCAATTAAGTTATTATTTATCCTTTATAGAACAATTAGCATTTGACTTATTTAAAACAAATAGAACATTTTTTGATGATACTTATTTGTGTTATTTTTATGAGGAATACAAGAAAAACCATTTTATTGATGATTTTTGTACATTAGAAAAAATTCTTCTGGATTCTTATGTTCTAAAAAAATACGATAATACATATCAATTTGGCTATAAATACATCTATTATTTTTTAGCTGCAAAACACATTGCAGGCCTCATTAATACAGAAGAGGGCAAAAAAATAATTAAAGGCTTGTTTGATAAATTATACCTTGAAGAAAATGCTAATATTCTTGTTTTTGTCACACACCATACAAAAGACAATGATTTTATTGAAAAGTCTGTGATAAAAGCAATGGAGCCTTTTGAATGTATTGAACCAATAACACTAAAAAAAGATTGTAAATATTACTCTTTGATATCGGGATTAGCGGAAGATATTAAAAAAGAAATTTTAAAAGCTGATATATCACCTAGTAAAAAAAGGAAAGAAGATTTAGGCGAGGTCGATAATAATTACCAAAAATTAAATGATAATGATTTTACTGAAAATGACGTTGTTAGGCCATATATTACAGCCTTCAAAGCTATAGATATTGTTTCTCAAATAATAAAAAACCGTGTCGGCTATTTAAAAAAAGATGATTTGGTAACTTACATTAACGAGATATATCTTACAGGATTCAGAATGATTGGGGCGATAGGCGAAACCTATAATAATGCTAAAGACGAAATTTTAAACGATCTTGTTAATTCAATCATTGACGATATAGAAAAAAGGGCTAAAAACAGAGAATACTTGATGGCAGAACCCATAGATCGCTCAGTAATTGAAAAAAAAGTTTATAGATTTTTTGAAATAATTAATCTTCAAATATGCTTAAGTATATTTTCTAAATTGGTTGAGTCAGCTGGTATTGACGACTGTAAAGTCAGAGAAATATATTCAAAAGTAGCTAATAATATTAATACCCCTGCAGCCCAATTAGTAACATTTAGTATTAGGTCATACTACTATGGGGTGTCTGTCAAAGAAATTAAAGATCATGCTGAAAAGTTTTATAACAATCCAGTTGCACTGAAAATATTAAAGGCAAGAGTTATATCATATGTTTATAACAACCATTTAGCTTACAAAACGAAACAACAGATTTCTGAAATATTAGGATTACAGCTTAGACCAATTCAAAGATAGGGGGAATAGGGGACAGTTACCTATTTAAGTAATATAAAATCTTTTACATAAGCGAGATATGAGATTTGGCGGCATAGAAAATTAATTAGTAACTGTCCCCTATTTCCGAACCTATATCTGCTGCTTTTTTAGGCATTGGCGGATTAATACTAAGGCGAAGAAAATAACGTATGAGAAATAGGGGGGGGTAAATAGGAGGTAATTACCTGTTTTTAATAGTAAAAAGCTTGTAGCTCTCCCATCAGCTGAAAACTGCACGGGATGCCGATTGATGCTGTCAAAGATCAGGGAACAGCAGGGAATCTGCACAATTTTGGCGCAGGAGTTAAATTTTTAGCGTTTTGATAAAATCCCTGATCTCATCCCGCACTTTTCTGTAGCAGTCGAGTTTGAGGTCTTGATAATGATATGCAGATGCCATCTCGGGCGGGTCGTGGAAGCTTTTATGAACCACCTTTTCCGCCCCCGGAAAAACTGGGCAGCTCTCTTTTGCATTATCGCAGAGCGTTATTATCATATCAAAGGTTTCCTCAAGGAAAACCTCCAGTGATTTCGAGCTGAGCATCTGAGTATCGAGCCCTGCCTCTTCCATCGCATCAACAGCAAAGGGGTCTATCCCCTTGGGGTTCAGGCCTGCGGAGAAGGGCTCAACAGTTTGAGATTTCAGCTCCCTTGTCCACGCCTCTGCCATCTGGCTTCGACACGAATTACCCGTACACAGAAAAAGAACTTTCTTTTTCGCCATTGGTTTCTCTCTCTCATTATGTATTTTAAAATCCCAAAAATGCCTTAAACAGGGCTCTAAGCCCTGAAAAATGCAAAATAAAAGCTGCCCAGCAGCTAAACGCAGCGGCGCCTTCCGCTACATCTGCTCAGGAACGTCTATCCGAAGAATCTCCTCCAAACCGTGCCTGAGGGTCTGGTGGGTGAGCCGGCAGAGGGTAAGCCTTGAGCTTCTGGTAATTCCCTCTGAGCTGAGCACAGGGCAGTTAGTGTAGAAGGCGCTGAATTTCTGAGCAAGCTCGTAGAGATAAGCGGTGATGAAGTTCGGCTTGTATTCCGCAAGTGCGCCTCTTATTGCGAGCCCGTATTTGAGCAGATGAACTGCCAGATCCCTTTCGGCATCTTCCAGCACTTCGAGCCTATCAAGCCCGTCAATTTCGCTCTGAGTATCGATTCCCTTTTCTTTGGCCTTCTTCTCTATAGATTTAACCCTTGCGCAGGCATACTGCATATATGGTGCTGTATTCCCGTCCATCGAGAGCATCTTATCGAAGCTGAAGATGTAGTCGGTGGTGCGGTTGTTGGAGTAGTCTGAATACTTTATCGCACCTATGCCCACAGCCTCTGCTATTGATTTCTTCTCATCCTCGCTCAGCCCCGGGTTCTTCTGATTAACCACAGAATAAGCCCTCTCAACGGCCTCTTCCAGCAGGTCTTTGAGCTTAACGGTATCCCCGGAACGGGTTTTGAAGGGCTTGCCGTCTTCACCGAGCATTGTGCCGAAGGTTACGTGTCTGAGCTTTTGGTTCTGTGCTATGCCTGCGAGTTTTGCTGTGGCGAAAAGCATCTTGAAATGCAGGATCTGCCTTGCATCTGTAACGTAAACTATCTCGTCTGCCCCCAGCTTATCAATGCGGTATTTGAGGGCTGCAAGGTCGGTAGTGGCGTAGAGGAATGCCCCGTCGCTTTTCTGCACTATAAACGGAAGGGGCGAGCCGTCTTTGTTCTTGAACCCTTCCGGAAAAACGCATACCGCTCCATCAGACACCTCTGCGCAGCCTTTCTCTTTGAGGTGATCTACAATCTCCTGCAGCTGGCCGGCATAGGCGCTTTCGCCCCGCTCATCTTCTCTTGTAAGAGTTGCATTGAGCCTTTGATAGATCAGTGAATAATGTTTTCTGCTCTCTTCGATTATATCAATCCAGCTCTGCTTCCAGAACTGCTCGCCTCTGTGCAGGCCTGCGATTGCGGCTCTTGCTGTCTGGGCAAATTTTTCATCCTCATCGTAAAGCTTTTTCGCTTCCCTGTAGAAGGATTCGAGGTCTGAAAGGGCCATTGATACCTTTTCGCCGGATTCCTTCTTGCGTTCGAGAAGTGCGCAGAGCATACCGAATTGAGTGCCCCAGTCGCCGATATGGTTCTGCCTTACCGCATTATGCCCGGCAAATTCCAGCAGCCTGCAGATGCAGTCTCCGATTATAGTGCTCCTCAAATGGCCTACGTGCATCTCTTTTGCGATATTCGGGCCGGAATAATCCACCACAACCTTCTCAGGAGACTGAACCTTCTCGATACCGAGCCTCTCAGGATCAGATGCAGTTTCTAAAAGGGCCTTGCTGAGGAATTCAGGTTTTATGCGGAAATTTATAAATCCAGGGCCTGCAATTTCCGGCTCGTCGCATATATCCGATACATCAAGCTTATCTGCAGCCTTCTCAGCGAGCCCTCTTGGATTCTGCTTTGTTTTTTTGGCCGCAGCCATAACACCGTTAGACTGATAATCGCCGAATTTGGGGTTTGCTGAAGGACGTACTATCGCAGGGAATTCGCTGCCGGTTATCTCTTTCAATACAGAGCTGAGTCTTTCCTCGAGTATGTCTGCTGTTAGCTTCATCCGCTCTAACTCTCCTGCCACTGAATCTGTTTCGCATCGCCCCAAAGCAGTTCGAGGTCGTAGTATTCTCTGAATTCGCTCTCAAACAGATGTACTACCACGTCCACAAAATCAAGCAGTATCCATCTACCCTGTTCGAAGCCGGCTTTTCCAAAGGCCTGAAAGCCGGTCTGCTTGGCCTCCTTAAGAACTTCCTCTGCAACGCTTCTGGTTTGACGGTCGCTTGTGCCCGTTGCGATTACCAAATACTCAACTGCCGGATTCTGCCCGCATAAATCAAGCACAACCACATCTGAGAAGTGCCTGTCTGAGACCAGACGAGCCATCTCTACTGCAAAATTCTCAGCTTTTTTCTTTTCTTTTTCTGGTATCAATACAAGAAGCTCCAAAAATTTTCTTTTATTATTAGCGTTTCAATCTCTGCCCGAAGCGCTGCCGGCGTATAATTTTACCTTAATAGCAGTTTATATCAACCTGCTGAGTTAGCGGAGTAAACATTATTTTCCTTTATATACTGCTCCACAGCTTCTGGTACAAGCCCTGAGATTACATTTCCGCTGCTTAGTCTGCGGCGGATTTCTGTACTGCTTATATCGTAAAGAGGCGAATCTATGATGATATGCGGCAGTTTTTTGCCGAGCTTCGCCTCAATTTCTGCAAAATCAGGCCGTCTGGCAGAATCCCTCTTAACCACCGCCAGCGAGGCAAGCTCGATAATCTTATCTGCCCTGTACCACATATGGAATTCTTTTATCACATCCGCCCCGCAGAGCCAGAAGAGCTGGGCAGATGGGCTCTCGCTCTTGAGTTTTTCCAGCGTGTTGACGGTGTAGCTGGGCTGGGGCATATTGAATTCCATATCCGAAATGCTGCACCATTCTAATCCGGAAAATGCAAGCTCCAGCATCTCAAAACGCTGGGCATTGGAGGCCTCGGGTGAGCCAGTTTTGAGCGGCGATATTGCGTTGGGCAGAACAATTGCTCTGTCAAATCCGCCTTGCTGGTAGGCAGCCTGAAGGATATTTGTATGGCCTTTATGTACGGGATCGAATGTCCCGCCAAATAGAAGGAGTTTTTCAGCCATCATCCAGCCCGCCTTCCTGCTGCAAGATCTTCATTGCCCTGTCCAGAATAGAGACTTCAGATTCGTCCTGCCCTGCATTGATCCATTTGATATTATGAAAATTCTTAAACCACGTCCGCTGGGATTTTGCGAATTTGCGGGTGTTAATCTTAATCTGCTCCACAGCCTTTTCAAGCTCCATATTGCCTTTGAACACTTCAAAAAGCTCTGCATAGCCGATCGCAGCGGCGGCCTGTTTGCTGAGCGGTTTGTCGAGGCTGTAGAGCATCTCGGCCTCTTCAACGAGCCCCGTCTCTATCATTCGCTTCACCCTTGCATTTATCCGCCGGCTTTCAAGCTCCTTTTCCCGCCGGATACCTATCACAATCCAGCTCGGGTCGGGCGAGGAATTGAAATGCACCTGAAAAGAACTTATCGGCCTGCCTGTAAGCTCGTAAACCTCCATTGCCCTGATGAGCCTTTTGGTATCGTTTGGGTGAATTTTGTCTGCGGCCTGCGGGTCTATCCTGCTTAGCTGCTGGTGGAAGGCCTGTTTGCCTTCAGTTTCGAGCTTCTTTCTGAGCTTGTCTCTTAGCTGATTGGATGTTCCCGGGCCATCGAAAAGGCCGTAGAGCATATTCTTGAGATACATCGCTGTTCCGCCGACGCCTATAACCCTGTTATTCCTTGAATAAATATCTTCAAGAGCCTTATCTTTCAGCTCAAGAAAGCTGCTCACGCCAAACTCCTCCCACGGCTCCACAACATCAGTCAGATGGTATTTTACCACGTCTCTTCTTTCCTGCGGCGGTTTGGCAGTGCCGATATCCATTTTTTTATAAACCTTCATGGAGTCTATGCTTATAATCTCAGCGCCGATTTTCTGCGCAAGACCGTAGGCCAGCGAGCTCTTTCCGCCTGCTGTAACGCCGGTGATTATGACTTTCTTTTCGCTCAATATTGTCCTCTTATTTTAGCCCTCAGCAGAAACATTTTTCGTGATATTGCTTCTTGCAGGAATATAATATACTGTTTTGGCAAATATTTTCTACCTCTCATTAAAACAAGAGTTTGATAAATGAAAGCTAATACAGAACAGCAGCTCCCAAAACAGCTTGAGGCTGCTGCAAAAATAGTAAACCGGAGAATCAGCGAATATCTCGAAAATCGCGATGATATCCATCCCAAGCTCAAGGAGGCTGTGGTTTATGCCGCAAGCTCTCCGGGCAAGAGGCTTCGGGCAGCGGTTATTCAGATGGTTTGCAGGCTCTTCAGCGGCAGCATAAATCAGGATGCCATTACCGCTGCGTGCAGTGTGGAGATGATGCATGCATATTCGCTTGTGCATGATGATTTGCCTTGTATGGATGATGACCAGCTCCGCAGAGGCCAGCCCACTGTGCATGTAAAATTCGGCGAAGCCTCGGCGGTTCTCGCGGGAGATGCCCTTCAGAGCCTTGCCTTCGAGATCCTCGCAAAGGAAATCAAAGACAGCGAAAAGGCAATTAAACTGATCGGTATCTTGAGCGGTTTCTCAGGAGCAGGGGGGATGATTTCCGGACAGGCTGCAGATATGGAGGCGGAAAATATGCATTCCGGCATTGAAGAAGTGGAATATATCCACAACCACAAAACTGCGATGATGTTTGCAGCCTCAGCCGCTATGGGGGCTGTATGCGGGGATGGAAAATCTGAGGATATTCACAATATGATGCAGTGGGGAATTTACGCAGGGCTCTGTTTTCAGGTGGTGGATGATTTGCTTGATGAAAGCTCTACCCCCGAAGAGCTCGGTAAATCCACTGGAAAAGATCTCCAGCAGGGCAAGGCTACATACCCTGCTGCGGCGGGGAAGGAAGAATCTGAAAAAAGGGCGAAGGCTCTTGCCGGCAAAGCTGCAGAAATCCTTGAAATATACGGTCAAAGAGCAGACAATATCAAAAGCCTTACTCAATTACTTTATGACAGAAAAAAATGAACGATAGAGAAACTGAAAAACAAACGCTGCTTGATGCAATAAACTCCCCTGAGGATATCAGGCAGCTTTCAATACCTCAGCTCGGTGAGCTGGCAGAACAGATCAGGGATTTTATAGTCAGCACAGTAAGCGATACAGGCGGGCATCTTGCAAGCAATTTAGGTACAATAGAAGCCACGCTCGCTATGCATTACGTTTTTGATTTCTCTAAAGACTACCTGCTCTGGGACGTGGGGCATCAGTGCTACGCCCATAAGATAATAACGGGCAGGAAGGACAAATTCAGCCTTCTCCGCAAGGAGGGCGGCGTGAGCGGTTTTCCCGAGCCTTCAGAGAGCAGCTACGACCGTTTCCGCGTCGGACACGCTGGTACTTCCATAGCAACGGGTCTCGGCATTGGCTGGGGGCTTATGGATCAGGGCAGGGATGATAAGGTGGTTTCCTTCGTGGGAGACGGGAGCATTGTAAACGGGGCATCATTCGAGGCTCTCAACAATCTGCCCGGTCTGCCGAGGCAGATGCTCGTTGTGCTCAACGACAACAATATGAGCATCGACGTTACAAGAGGAGCTGTAGCCAAGATTTTTTCCAAAATACGCCTCAACAGCACTTACGAAGAGCTCAACAGAACTGCCAAGACTATCATTGAGCATATGCCGCTGATTGGAAAGCAGGTGGAAGGGGCAGTTCAGAGGTTTAAGAAGGCTATCAGGATGCAGCAAAGCGCCGGCCAGCTCTTTGAAAGCCTGAATCTTTCGTATTTCGGACCGGTAAACGGCCACGACATCGGCTCGCTCATAGAGCTTTTCACCGCCCTGAAAGACCTCGATCACCCAGCAGTTCTGCATATATACACAAACAAGGGCAAAGGTTATAAACCTGCCGGGGATAATCCCTCGAAGTACCACTCCACAGGCCCTTTCTATATAAACGGCGAATCGAAGAAGTCTGGAAAGAAGAGCTACACAAAGGTGCTCGGCGAAGCGCTCTGCGAGATTGCAGCTGATAAGAATTCCGGTGTTGCCGCTATAACAGCAGCTATGCCCGAAGGTACGGGGCTCAATATCTTCCGCGATCATTTCCCCGATAAATACTACGATGTGGGGATATGCGAAAGCGCTGCTGTGGATATGGCCGCCGGCATGGCAAAAACCGGCCTAACGCCTTTTGTGTGCCTATATTCAACATTCCTGCAGAGGGCATTCGATCAGATTGCTCACGATATCGCCCAGCAGAATCTGCACGTTGTATTCTGTATCGACAGGGCTGGGGTTGTGGGTGATGACGGCCCAACTCACCACGGTATGCTCGATATTGGTATGCTCAGAATGCTGCCCAATATGATACTCTGCGCTCCGGCAAGCGGGGAGGAAATGAGAAGCGCTCTTATGTATGCTGAGAAAACGAAGGCCCCTGTAGGAATACGCTACCCGCGGGATGTGCTGCCGGAGAACCTCAGCGATATCGAAAGCCTGAGCGAAGATTTCGAAACGGGAAAGAGTGTTTTACTATCGGCAGGTGATGCTGATGTTGTATTGGTTTCTTATGGGGCAGTGCTTACAGAGGTGGTGGAAGCTGCGAAGATTCTCGAACAGAGCGGGCTGCGATGCGATGTGCTTAATGCAAGATTCGCCAAGCCCATAGATCCGCAGATCGTGGAGCTTGCAAGAGAGGGGAAAATGCTTTTCTGCCTTGAAGACCACGGAGCGGCAGCAGGATTCTGCTCGGCTGTGCTGGAGGAGCTTTCCAAGGCGGGCGTTTCTTCGGAAAACGTGTTCTGTCTTGCAGCGCCGGATGAATATATCGATAAGGCCTCGAGAAAAACGCAGCTTGAAAGGTGCTGTGTGGGCAGTGAAGAGATCAGCAGACAGGTTCAGGCAAGAATAAGAGATAATAATTTGTATGAAAAAGCACATACCTAACATACTCACCATTTCCCGAATAGCTCTCACAATCCTGCTCTTTGCATTGCTGATTGGTATAGACGCCTCTCGGGGCAGTTTGTATTTCTGGGCATTTGTTTTCTTTGCAGTTATCTCTGCCACAGACTTCCTCGACGGCTTCCTCGCAAGAAGATGGAAGGTGGAATCAAGGTTTGGAAGGGTGGCGGATCCGTTCGCCGATAAGATTTTCATAACCGGCTGCTTTATAATCTTCGCATTCCAGCAGATTCCAGTGATGGAGAATCTTCCCCCAGGCGCCGCAGACGCCCTTCGATGGTCGCTGGCTTTGATAATACTGCTCAGGGAATCCGCTGTTACGATTGTAAGGCAGATTGCCGAGAAGAAGGGCTTTGATTTCTCCGCCTCAAAGTTCGGGAAGATTAAGATGTTCTCGCAGTGTATCCTCGGGGCGTATGTGCTTCTGCACTCAGCGATTTTTACAGGCTCAATGCTCTCAGACTGCCTTCTCGCAGCAGGCATCATTTTCACCGCTGCTGCCACTGCCGGCTCAGGAATTGAAGCCGCCCTCCGCCTCTATAAGGCATACATAAACCAAAATACCCCGGCCTGAGACTCACTTTTTCTGAAATTTAAAAATTTTCTTCATTAACCATTTACATAGTTTATTCCAAGTAATAATTTTTTTATGGAAATCACCCGCTTATTTGATAAGATTTTCACTCCCAAACAGATTACATAAACGAGCTCAGAGGAAGTAAATGATTGATATAAAGCTTATTAGAGAAAATCCGGAACATTTTAAGCAGGCTGCTGCGAATAAGAAGTTTGAAGTGGATATAGACAGGCTCATCGAGCTTGACGAGCTTATCCGCAAAACCAAAACGAATATGCAGGAGCTTACCGCCGAGAAGAACAGGATCGGCAAAGAGATTCCCAAGCTGGATAAAGACCAGAAGCAAAACGCAATCTCCAAGCTCTCGGAGATCAAGGAATCAGAAGCTGGTTATCAGGAGAAGCTCAAGGAGCTCCAGCCGGAATTTGATAGGCTTATGCTGCTTGTTCCGCAGCCTCCGGATGAAGATGTGCCGGTAGGCGAGGATGACAGCGAGAATGTGGAATTGCGTGTTGAAGGTGCTTTGCCGGAATTCGATTTCGAGCCCAAAGACCACGTGGAGCTGGGCAAGGCGCTTGGCATAATAGACCTCGAGAGAGGCGTTAAGCTCGCAGGCACCCGGAACTACTTCCTCAAGGGTGATGGCGCCCTTCTACACTGGGCTGTGCTTCGTTTTTCGCTGGATTATATGATCAATCAGGGCTACACGCCAATGTGCGTTCCTCTTCTGATGCGTGAGGAGGCAATGCGGGGTACCGGCTATTTCCCCGGCGCAGAGGAGCAGACATATATGCTCGAGCGCGATGAGCTCAGCCTTGCGGGCACGGCGGAGGTGCCGCTAACGGCCTACCGCTCCGGCGAGATCCTCTCAGAGGATGAGCTCCCGCTGAAATACTGCGCAATGAGCAGCTGTTTCCGGCGAGAGGCCGGCGCTGCGGGCAAAGACACGCACGGGCTCTACCGCATCCATCAGTTCGAGAAGGTTGAGCAGGTTGTAATCTGCAAGAATGATGAAGCCGAAAGCCGCAAATTCCACGATGAGATCCTTGCAAACTCTGAGGGCGTTATGAAGGCCTTGGGCATACCATACCGAGTAGTAAGCGTTTGTACGGGCGATCTGGGCAAGGGGCAGGCTGAGAAGTACGACATTGAAAGCTGGATGCCCTCCAGAAACAGCTACGGCGAAACGCATTCTGCAAGCCGGTTCTACGAATTTCAGGCACGCAGAATGAACCTGCGATACAAAGACGAAAACAAGAAGAACGTATTCTGCCATACGCTCAACAACACCGTAATAGCTTCGCCGAGAGTGCTTATTCCGCTTATGGAGCTCAATCAGAATTCCGACGGAACAATCACAATCCCAGAGCCCCTGAGAGCGTATATGGGAGGCAAAGAAAAGATAGGCTGAAAACAAACCCTGCGGGGAAGGCTTTGTGAACCGTAAACAGATACAGGCCAATCTGGCATTGGCTGAGGTTTCGCTGGTGCCTGCAGCTGAGCTGGCAGCTCGGAAGGCGAGGCTCTGCCCGCTCTTATTCGCTGCTTCAGGCTTTATTTTCGGCATAATCCTCTCCGGCGCAGCGGTTTTGCCAGCAGCTGTTTTTCTGTTGCTGTTTTCGGCTTTGCTTGCTTTGGCCGCCTTTCTGCGAAAAAAGGGAGCGGGATTTTGCTGGTTTGCGGCGGTTTTGTTCATAGCTTCATCTCTTCTGGGCATGCAAAGGGCAGCCAGCTTCCGCAATTTTCCGCCAGATCATATCAATTCGCTTATCTCCAAGAGAACCCTCGCACAGGTTGAGGCTGAATTCGTTAATAATCCGCGCATCAATGAGCGGGGGGATTTTGCATTCTGTACTGTAAATTTGCTCGCTGTCGAATCTGCCGGCAGGGATTTTATGGCTGTAAAAGGACGCTCAAACTGCTATATCTCGATAGTAAGCGGTAAAGACAAGCTGCCCGAGGCCGGCGATAAGGCGTTTATGTATGCGGTTTTCAAGCCGATTTCCAAGGCAAAGAATCCCGGGCAGTTTGACTACGCTGCATACCTTCGCACGAAGGGCATACAAACAAGCCTCAACGTTCGCTCCGACGGGATCGAGATTCTCGAGCGGGGCAGGCCGTCGCTTTTCGATTCCCTTGAGAGAACTGCCGTTCGCACAGTGATGGGTCCTGAGGAGAGCCCGTCTTCAGGGCTGCTTTCAGCTCTCTTGATTGGCCGGCGGGAAAACCTCAGCGATGAAACGTATCAGAATTTCAGAACAACCGGCCTTATGCATCTTCTCAGCCTTTCAGGTATGCACATCGGCATACTTGCCGGCATCGTCTGGCTGCTGCTAAGCCTCACAGGGCTCGGCACGCGCGGGAAATCTCTAATCACTGCGGCATTTCTCATCCTCTATATGATCGTTATTCCGTATAGGAGCCCTGCAATGCGGGCAACGCTTATCTGCCTGCTCTATCTCTCTGCGATTGCCTTTGGCAGGAGGGCGAATGCCCTGAATATGCTCTCCCTTGCCTGCCTCGTTACTCTCGGGCTTCGCCCCCTCGAGCTCTACAGCGCCGGCTGGCAGCTCTCTTTCATCAGCGTTTTCTCTATTATCGTATTCACCAAACCCTGCAATCTGCTTTTGAATAAGCTAACCGGTTTTCGGTTTGCCGGCGCTTCGATTGAGATGCCCGGCGGGAAGCGAATTGCTTCTTGGCTTATTAAGGCATTCTCTGTGGGCCTTGCGGTGTTTGCAGGCACTGCCCCTGTAATCTGGCAGCATTTTTATGCGGTATATCCGTACTCCACGCTGAATACTATCCTCCTCTCGCCCCTGCTTACGCTCAATCTCGCCTTCGGGCTGATTTCTGCTGTGGTTTCTGCTGTTTTGCCCGCGTTGGATTTTACGCTCGAGATAAGCAGGCAGATTACGGGCGTGTTTGCGGAAATTGTGCGGAGGCTATCCCTTCTCCCCGGCTCTGAGCTTGCATTGGCAAGGCCGCCTTCTTATGCGCTTCTGGCGTATTATCCAGCTATCGGCCTTGCGGCATTCTCGCTTTACCGCGCAGGGAGAAAATGGAAACTTGCAGCCGGCGTGGCAGGGCTTCTTGCTGCTGGCCTGTTTCTCTTTCCGCTTGCTGAGAGAGCGTTTGAGAGGCCTCTGAAAATGACGGTGCTCTCAGTTGGGGCTGGGCAGGCGATTGTGCTTGAGATGCCCGGCGGGGAAACTGCAATGCTCGATTGCGGGTCTTCCACATACTCCCGCCCGGGGAAAAAGATTATCCAGCCATTCCTCAAGCAGCAGGGCATAGATTCGCTGGAATTCATTTCACTCAGCCATGACGACAGCGACCATTACAGCGGCGTTGACTACCTTGCGGGCAATCTCGAAGTTGGCCGTATATACTCCGCCGATATAATCAGCTGCAAGAGCCCTCTCGAAACAGCTCCAGAGGCCTATCAGTCAGGCGGATGCAGAATTCTGTTTTGGCAGAATAAGGCAGCGGACGAAGATAACAACCGCTCGCTCGTTCAGATTATACAATACGCCGGCAAAACGACAGCCGTAACAGCGGACGTGCAGCAGGAAAGCCAGCATTGGCTGCTCAAAAGGCTCGAGGACGAGGGGATATCGCCGGATTTCCTCATTCTCCCGCACCACGGTCTGCTCACTACGTTAGATCTGAGCTTCCCCGAGAAGCTCTCGCCTGAGGCCTGCGTAGCAAGCTGCGGTGAGCTTCAGGATTTCCGGGGCGTTTATGAATCCGATGATTTTCCCGTATATAAAACCGCTCAGGCAGGGGCAGTGCAGATTAAAATTACCCGCTCAGGAAAGACCCAAATTGAAACTTTTCTCAAATGAAAGATTTCAGCAGCACCTCAATCATTGGTATTTGCTTTGGATCTCAGCTTCTATCTTTTTATAGCGTTTTGCCAGATCGAGGCAGCATTTCAGCACATCTTCTGCGAATTCCCTGTTTTTCACATCGAGCTCGCGTATCTTATAGATGTCTTTCTCGCCTCCGATTATCATTCCCGAATCGACGAGGTTGTTGCTGCCGATTTCGATGTTATCAATCGAGCAGTTGTGTTTTATCACCACCTTCGAGCCCACCGTGCAGTTGAAGAGAATCGAGCCGAAGCCGATAGAGCAGTGCGTTCCGGTTTTGCAGGGGGCGTGGAGGATTACATTATGCCCGAGCGTGCAGTTCTCGCCTACATCCACTGAGGAATTCTCAAGGCAGTGCATCACCACGTTATCCTGAATATTTGAATTATTGCCCACAGTAATTGTGCTCTGAGACTCATCGGCCCTGAGCGAGGCATTCGGCCCAACGAAAACATTTTCGCCAATTTTCACATTCCCGATGATCACTGCGCTGGGGTGAACGAATGCGCTTTGAGCAATTTCCGGCTCACGGCCGTATGGTCCTTTATGTATCATTTTGAAGCCTTTCCTGATTTATCAGCATAATGGAGATTCCGGACAGCTCCCGCATACCAGAAGCTCGGGCTGAGTATGTTTGTCTTTTAGTTTTGATGCGGCATTTCTGAGAGCCGAACGAAGGCCCTCCTCCAGCACGGGATGATAAAACGGAGACTGAAGCATCTCGAATACAGTCATCTGATTCTGCGCCGCTACAGCGAGCTGATGGGCGATATGCTCTGCTCCCGGGATAGCCATCTCCGCCCCGAGGAAACGGGCAGTCTGATTGTCTGCATAGATATGCAGCAGGCCCTTGTTGTTCTGTTCGAGGGCGGCTCTTGCCTGATCGGAGAAATCCTCCCTGCCCACAACAAACTCCCTGCCGGTTGTTTCGAGCTCCTCGCGCATATACCCCACAGCAGCAATCTGCGGGTCGCTGAAGACAATCCTCAGCGGGACGCGTCTGCAGAAGCAGTCGTCTTGTCCTGCTGCTGCATTTTTGCCTGCTATGAAGCCCTCGTCGAGCGCCTCGTGCAGTATCGGCCTGCAGCCGTTTACATCGCCAGCTATATATACCGGCAGATCGGATATCTGCGCTGTTTTGGGGTTGAAATTCGGCAGTCCTCTATCATTCAGTTCAACACCAAGATTTTCAAGCCCGAGCCCTTCGATATTCGGGCTCACTCCCATAGCCGCAAGCACGGCATCGTAGCAGTCGCAGTGGTCGCCGTAGCAGACGGTGATTTTGCAGTCTTTCGTGGATGAAAGCCTTGCAGCCTCGCCGAGATGTATCGGGAAATCACTGCCAACCGCTTCTATTGCCCTCTTCTTCACAGATTCATCCGTGAGCCCACCGAGGGTTTCCTTCATATCAAAGCCCACTACTTCCGTCCCTATTCTGCTAAGCGCCTGTCCGAGCTCGAGCCCTATCACTCCAAGCCCAATCACGGCAATCTTTTTCGGGATGTGTTTCTGTTCGAAGATTGTTTCGCTGGTGAGGATCCTATCGCCGAATTCCCGCCAAGGGCTCGGGATAAGAGGCGATGCGCCGGTTGCAATCACAATGCTCTTTGTTTTTATCCTTTCGCCGCCTGCTTCCACCATATCCGGAGCTAAAATCTTTGCCTTCGCCTCAATAAGATTATCGCCTGCGAGCTTTCTGGTAACCTTCTCCATATTCCCTGCAAATTTATCCCGCATCCCGCGTACATACTCCATCACCGAATCGGGATCTATGCTTAAGCTTTCCGCTCCGCTTATCCCTTCGCTCTGGAATTTATGCCTTCTGTGGAAATCGTTTGCAGCCTTTATAAGCGCCTTCGAAGGCATACAGCCCACTCTCGCGCATTTCGTTCCAAGCGGCCCCGGGTCTATCATAAGGTAGTTGTCTGTTGCGTTTTTGATTTGCCTCAGTGCGGAGAGTCCGCCGCTGCCTGCTCCGATAATTACTGCGTCTTTCTCTGTCATACAATCCTCCGATATCTAAAACAAATTTATTCTTCAGGTTTATTCGTACTTTTCTTTTCTCTTTTTGTCCTGCTTTTTTTGGCCTTGTTTTCTGCCTCTTCAAGGAAGGCCTTTCTTCTGAGTATGTGGTGGTAGTGCTGGGCGAATCTGTGGGATTCGTCGCGTATATACTGGAAGAGCTTTCTTACCGGCGAATTTGCCGGCAGGCGCAGGGGTTTGTCTTTGCCCGATACGTATATGATCTCTTCCTTTTTTGCCAGCGAGGCGAGATAGGGCTTTTGCCCCTCAAATTCGTTGAGCACATTCTCCACTGCGTGAAGCTGGCCGAGCCCGCCGTCGATGAGCAGCATATCAGGCAAAAGCTCGCGGCCGTCTAAAGCGCGTTTGTATCTTCGCCTTATCACCTCCTGCATTGAGGCGTAGTCGTCTATTCCTTCAACTGTTTTGATCTTGAATCTGCGGTAGCCGTGTTTGAAGGGGCTTCCATCTATGAATTTCACCAGCGAGCCCACCGTTTCCGAACCGCCCAGATGGGCGATATCAAATCCTTCAATAGTCCTTATCGGATCGGCAGAGCCCAGCATCTCGGCGAGTTTCTGATTTGCCGCAGAGAGATTATGAACAAACAGCTCAGGCTGCACATTCTCGCTTACAGTTCCACGGCTCTCAAGCTTGGAGATTAGATTTATCTTATCGCGGTATTCAGCGGCCTCTTCAAACCGCAGCTCGGAGGAGGCCTTCTGCATCTTCTCTTTGAGCTCCCTGAGAACCACGCTCCTTTTTGAGCGGAGAAATCTTGTGAGCTCTTCGATTATCTCGCGGTATTCTTCCTTGCTGATTCTTGCAGCGCACGGGGCGGTGCATTGATTAATGCTGTGCAGAAGGCAGGGGCGAAAGAATCTTCGTTTCTCGTCGTTTTCTGAGATTTCCAGCCTGCAAGTTCTGAATTTGAATATCTTCTGCAATAGCACCAAAACCCCCCTGAGCTCTCTGATTGCCGTAAACGGCCCGAACAGCCGGCAGCGTTTCTCGCCCGGATTGCGGGTGATATAAACGCCCGGGAAGTCTTCGTATGTGGTAATCTGGAGGTACGGGAAGGTCTTGTCGTCGAGCAGGTTGGTGTTGTAGGGCGGTCTTATGTCTTTTATCAGCCGCGCCTCCTGAAGTATTGCATCAACTTCGCTCTCAGTTTCCAGAAAGCTCACAGAGCACACCTGCTCAAGCATTTCTGCAATCTTCGGGCCTCGGGATGAATGGATGTCTGAGCTGGGCAGGAAGTAGCTCGAGACTCTGGAACGAAGGTTCTTCGCCTTCCCGATATACAGCACAGCGTCTTTGCTGTCTCTCATGAAGTACAGCCCGGGGGCGGTTGGGAACTGCCTTATCTGCTCGCGAATCTGCTCAATTTTGCCTTTATCTTCTGCCATTGCGTATTAATCATAAACTAAAAGGCAGGATGCTGCAATGTGCTGGGCATGGTATCCTCTGCCTTGGGAGTCTTTTTTGAAGTTTGCTGAGTACGGCTCGGCGGCGTAATCTAATTTCAGCTTTTTGCCGCCTTCGGCTGGAACGCTCACTATCCAAGGCCTCACAAGGCATCCGGGACGCCAGCCGGCTCTGTCTATATGCCATGTCCCGCCCTGATGGTCTATTGGGTTGAATTCGTTGTTGCTCTGCCAGAGATAGCTCATAAACTCTTTCCCGCCTGCGCTGAGCTTGCGCCATTTCCTTATAAATTCAGCGCCGTGGCCTTTATTTCCTTTCCAGCCGTGGCCTGTGAATATGCTGAAAAATTCTGCTCTCTCTGCCCAGTCCGGAAGCTTTATTTCTTTAGGCTCTATGCCCTCAAGCCCTTTCACCTCGGGCGTGCCGTAGCGGAATTTCCCGTTCCATAGCGGGAAGATCTTGCGGGGAATCTCCCTTCCTTGGCCTTTGTAGTACCGCAAAGTGATTTCCCAGCCGAAATTTCCGTCAACCTGCATGGCAAGCTTTCTTTCGCCTGTGAGCAGCTTGGCAAGAGGTGTTATATCCTGCTTCCACCTGCCCCCGGCTTCATTGTAGCTTGTGATGATGCGGGCAATCTCAAAATCCTGCCCTTTCTCTTCTGCGAAGAGCCTGTTCACCCTGTCCCACGGGTCGTTTTTCGGGATAAGCCTCCAGTCGAGAGTAACCCTGCCGATGCCTTCGAGGCTTTCAGGGAGGCTGAGGGTTTTTGAGCTCCTGTTCCAGTATCCTGAGCCCTCCCAGCGCAGCTCTTTCGGCTTTGAATTCTGAAAGCCCTCGCCTGTTTTCTCTACTGATAAATCCATAACCTCGGCCTTCTCGCTGAAATATAACCGGCTGAGCGGATAGACCGCATCCGGCAGGAAATAATCACTGTAAAAGCTGTGCTTGATGCCGTCAGTCCAGAGAGTTAATTCCCGCCCGCCGCATACGGGCGTAAGCTTTATTTTAATCTCCCGCCTGCCTTCAAATTTAAGCGTGCTCGGCTTGTTCTCGAGTATCAGTCCGCTGCTTGTGAGAAAGATTGATGAGCGTTTCTTTTTGTCATCTTTTTCCTCGTATTGAAGGCCTATGCCCAGGGCTTTTTCTGCGGCTGGTTTAGTGCTGGAGAAGGAGAATGGATTTTCCCTGCTGCACATAATCAGCCCGATATCACTTCCTTTTTCAAAATCCGCCTTGAAGCTTATCTCAAATCCGCCGGCTTCAGGCAGCTTCAGGCTTTCTGCAAAACAGATTGAGCCTATCAGGGTGATTGCGGCTGCTGTAACAAACCTTTTCATTTATCTGTTTCCGTGCTTAATTCAAGGGTTTCGCTGAGCTTGCTTATATTTTCTTCAATTATATTGAATTTTTCTTTGCCTATTCTTGAGATAAGCTCCTCTTCGGGGTAGTTTCTCCTGAATTCTTCCCTGAACATCAGCTCAATTTTTTTTGCCGCCTTGAATTCTCTCAGAGCCTGCTCATCCTTGCCGAGTTTTTTTAGTGCCAGAGCGTATTTCAGGTGAATTTCGCCCTTGCCCGGGTATCGCATAATTGCCATCTGGTAGTAGCTGCACGCATCCTTCAGGTTGTCTTTTTTGCCTCTGCTGATTGAATTTTCCGCCTGCAGCTCGCTCACCTCAGCCAGCCTGAGGTACGGCTTGAAGCTCGCTCTGTTCAGCATAGCCTGTTTTGTGAACATCTGTTCTGCCTTTTCGAGCAGTTTTTCGTTTTGGTTTTCTCTGAAATTTCTCAGATAGGCCTTCCCTGTAAGCGATGCCGGCCAACTGCTGAGCGGATCAGAATTTGCGAATCTGTTCAAAGCCGCATCATTCTGGAATCGTGTCTGCATTGCTGCGAGGAAGGTGTTTTTCATTTTCCAAGCTGGGATTGCAGCGAAAAATATAACCCCTGCCATAATAGCGGCTGCTGAAGAAAACATTAGCGTTTTAGGGATTAGTCCTTTAACGGGTTCAGTTTTCTGCTGTCTGCTTATTACAAAAAGCAGCCCGCAGGCAGCGGAGAATGCGAGGAAATTGCCCGTTTCGAAGATTGCAAAGTCTATAGTGTTGTGGATTAGTAAGGCGGCGATCCCGCAGAGCAGACCTGTTTTAAGGTTTGAGAAATTCAGTTTCTTCACGCCGTGCTTGGAGAGGAAAAACGCCCAGCCGAAGAATACAACTGCAGGAAAGATGAACATAATAGCCGCTGCATAGCTGTTCGCCCCTGAATTTTCGCTGTACTGCACAGGGATAAGCAGTGGGCGGAGAATAATCATAGCCAATGCCCCTGCGCCTGCCAGTAAGGCAGCTGGTTTGTAGCTCTCAGCCTGAAGCGATTGATTGTCTGAATCATTCTTGAAGCTCTTCCAGATTGGCAACACGTATGCTGCCAGAATAGCTGCAAGCCCTAAAATCCCGAATTGGCAGGCGAGGCTGAGAATGAAGTTGTGCGGGTCTGTAACGGTTTCCATAGCCTCAGGCAGCTTGAAATGGGGATAGAAGAAGCGGAAGTTGTCTGCACCAACCCCCCAGATATTATCAGCGAGCATTCTAACCCCTGCAAACCAGTACTGCCCGCGAACGTGCATTGAGCCTCCGCCCGGGAGGGTTTGATTGAGCCCTGCATAAGCTGCTGCAGTCAAAACTGCCAAAAGCCCCGCTGCTGCAATGCCCCAGAAGGCCAAAGACTTTTTTCTTCCTGCGGCTTTGAAAAGGAAGCAGGCCCCAAACAAAACCAGCCCTCCAATAAGGGCAAGAAAGCAGCCTTTACTCGAGGCAAGAACAACCATTGCGAGTATGCAGATTGTCTGAACGCCGAGAAGCAGGCGTGATTTGGCTTCGCTCTTCTCACGAAAGCTTGAGAGAAACAAAGCAAGCGACGGGAAAAAGCAAAGCAGAGCCAAAGAGCCCATCGCATTGCTGTTTGTGAAGAATCCCTTGATTTCGTTTGAATAAAGCCTGTGTTCATACATAAACTCATCAAGAGTTCCCGGGGTGATCGAAAGGGCTTCAAGCTGAGCCTGCGGGTTCTCTTCGTAGGCCTTGATAATATATTCATTGCTCTGAGAGAGCTGGAAGATCCCCTCCGCAAAATTCACCGCGCACGCCCCGAAAAGCAAAGCGAGAATGAGTTTGCTTGCGAGTTTTCTGTCTTCAAGCTGGGTTATAAGCTGAAAAAGACACAGCCCCGAGATGAGCATAAGGCTGTGGTTGACAGCAGCCCTTTTCTCAGATGCAAAAAAGCAGAGCAGCCCTGCGATTGCCGCAAAGATCAAGGCCGGAATCTCCGAGCCGTTTTTCGCCCAGCCGGGGCTCGAAGAACGCAGGCGGGAGAAAAGATAAATGCAGAATGCAATGAGGCACGATACGGTAATCATCAGGAATCTGAAATTTACCGGTATATCAGATAAGGGGTCTATTCTGTTTATCCCTAAGGCTTCAACGGTAGTAAGCCTCACTCCGGCCATAGCAAGGAAAAAGCCGCAGCACAGGAGGAGCATTTTTTTAGTTGTCTTTTTCTTCTTTTTCGCTGCCATTTATTATGGTTTCTTTGTTTATATTGTTTTTTTCGAGTATTGCTATTATACCAAGAATCATCAGAGTTTGAGTGAAAATCACGCCCGCCTGAATGAGAGTTGCCCTGCTGAGAAATACCGCCCCGAGCCCAGTGCATATCGTGGCCAGATAGAGCGTAAGCGCTGCCTGCCTCTCGCTAAGTCCTCTGCGTTTGAGGCGATGGGAGAAGTGCTGAGTGTCTCCGAGAAAAGGGCTTCTTCCTTGGCTTAGCCTCAGAAGCGTAACGCTTATAAAATCATACAGCGGCACTGCCACTGCAATTAGCGGAACGAATACCGCTGCCCGGCTGTCTATGGCGGATGTTTCATTGTAGTATGTGATTCGGAGCGTGAGAAGAGCAATAAGAAACCCTATCACCAAAGACCCCGCATCGCCCATAAATATCTTGGCGGGGGGAAAGTTGAATATCAGAAAGCCTGCAAGGGTTCCGCAGATAACTGCCGCAAAGACAGCGTTTTCCAAATCTCCGCTTATGCAGGCCGCACTGCCCAAAACAGCGGATACGATAATCGCTATCCCGGCGCTCGCCCCGTCCATATTATCAAGAAAATTAAATGAATTTATAAGCAGGACAATCCAGAAAATGCTCATCGCGGCTGTGATCAGTCTGCTTTCGATAAACAGCTCAACCCTGCCGCCTCCAAAAAATGCGGCAAGAGTTGCTGCTGCAGTCTGGAATATGAGCTTTTGGAGGGGTGAAAGGTTTTTAATGTCGTCCGTAAGGCCTGCTGCGAACAGAAAAACTGCCAAAAGAGAAATAGCCATAAGCTCGGGATTAAAAACATTTGCAAGCGGGAAAAATATCGCAAAACTGAGTATTATTGATATAATTATGGCAATCCCGCCCCCGAGGGCTATTGAATGAGGATTGTATCTGTCTTCTGACGGGATAGACCGAAAGTCCTTTTTAAGGGATATATTTCTTACCAGTAGGGTGAGTATTGCAGAGGAAAAAGCGGAAACCAAGAATGCGGGGATTAAAAATCTGCTCATTTTAAAACCGCTAATAAAAAATTAACTAATTTTGTATAAACTTATTTTCGGCCTTTGGGTAAATTATGCAGGCCGAAATACTATATATTTTACTAAGCTGAAGGGTAAAAATATTTCGCTGAATGTCAACAATCTTGCTATGAGCAGGATTTCAGCAGTCGAGGAGATTATAATGAAAAAAATAATGCTTTTTCTTTTCATCGTTTCGTTTGCAGCTTCAGGATTCCCCGCCTCGCAAACCTGCCCTGATTCCAAGTTGCAGGCAAAATATATCTTTTACTTCATTGGAGACGGAATGGCCAGCACTCAGGTGTATGCAGCTGAAGCTATGGTTGAAAACGGACGTATTGAGGATTCCAGCGGCTCAAGGATGAAAAAGCTCGCTATGAGCAATCTTGATACTGCCGGTTCTCACAGGAACTACGCCACAAACAGGCTCATCACCGATTCCGCAGCAGCGGGCACTGCAATGTCCTGCGGCGAGAAGACTTCAGTTGGAACAATCTCCATGGGTCCTCAGCGGGAAAGAAGGCTGCCTTTAATTACAAACGCTCTGAAGGAAAAGGGATTGAAAATCGGAATTGTTTCCACTGTTTCAATAGACCACGCAACACCAGCCTGCTTTTATGCAAATCAGCCCTCACGAAACAGCTATTGGCATATAGCAAACCAGCTTTCAGACAGCGGTTATGATTATTTCGCCGGCGGCGGAATGAAAGGGGCGAGGGTGGAAGACGGAAAACGCGTCTTTATGCCGGGGAAGAAAAAGGCAGCGCCGGAAAATGACCCTGTGGAGAAGGCCAGAAGGGCGGGCTACAAGATTGCCTGCAGCAAAGAAGAGCTTCAGGAGGTGAGCCCGGGCCGGAAAGTTTATGCCTTCGAGCCGGACACGCTGGACAGCAGTATGGCGATGCCCTATGAGATCGACAGGCCGGCAGATTCAATGTCTTTAGCTGATTATACAAGAGAAGGGATTCGCCTTCTCGATAATCCGGAAGGCTTTTTTATGATGGTGGAGGGCGGAAAAATAGACTGGGCTTGCCATGCCAACGATGCCTTTACAGCCCTCAGGGATGTGATTGCCTTGGATGAGGCAATCAGTGAGGCGGTTGAGTTTATGAATGAACATCCCGAAGAAACGCTTATTGTTGTAACAGGAGACCACGAAACAGGCGGTATGACTATGGGCTGGGCAGGCACGGGCTACAAAACAGCTTGCACTATGCTAAACTCCCAGACGGCCTCATACCAAATGTTCAACAAGTCGTTCCTTGATGAGCATAAGAGCAAAAGGCTTGAAGAGGTTGGCGGCGAGTGGGATACTTCCATTGATATGAACGGCTCCGTGAAGGATGCCTTGAAGGATGTATTCGGGCTCGAATATGCCAAGCTCTCCGATTACGATAAACAAAGGCTCGAAGATGCATATGATGCAACGATGGGCGAAAGCGGTCTTCACAGGCAGGAAGCCAGACTCCGCTTTGGCGGATACAAACCGATTACCGTAGCGGCTACCCATATGTTCAACCAGAAGGCCGGGCTCACATGGACAACATTCAGCCATACGGCGATTCCGGTTCCGATATATGCTTCCGGAGCGGGCGCAGAGAAATTCGGCGAGTATATGGATAATACTGATCTGCCCTTAAAGATTGCTGAGGCTGCGGGTATCGAAGATTTTCCCGCTTCCCGCAAAAAGCTTGCTGCAAACAGCGACGCCCGCTAACGGCGGAAACCGCTGCAGACTGTAGGCTTTTTGCAGCGGAATTTTAATAGGGACAGTTACCCATTTATTGTTGATTAAATATTTTTCCCCTGCGTCCTATTGTCCACTTATTTTCCGCCTAAGGCGGAGAACAAGTCCGCCTGCGGCGGATGGCTCGTGGCAAGTGGCAGAGTTGCAAGTGGCTCGTGGCAAAATCATTAGAGAAAAATCAGCGATGATTAGCGGCTGAAAAATTTTCTCTCCGCCTTTTCCTATATTAAATATTTATCCTGTAAATCCTTGCCCCGCAGCAAAAGAGGTTCGGGGCTGTAAATCCTGTCAAAAATATATCCCCTCCGTTTCCTCCGATAACTCTCCGCCACAGGCGGACTGGCTCTGTCAAAAAAACTGTCCACATCAGAGCAGGATTATGTATTGCGGTAGCAGCGTACTTGCCGGCAGAGAGCTTCTCCCCTCATTTATGAAAATGTTTTCTCTGATGTAAATTTGATTTAAAACATCGAAGTAATCGGAGGGAGAGAATGATATATTTATTTAATAACCTCTGTGTGCCTCTGACTCAGTCCGTAATTGCTGCGGCCAGTCTGTGATGAACGTCTATTGTCCACTTATTCCGTCCCGCCTGCGGCGGGCCTACATGCGTGGCTCGGTTTAAATATCTCTTTTTGTGAAATCGCTGCGTAATACTAAAGACAATCAGAGCCGCACGTGGAGTCCGCCGCAGGCAGAGAGCCTGTCCGCCGGAGGCGGATGGCTCGTGGCGAGTAGCAGAGTTGCAAGTGGCTCGTAGCAAAATCATTAGTGAAAAATTAGTGCTGATTAGCGGCTAATCTTGCATTAAAAAACCTTAGCGTATCTTAGAGCTGCTCAGTGGCTTATAAATCTCAGCGCCGATTAGCGGCTTAAAATCTCATAGCTCAAGAGCTGCGAAAAACAAAAATTTTTCAATTTTTCTTACTCATTATCTCGCAGGGTTTTATGGGATTGCCTCCATTCATTCAGTCCGGATTTTTCGCGCAAACCCTTAACATCTCGCCAAGGGTGAGAGTCATTTTTATTTTATAGGCTATGGCAGATTGAGAAAATTCTGTTTTTTTTTGGCCTCGTTTCCGATCTGCCCTAAACCGCCAGAAAATCGAAAAATTCGTTAATGAGGAGAAGGAAATGATCGACTATATCAAGATCGATTCAGACATTTTGAACCTGCCGTTGACCGGTGCTGAGAAGCTCGTGCTCGCCGCTGGAAGGCTGCCGAAGGGCTGCAGAATGAGCAACGCCCAGCTCGCCGGAATCTGCGGCGTCTCGCTGAGAACTCTGATAAGGATTGTGATGGAGCTCAAGAATTCGGGATTGATCAGAGTCCACAAATCCGGCAGCAATCGAACCATATTCACAGCAGACAACCGCCTTGCAGGGTATGACAGATTGACACAGCGACAAAATGACACGTGTCAGGATGGCGTTAAGTCGTGTCAGAATGTCACTAAGGGGTGTCAGGCTGTCACTGAAAAGTGTCAGATTGACACACATAATTTAAAAAATAAAAGAAATAAAAAAGAAAAGGCGGCGTCTCGAACAAAAGAGCCTTCCGGAGGGGCTCTTTGTTCTTCGCCTTCGGAAGAAAAAACTTCCGGCCATGGCGGGAGAGAGAAAACTCGCGGGGATATCGGGGATTTCACTATGAAGGAGTTTCGTGAGTATATTGCCGATAGGCTCGGGATGAAGCCGGGCGGGGAGAACTACGCCAGCAGGGCATACGAGCTTCGGATTGCGATCTTCACCGCAGGCAGCAGGGAAAACGCCGAATTCCTCGAATGGGTGCGAAAGCGGCGAGAAGGGTTAATTGAATGAGACCAGCGCACCTTTACCCCGCAGCTTTGATGTTTTTTCCCGAGCCTGTCCGCCGAAGGCGGAGAACAATCGGATAGATTCGTGGCTCGTGGCAGAGCTGCAAGTCCGCCTGAGGCAGAGTGGCAGAGCTGCAAGTCCGCCTGAGGCGGATGGCAGGGTAGCGAGTGGCAAAATCATTAGAGAAAAATCAGCGCTGATTAGCGGCTAATCTTGCATTAAAAAACCTTAGCGTATCTTAGAGCTGCTCAGCGGCTAATAAATCTAAGCGGAGATTAGCGGCTGAAAACGGCTTTGCCAAAAAATAATGTCGCACACTTTGGGGGAGCCTTTCGGTTTGCACGTAAGTTATTGAATTTAAAGGCTTAGTATTTGGCTTAAAAACATTTTTATCCATTTTTTGAATGCTTCAGGCCTAAAGTTTCGTCGCATAGTCAAAAAAAAGTTAAATTTTACCCCATCAAACAGCAAAAAAAAGTGGTAAGTCCCCTGCGTATATTTTAAAATATACAATTCACAAGTAATTAAAACAGAAGGACTTACCAATGGCTATTATACAAAACAAATATTTATTTTCATGGGAAAATTTAGAAAATTCCAAAGATTTAGAACGCCTTGAGTTTGTGCTTTCTCATCTGCCGGATGAAAAATTAATGCGTTCACTGGAGAAAGTTCGAGGCAGGGGCAGAAATGACTATCCCATCCGGGCAGTTTGGAATTCACTTCTGGCAGGATTTGTCTTTGAGCATAACAGCATAGCTTCCCTTCGCAGGGAGCTCAGCCGCAATCCCTTGCTCCGCCAGCTTTGCGGTTTCAATCCGGCATTGGGGCAATCGGCAGTTCCTTCAGATGATGCATACACAAACTTCTTTAAGCTGCTTTCAAAACACGAAAATAAGCTTTCAAATATTTTTGAAAATCTTGTATCCAAGCTTTCTGAAAAGCTTCCTAATTTTGGAAAAGATGTCGCTATTGACGGCAAAACAATTCCAAGTCTTGCAATCAAGGAAACAGATAAATCTTCTGATGACGGGCGAAGAGACACCGATGCCGACTGGTCAGTAAAGAGTTACACTAACAAAGAAGGCAAGGTTACTAAAAAGGTAAGCGTTTTTGGCTATACTTTGCATCTACTCGTAGATGCAAAGTACGAGCTTCCTATTCAGCGAAAGGTAACTCCAGGAAATGAATCAGAAGTAAAACAGGTAGAAGAAATTGTTGGCAGCTGCAACCCCAAGGTCAAAGATAAAATTGAACACTTAATTGCAGATAAAGGCTATGACTCTGGAGATCTTAATAAAAAGCTTTTACGCAAAGATGGTATTAAGGCAGTGATCGACTCCCGGGAAATGGGAAAGGCTGACTACTGGCCTGTAGATGATTCCTTTACTGTTTTTTACGATCAGAAGGGCAGAGTTTACTGCCGCCAAAAAGGCAACTTAAAACTGAAAAATATGCCATTTGCTGGCTTTGAAAAGAACAGAGAGACCCTCAAATACCGCTGTCCCGTAAAACATTACGGGATTGGCTGCCCTAATGCCGAGAATTGCAGTATAGCTTCGAGTATCAGAATCCCCTTAGCCCTTAATCCCCGCATATTTACAGCCGTAGCCAGGGGCAGCCTGAAATGGGAAAGGCTTTATAAAAAACGCTCCTCAGTAGAGCGTACATTCAGCAGGCTTGATGTATCTTTTGGATTTGAAAATCACTACATAAGGGGGCTGGAGAAGATGAGGACTCGTGTAGATATGGCACTGATAACTATGCTTGGCATAGCTTACGGCAGTGTTATGGAAAATAAGCATAAAAAAATGCGATCACTTGTAAACTGCAGAGCCTGAAAAATCTAAAATTCAAGCATCTTAAAATACAACTGCGGGAGAAGTGCATCCAAATACCCGCGTTAAAAGTAAAATAACTGTAATTGCAACACAAATAAAACAAATTGCCGTTAAATCAGAATGAATGTCAACCAGAAATGTCTAAATAGTCCGTGAAAAAACTGCCGAAAAATGCACAAACCGAAAGGCTTTGGGGGAATTGGGGAGCGTTTTTTGTTGACTAAAAAACGTTTTTTTGTTATAAGTCCGTGGTTTGCTGGGGACATTTTGCGCTTTATGCTCAGGATCCCCTGCTATTTAGTATGTTTTATTCGCAGAAGTACTGTATATAGAAGCTTCCGGCAGGCTGCAAAGCCCGCAGGTGTATTATGGAACTTGAAGAGCTCAGAAAAAAAATAGATCAGATAGATGCCCGTCTCGTGGAGCTAATCAACGAGCGTGCGGAGGTAGTCGTTGAGGTAGGCAAGTTTAAGCGCCGCAGCGGCAGCGTGCCTGTGTATGCGCCTGACAGGGAAACGCAGGTTCTATCGAAGATATGCGAGCTGAATAAGGGGCCTCTGCCGGATAAAACTCTCGTGGCAGTATGGCGTGAGCTTATGAGCGGGTCTTTCTTCATTGAAAGGCCTCTGAGGATATCGTTTCTCGGTCCGGAAGGGAGCTATTCGCATCAGGCTTCGATGAAGAAATTCGGGCAGAGCGTGGATTATCTGCCGCTTGCAGATATCAGGGGTGTTTTTGATGAGGTTGCCCGCGGTCAGTGCGATTTCGGTATGGTGCCTGTGGAGAATTCCTCGGGCGGAGGCGTTGTGGAAACGCTTGATGCCTTCCTCGAAACCCGCATTATGATCTGCGCAGAGATGGAAATGCCCATACACCACAACCTGCTCGCAAAATGCAGGCTTGAAGAGATCGAAAAGATATACTCAAAGCCCGAGGTGTTTGCCCAATGCCGCAACTGGATTACAGAAAACCACTTTGAGGGCAAAATAATCACCGAGGCCTCTACCGCCAGGGCAGCAGAGCTTGCCGCACAATCAGATAATTGCGCAGCTATAGGCTCTTCGCTGGCCGGCAGGATATACGGGCTGAACGTGCTTTACGAGAAAATCGAGGACAAACCGGATAACGTAACCCGCTTTTTGATTATCTCGAGCCGAGATACGCCCAAAACAGGCGACGATAAAACGGCGATAGTTTTTACAACGCCTCACAAACCCGGGGCATTATTTGATGTGCTCGGTGTGTTCGATAAATACGACATAAACCTGACAAGAATAGAATCTCGCCCGAATAAAACGAGGAACTGGGAATACCATTTCTTTGCAGATATAAACGGGCATAAGACCGATGAGAATATTATCAAGGCGCTTGAAAAACTTCACGACAGGACTATACAGGTTCAGATACTCGGCAGTTTCCCGAGGTATACAGGTGAGACGGATTAGTAAACAAAACTTTACAGATATGAATTTTAAAATAGATAAATGGAGCAAATTATAATGAGAAAACCATTCATAGCAGCCAACTGGAAGATGAATACAGACAGCCAGTATGCAGTGGAGCTCGCTTCAGGGCTTGAGAAGGCAATCGCAGATGTGAAGGGCGTGAACGTAGCGGTATGCCCGCCTTTTGTTTACCTTCAGTCTGTTGCGAAAAGCCTCTCTGTTGATGGAAACGTTGCAGTTGGATCGCAGGACGTATATTTCGAGAGCAACGGGGCATTCACAGGCGAGATAAGCTGCGAGATGCTCAAGGATGTATGCTGCTCATACGTTATCACAGGCCACTCAGAGAGAAGGCACGTAATCGGCGAGAGCGATGAGCTTATCAACAAGAAAACCATAGCCGCTCTTGAGGCAGGCATCAAGCCTATCCTCTGCATCGGCGAGCTTCTGGAAGAAAGAGAAGCCGATAAAACCAGTCAGGTGTGCGAGAGGCAGCTTCGTGAAGGGCTCAAGGGCATCAGCGAAGAGCAGCTTGCAGAGGTAACCATAGCATACGAACCGGTTTGGGCTATCGGCACCGGCAAAACCGCCACCTCGCAGCAGGCTCAGGAAGTTCACGAGTTTGTAAGAGGCGTTATCGCAGACCTTTACAGCAAGAATGCAGCGGATAATATCATCATTCAGTACGGCGGATCTGCCAAGCCTAAGAACACAAAAGAGCTTATGAGCTGCAAGGATGTTGACGGCCTTCTCGTAGGCGGGGCAGGGCTCAAGGTTGACAGCTTCTCGGAAATGGTGAAAATAACCGAAGAGCTCTATAAGTAAGTATAAGGGGATTCTGCCTTTATACGCTTTCAGTTAGTATTTTAATGATATAATAATAGCCTTGCGAACTGCACTTAACAGGTTGTTCGCCGGCCTTTGAAGGAAATTTTAAAGGATAACAAATGCTTCTACCATTTGCCAAAGTACCGGTAATAATGAGTATCATTGCGGTGATATGGGCTCTCTCGGGTCTTCTGCTGATACTTATCATCCTTATCCAGAAGGGTAAAGGCGGAGGGCTTGGTTCTGCCTTTGGCGGGGCTGGTTCGACGAGCCTGCTCGGAACTAAAACCGGAGACTTCCTTACGTGGGTAACGATAGGGCTTGTCTCGGTGTTCCTTATTTTCAGTGTGGTGATGGCCAAATATTACCGCCCGACGGATCTGGAACAGCTCAAGCAGGAACAGCCTGACATTGAGGCTGTGGATGAGTCTATGCTTATAGATGAAGAGGCTGAAGAGTCCGGCCAAACGGAAACTGGCGAAAATGCTGAGCAAACTGGTCAGGAGCTTCAGAGCGAGCTTGAAAGTACGGCTGATGATGTTCAGCAGTCTGCAGAGCAGTCTGCCGGCGAGGCAGAAGAGCAGCTCAAATCCATTTCCGGCGAGGCCGCTGAAGAGGCGGCAGAGCAGCAGGATAATACTGAATAAAGCTGCTTAAAAGTGAAAAAAACAATTACAGGGGCAGCAGTGAGAAAACTCTCTGCTGCTCGTGTAGTTTGAAATAAGCATTCATTGATTTAAAGGTTCTGAAATGCTTTACAGTATGACAGGTTACGGCGAGGCCTATCTTGAGAGCTGCGGGATGGCTTTTTCCGTGCAGGTTCGGGCGGTAAACAATAAATTTCTCAAAACCAGCCTGAAGCTCCCGGAAACTCTTTGCTTTCTGGAAGAACGGATTGACAAACTGCTCAGGGGGCATTTTACAAGAGGCTATATAACCCTCACGCTCTCTGTTAAATCACTCGAAGAAAAGCCCCTTATAGATTTCAATCAATCTGCCCTGAACTACTATATAAAGCAGCTCAGCAGCTATTCTGATAAGAGCAGTATGCTCAGGATCAACGCCGCAAATCTGCTCCATCTCCCGGGCGTGATAGAGCCTTATGAGATTGATGATGAGCAGAAGGCGAAAATCAATGAAGCCGCAGCGGAGCTTGTAGCAAAGGCCTGCGATAAACTCACAGCTATGCGAGGCGAAGAGGGCGCAGAGCTGAAAAAGGATCTGCTGAAAAACTGCGATGAAATCGAGTCTTTCCTGAATGATATTGCAGGGAAGGTATCTATAGTGGTTAAGGAATACACAGAGAGGCTCAGGAAAAGAATCAATGAGCTTATGAAGGATGCCAAGATAAGCGTTGATGAGAATACTCTCATCCGTGAAACGGCAGTCTTTGCAGACCGCTCTGATATCTCGGAAGAGGTTTCAAGGCTCAAATCACATATAAAGCAGTTTCGTGATATCTGCCAGAAGGGCGGGGGCGTTGGCAAACGTCTGGACTTCCTTGCTCAAGAGATGTTTCGTGAGGCAAATACGATAGGCAGCAAGGCCTCGGATGCGGGGATATGCCAGCTTGTTGTGGATGTAAAAAGCCGGATAGACAGAATTAAAGAACAGGTTCAGAATGTCGAGTAAGGGTAAACTGTTTGTAGTCAGCGGACCGAGCGGGGTAGGTAAGGGCACTATCGTAAGAAGGCTCGATAAAACTGACGCTGTTCTGAGCGTATCAGCTACCACAAGACAGCCCGGCAAGGGCGAGAAAGACGGCATTGATTACTGGTTCATTTCCCGCAGCGAATTCGAAGAACGCATCGAAAAGGGGATGTTCCTTGAATATGCCGAGGTGTTCGGGAATCTTTACGGAACCCCCACAGACAAAACGCAGGAGGCCGTGGAGAGCGGGAAAAACGTTATTCTCGAGATAGATGTTCAGGGCGGACTGCAGGTAAAGAAAAAGTGGCCGGAGGCGGGGATGATCTTTATAATGCCGCCCGATATGCTGGAGCTGGAAAAAAGAATAAGAAACAGGGCCAGAGACAGCGAAGAAACTATAAGAAAAAGGCTCGAAGAGGCAGAGAAAGAGATTGAAATCGGTAAAAAAAATTACCAGCATTTTGTAGTTAATAACGTGCTGGATGAAGCCGTAAGCGAAGTACAGGAAATAATAAACTCACATTAAATCAGAGGTCTTTATTATGATTGAAGCACTGAAACGGGATGAAATATATCGCAAGGTAGGCGGGAGCTTTAAGCTTTCAGCTCTTATTCAGAAGAGGATGCGGGAGCTTATGGACGGCGCCCGCCCGCTTATCGAGGATACTGTAGACAAAACAATGATAGAGATCGTTGTGGAGGAGATCCTCGAAGATAAAATTACATACGAGATAGAAGAAGATTAGCAGGCAGTTTTATGCAGGGCAAAAACATACTTCTCGGAATAACAGGCGGTATTGCGGCTTACAAATCAGCGGACATCGCTTCTCGCCTCAGGAAAAAAGGTGCATTGCTGAAAACGATTATGACTGAAAACGCCTGCAAACTTATCCAGCCCAAACTCATTGAGGCTGTAAGCGCAGGAGCTGTTTATACCTCCATGTGGGATTCAAAAGAAAATATTATAACCCATCTGGACCCTGTAAACAGCAGTGATTTGATTCTTGTGGCCCCTGCTACTGCAAATATTATCGGCAAAATGGCCTCCGGCATCTGCGATGATCTGCTCAGCTCGGCCTTATGTGCAGGCTGGGAGAGGAATCTTTTTATCGCTCCTGCCATGAACAATAATATGTGGAGCAATCCCGCAACTCAGAGGAATATAAAGCTCTTGAAGGATGCCGGAGTAAGAACTATAGGTCCTCAATCCGGCCACCTTGCCTGCGGGACAAGCAATATAGGCAGAATGTCAGAGCCTGAAGAGATTGTAGAAGAGCTTTGCAGATTCTTTGGTGAAGATGAGTAAAGCCCGGCCGGAAATTTGTCTGTTTCTTAAAGCTTGATATGAATCATACCATAATTATCTGCACAATACTAAGGCTTATAAGCTGATTTCTGCCGGAAGAATTTCAAAAAGCTGCGAACTGAGAGGAAAAATCGGCATAGATAATAGGAATACTTATTATGAGTCTGCCGAAGGCAGATTTTTTTAAAGTCCAAAAAGCTGATTGTCATAAACAGCTCTATCTGTAGAATACTCTGTAAAATGTTAACATTAATTTCGGGTTTTATCGTGAGAAACAGACTAAGCATAATTGCTGCAAGCATCCTTATTGCCTTTACTGCTGCGATGGCCGGCGAAGACTTAAACTCAGCCTGCATCGCAATTTCAGAAGGAAACTTCAGCAAGGCGGAGAAAATAGCCCAGAACAGCTCTGAAGATGGTATTGCCAAAGTTCAAACGCTCCTGAGCAGCTACGAAGAGTTTTCCGGCAGGCGTGAGAAATTTCGTAAAGATAAGTACGAAGAAAAGCAGAAAGAGCTTCAGGAACTCATTGACGACTGCCTCAAGGGCGAGCTGTCCAATATGCTTAAGCTTGAGGAATTTGCAGAGCAGTACGTTGAGAATAAAGAAAAAGAGCAGGAATCTCAAGAGGAGCAGGATTCTGAGAACCCTGAAAACATAGCGCCTCCCGCAGCGCAGAACAGCACTGATGAAGAGGAAAAAGACAGCGAAACAGAAGCGCTTATCGATTTCTTTGTGGCTGTAAGCAATATCAAAGAATACGCCACAGAAGCCCAGCAGAAAAAGCTGCTAAGCAGTGAGCTGATGGAAAATCTCAAGGAAGCATCAGTTTCAAAGGCTATGGAGCTGGAGGATGAAGGCAAGTGGGCAGAGTCTTACACCGGCTGCTACTACTGGCTGAACACCCTCTACGAAGAAAATGAGGAGTATGAGAATAAGGCAGATAACCTGCTTGAGAAAATGACAGTGAAAAGCAGCTTCATTGATTCCCCCTGCGAGACAGCCGAAAACAGGGCAGAGGGCATTGAGCTTATTATGCTCAAACGCACGATCAAAGTGCTTACATACACCTACATCACCCCGCTCGATTTCGAAAAAATGCTTCATACAGGGCTGGACAGATGTATCACGGTTGCAGAGGTGCTTTCTTTCCCCGATGAAGATATTGCTGTGAGTTTTGATAAAAGCGGGATCAATGATTACGTTGCAGGAGTGCGGAAGATAAAGGATAAGTACACCTCCTCCATACTCGAGAATTATTACCATACGCAGGTTTTTCAGGCATTCAATGAAGTGCTGGCTTTGAACAAGAAAACTCTTAAGCTCCCTTCTGAAGTTTTGATAATGCAATTCACCGAATCGGTTCTCAGTGAGCTTGACCCATACACAAATATTGTATGGCCTTTCTTCGTGAAGGAGTTCCAGAAATCGATCACTCAGGAATTTTCCGGCATCGGCGTGGAGATAAGCAAGGAAGGCGGAAGGCTTATAGTAAACAGCCTGCTTCCAAACACGCCGGCATTCGGTTCCGGCCTTGATGCAGAAGACGTAATACTTGAGGTGGACGGCGTGTCCACTGAGGGAATGAGCATAAACTGCGCTGTTTCGAAGATAAGCGGCCCCGAAGGCACTGCCGTGAGCCTCAAAGTGCGGCACAAGGGTTCGGACAAAACCGAAATCATAGAGATTGAGAGAGGCAGAATTGTTGTTCCAACGGTTAAGGGCTGGAAGAGACAGAAAGAGGAAGACTGGTCTTACCTGATAGACGAGGAAAATAATATAGGCCTCATCCGCCTTACGAGCTTCTCAGAAGCAACAACCGAGCAGATGAAAAAGGCTATTAAAAATATGCGGAAAGACGCCCTCAACGGCTTGATATTAGACCTCAGATACAATTCCGGCGGGCTTCTTTCCACAGCGGTTGACATCGTTGATATGTTCATTGAAAAAGGGCCTGTCGTGAGCACAAAGCCGCGAATGGGGCTTCCCGAGGAGCATTTTGCACAGCACGAGACATTCCTGCCGGACTGCCCGCTTGTGGTTCTGATTAACGAAGGCTCAGCTTCGGCATCGGAGATTGTATCAGGCGCCCTCAGCGATCCGAAATACGAACGCGCTACGCTGGTTGGCTCAAGGACATACGGCAAGGGAAGCGTTCAAACCGTTACAGCGGCTCCGGGCAAAGGGGCTCAGCTAAAATATACGATGGCCTTTTATTACCTGCCTTCAGGGCAGCCTGTTAAAAATCGATATCAGCTTGAGAAGATGGGCAGGAAAGACTGGGGCATCGCTCCGGATGTGAAGCTTGAGATGTACGGAAGCGAATTCGAGGACTACTTTGATGTGCAGCAGGGCAATGACATATTAGTTCAGGATGGTCATGTCTTCAGTGAAGATGAAGACCGAAAGAAGAAACACAGTGCAGAAGAAACAGTGAACTCTGATCCTCAGCTTGAGATGGGACTTATAGTTTTGAAAGCCAAAATGCTTGCTGAGGGTATGGATGTGAATTTTTAATTCATCGTTTAGGGAGGCGATCAATGAGCGGCAAAATTGTTCTGGTAGGACTTGACGGAGTACCTGTAAAGGTTATTGAGAAGTACGTTGATATGGGGATTATGCCCAATATGGCAGAGCTCGTCAGGAAGGGGGCGTTCCGCCAAACATCCTCCGCTATACCTGAAGTCTCGAGCACCGCTTGGTCTTCTATAATAACAGGCAAAAACCCGGGAGAACACGGGATATACGGGTTTACCGAGCTCAAGCCAAACTCATACCAGCTCACTTTTCCAAATTACAAAAACCTCAAGGCCAGCCCCTTTTGGGATGAATGGCCAGGTGAGTCTGTTATAATCAATGTCCCTGCTACTTATCCTGTGAGAAAGATGAACGGGGCACATATCTCGGGCTTCGTGTCTATAGACATCAACAAAAGCGTTTACCCGCCTACAATCCTCGACGATATAAAAAGCTACGACTATCGCCTTGATGTGGATTCAAGAAAAGCTCACGAATCAATCAACGCTTTTCTGGATGATGTTGAGGCAACGCTGGATGCAAGAATCTCTGTGTACAGGTATCTCTGGAACGAATACAACAACTGGCAGAACTTTATGCTCGTTTTCACCGGCACAGACAGGCTTATGCACTTTTTATTTGATGCTTTTGAAGATGACAATCACCGCTGCAGCAGCGCTTTCACTCTTCATTTCAGCAGAATCGATAAGATTATAGGTGAGATTGCTTCGATGATGAGCGAGGATGATCTGCTTGTGCTTATGTCCGACCACGGTTTCGAGAAGCTTGATTACGATGTTTATGTGAACAACTTCCTTTCCAAAAACGGCTATCTTGAATTCGCAGGCAAGCCCGGCTGGGAAAACATTGCCTACCACAGCAAGGCTTTCGCCCTCGATCCTGCAAGGATATATATAAATCTCAAAGATAAGTACCCGCAGGGCAGCGTTTCCAGATCGGACAGGCCGAAGGTCTCGGAGGAGCTTATGGAGCTGTTTGCGGGCTGGAAAGTTAACGGCAAGAAGGTTGTCAAGGATATCTATCGCGGGGAGGATATATATCACGGGCCTGAGGCCAAGCACGGCCCGGACATAGTGCTCGTTGGCAACAGCGGCTTCAACCTCAAGGCATCTTTCGCAACAAATAAAATCTCATCCAAGGGAATATTCACAGGCAAACACACGCAGGATACCTCTTTCGCCCTGTTCTACGGCCTCAAGGATGAATCGATATTGCCCGAGAATCTGTCAATAGAGCAGATTATCCCAGCTATTGAGAAGGACAGAGCAATTAATTGCAAAAGCAGCCCGGGGCGGAGATGGAGCCAGACTTTGACAGAATAATCGATAAATCCGGCACTTATGCACTGAAGGAATACAAATACCGCAAAAGTGAGTGTTTGCCGATGTGGGTGGCGGATATGGATTTTGCCTGCCCGCCGGAGGTGCTTGAAGCTGTAAGGCAGAGGGCAGAGCATCCGATTCTCGGATACACCGTTGCCAAAGAGCTGGACGAGATCATCGCAGAGAGGATGGCGGAGTTTTACGGCTGGCAGATTGATCCGGATTGGATTGTCTATACGGCAGGCGTTGTATCTGGGCTGAACTGCTCCTGCAGGGCAGCAGAAAATCGGAGCAGAGCTGCAGTAAACACGCCGATTTATCCGCCGTTTTTGAGCGTTCCGCCTTTTCAGGGTATGAACTTGGAGAAAAGCAGGCTCACCCTGAACGCAAGCAGATGGGAGATAGACTTTGATAACCTTCGCCAGACACTCTCAGGCGGGGATTCACTGTTTATATTCTGCAATCCGCACAACCCTTCAGGCAGATGCTTTAAACGCAGCGAGCTTGAAAGGATTGCCCAGATTTGCCTCGAAACCGGCGCACTGCTCTGCAGCGACGAGATACACTGCGACCTTCTCTTGGGCGAAAGCGGGCATACACCAATCGCCTCTATCGGCAGGGAAATAGAGCAGAACTCCATAACGCTTATGTCTCCATCGAAAACCTTTAACATTGCCGGTATGATGACAGGCTTTGCGGTTATACCAAACAGAAAGATAAGGCAGAGGTTCGCCTATGCCAAAGAAAACCTCTCCTCTCATCCGAATGTATTCGGAATTAAGGCTGCTAAAGCTGCCTATCAGCATGGCGAAAGCTGGCGGAAAGCCCTGCTTGAATACCTCACGCAAAACCGCAATCTGGTAACCGAAAGGCTCAGCAAATACGGCATTGTTCCAGCCGAGCCTGAAGCCACATACCTCTACTGGCTGGACTGCACGAAAACCGGCCTCGAAAACCCGCACGCGCATTTCGAAAGATATGGCGTTGGGCTTTCAGACGGCAAAGATTTTGATGCCCCGGGCTGGGTGAGGCTCAATTTTGCCTCGCCGCGCAGCATTCTGAATCTTGCTCTTGAGCGCATAGAAAAGGCCCTGAATAATCAGAGCCTTTAAGGTAAAAATTAGAGACGTTAAATTGCTTTAGTATATGTGATTAAGATCTCTGGATGCTTCAAGAGCCTCCATTGTGTCAATAGGTGCGCCCGGGTCGTTTTCATCAGCCATCCACTTATCTAACCTGTCGCTGAGCCTCTGCTTAATCGTTGCGTATTTCGGGTCTTCGGCGAGGTTGTTTAGCTCGTACGGGTCATCGGTTGTCTTGTAGAGCTGTTCTGCAGGCCTGCGGACGTATCTCTCCACAAGGTCGTACATATCTTCATTGTTGAAACAGTTAGACACCCACGAATGCCAGTAGTCCATATTCCCCATCAGGTGTTTCTCGATGTAAATCCTGTCTGGACTGAGGTTGCGGATGTATCTGTACTGCCCGTCGAAAACGGTTCTTATAGGATACGGAGGCCCTTCCGGCACGTTGTTGTGAATCCCGAAAACGTAGTCGCGGTGTTTGTTTGTATTGCCCTTTATCACCTCGAGGAAGCTGCTTCCGTCAAACTTGAACTGCTTCGGATTTGCTCCGCCAAGATCGAGTATCGTAGGCAGGAAATCGCAGTACTGAACTAATGCATCTGTTCGCTGGCCTGCCGGCGTAACTCCCGGCCAGCGGGCTATCAATCCTGTATGCACTCCGGTATCCCAGTTTGTCCATTTGTTCCCCGGGAACTGTGAGCCCTGCTCTGAAGAGAAAAGCACAAGTGTATTGTCGGCCTTGCCGGTTTCCTCAAGAGCCTGAAGCACATCGCCCACCTGCGAATCCATATAGGTTATCTCTGCGAGATACTTCCCGAAATTCGTGCGGGTTTTAGGTGTATCTGCAAGGTTTGGCGGGAGCTTTATATCATTATTCGGATACTGGCTCGCATCCCCCATAACCCACGGGACATGCGGCTCAACAAGGGCCACAGTAAGATAGAACGGAGCAGAATCGTCTTCCATAAAACGCTTTATATATTTGGTATCGTGAGGCTGGGTGGGATTTCTCACGCAGTTTTGATCGAAGCCGTTGAGGAATTCAAACGGAAAGATAGATTCCGGTCTGATATGCCTCTTGCCTGCAAGCCCTGCACGGTATCCCAGTTTGTCGAGATAGTGCGGCGCTGTTTTTATGTCCGGCCTGCAAAAAGAATGATTCCAGCTCGCACCATTGCTTACTGGATAAAGCCCGCTTTGAAGCTCAGACCGGCACGGCAGGCACATCGCTTCTGAGAGATATGCCTTATTGAATACTAACCCCTCGTTTGCAAGTTTGTTGATGTTAGGCGTTATCGCATTCTGCCCGCCGTAAATCGGCAGGTCGTTGTAGGTGCAGTCGTCTGCCATTATCAAAAGCACATTAGGGCGAGAATTATCCGCCGAAGCTGCTTTGCTGAGCGTGCCTCCCGCTGCTGCGGCCACCGCTGAGCTCAGGGCATATTTGAGAAAATTCCTTCGTTTCATTTTTGTTATACCTTTCCAATTCTAAGCTAATTGTTCTTTTGTTTCCTTACATTCTTCCACTGACGCTTCTTTGCATTGAGCTCGGTTTCTATGCCCTTGTCTCCCTGCTGAGCCATCCACTCGTCAAGCCTTGCCTTCAGGCGTTTGAAGGTGTCTTCATAGCCCGGATTGTCTGCGAGATTGTTGATATTTGCGGGATCTGCTTTAACATCATAAAGTTCAAATTCAGGGCGGTGCTGATATTTATGGGTAAAGTGCTGAGCATGCTTATCGCCCTTCTCAGCGAGCTCCATCATAGACTTAAATTCCGGATACGGCCTTTCAGTGAGCATATTCTGGAATTCATTATCAGGCATCAGGTTCCAAATCAAACGATAGCGATTATCTCTCACTGAACGGATTGGATAAGGCTCTTTGCTGTAGTAAATTCCTCTGGTAGTCTGGAGGCCGAATGTATATTCCTTGTGCTTGTCGGTTTTGCCGGTGAGAAGGCCGAGCATACTTTTGCCGTCGAGTATTTCCGGCATCTTACCTCCCGCTGCTTCAATGAAGGTAGGCGTTACGTCAACATACTCCACAATAGCATCGCTCTCGCTTCCTTGATTCACCTTCCCGGGCCAGCGGACAATCATAATCGAGCCGAGCCCGTCTTCATAGCAAGTCCATTTAGCAAAGGGGAGGCTGTTGCCCTGCTCTGAAACCACCATCACAATCGTATTCTTAGAGAGGTTGTGTTTATCCAGCAGCTCGAGGATCTGCCCAACCTGATTGTCGTAATAGGTTATCTCAGCAAGATATTTAACCCATCTTTTACGCATAACCGGCGTATCCGGCAGATATGGAGGCAAAACAATCTTGTCAGGATCGTACTGAGAAGGGTTGCCTTTGTTCCATGGCGTATGCGGCTCATTTGAGCACGCAAACAGGCAGAACGGATCGCCCTTTTCTGTGCACTCAGAGAACATTTTGTCGATAGCGTTCATATCAGGGTTGTGTTTTTTGCCGCTGTATTCAAACGGGAAAACGCTTTCGGGCTGGATGTGGCGTTTCCCTGATAGGGCAACTCTGTAGCCCAGCGGTTTGAGATAATGAACTATGCTCTTTGTCCCTTCTTTTGCGCAGGTATGATTGGGATATGCCCCGCTCTTCACCGGATACAGGCCTGTGTAGATGTTGTGCCTTGTGGGCGAGCACATCGGGGCGGCCTGAAAGCAGTTGTTCATCTTCATTCCCTGCGTTGCGAGTTTGTCTATGTTGGGTGTGTGGGCGTCTCCGCCGTAGCAGCCGATGTCTCGGAATGTGCAGTCGTCGGCCATAATGAAAACAAAATTCGGCTTCTCTGAATGTCCTGCCGCCTCAAGCAGACTCCCCGCTCCGAGGCTGAAGGCCGCTGCTGAGGCGTATTTTACAAAATCTCTTCGTTTCATATTTATTTGTCCCTGTGTTTTTTAACGAACTTCCATTTGCGTTTGTCTGCATTGAGTTCGGTTTCTATGCCCTTATCTCCCTGCTGAGCCATCCACTCGTCAAGCCTTGCCTTCAGGCGATTGAAGGTGTCTTCATAGCCCGGATTGTCTGCGAGATTGTTGATATTTGCAGGATCTGCTTTAACATCGTAAAGCTCAAATTCAGGGCGGTGCTGATATTTATGGGTAAAGTGCTTTGCGTGCCTGTCGCCTTTTTCTGCAAGCTTCAGCATAGACTCAAACTCTTTAGACCGCTCAGTTGCAGCATTCTCGAATTTGTTATCAGGCATAAGATTCCAGATCAGCCGGTACCGCTCATCCCTAACAGAGCGGATTGGATACGGCTGTTCACTGAAAAATATCCCATTAGTTGTCTGAATGCCGAAGGTGTATCTTTTATGCTTGTTTGTTTTGCCGGTGAGCAGGCCGAGCATACTTTTGCCGTCGAGGATTTCCGGGGTCTTGCCGCCTGCCGCCTCAATGAAGGTAGGCGTTACGTCAACATACTCCACGATAGCATCGCTCTGGCTTCCCGGCTTAACCTTTCCGGGCCAGCGGACAATCATAATCGAGCCGAGGCCGTCTTCATAGCAAGTCCATTTGGCAAACGGAAGGGCGTTGCCCTGCTCTGAAACCACCATAACCATCGTGTTCTCTGAGAGGTTGTGTTTATCGAGCAGATCGAGAATCTGACCAACCTGCTTGTCGAAGTAGGTTACTTCCGCAAGGTATTTGGTAAGAGATTCACGAACAACCGGCGTATCAGGAATATAAGAACGCAGCTTTAAATCTTCAGCATCATACTGAGATGGATCGCCTTTGTTCCATGGCGTATGCGGCTCATTTGAGCATGCAAACAGGCAGAATGGATTGCCCTTCTCGCTGGAGTCGTGGAAAAGCTCTTCAATCACCTTCATATCAGGGTTGTTGTTTTTCTTGCTGTATTCAAACGGGAAAACGCTTCTTGGATGTATGTGCCGCTTGCCGGAAAGGGCAACTCTGTAGCCCAGCGGTTTGAGATAATGAACTATGCTCTTTGTCCCTTCTTTGGCGCAGGTATGGTTTGGATGCGCCCCGCTCTTAACGGGGTACAGGCCTGTGTAGATGTTGTGCCTTGTAGGCGAGCACATCGGGGCAGCCTGAAAGCAGTTGTTCATCTTCATTCCCTGCGTTGCGAGCTTGTCTATGTTGGGTGTGTGGGCGTCTCCGCCGTAGCAGCCGATGTCTCGAAATGTGCAGTCGTCGGCCATAATGAAAACAAAATTCGGTTTCTCTGAATGTCCTGCCGCCTCAAGCAGACTTCCCGCTCCGAGGCTGAAGGCCGCTGCTGAGGCGTATTTTACAAAATCTCTTCGTTTCATTTTATCGCCCCTTGCCGTTAGCGTTTTACTTTTCTGCCGGGTTTAGGTATGCAGTTTACTTTCTCTGCCCACTCATACCACTTCTGCGAGAGCTCTTTAACGAGTTCAGGCTTCTTTTCTGCAAGGTCGCTGAGCTCTGTTCTGTCGGCCTCCATATCGTAGAGCTCCCATTTGTTTTCATCTTCCCAGAGCTTGTGGCGAACGGCTTTCCATTTGCCCTTTCTCACTGCTGCGTGATATTCGTGCTCGAAGAACATATACTTATGTCCCTGCCTTTTGCCTGTGGTTATTGCAGGGACAAGGCTGATTCCGTCGCTCTTCGGGATTTTATGCCCTTTGAATTTTTCAGGGTATTCTGCTCCCGCAAGGTCGGTGCATGTTGCCATAATATCAATCAGATATCCTGTTTCGTGGGTGATTGTGCCTTTGGTTTTCGCTGTTGCTTTTGGCCAGTGTGCGATAAGCGGCGTTGAAATCCCGCCTTCATGCACATAATGCTTGTATCTCCTGAAAGGCGTGTTGGAGGCATTTGCCCATGCCCTGCCGTAGGAGATGCAGCCGTAGTATTTCGGGTTGTTCACTCTATCCAGCGGAGCTCCTCCGAGCTCGCCGCCTTCTGCGCAGCCTCCGTTATCGCTCATAAACAGAATAAGCGTGTTATCCAGCTTGCCCTGCTTCTTGAGAGACTCAACCAGCTTGCCAACATTGTAGTCCATCGAGTGAACCTGAGCGGCATAAACTGCCATTCGGTAGTCCATTTCGTCTTTCTTTTTCTCGCTGAGCGAATCCCAAGGCCTCGCATCCCTTGGAGCCATTTCCCAGTCTTTCAGAAGCCCCATCTCAATCTGACGCTTGTTTCTTTCCTCTCGAATCTTATCCCAGCCCTTCATATACTTGCCGCGGAATTTCTCCACATCTTCCTTCTTTGCGTGAAGAGGCCAGTGCGGAGCGGTGTAGGCCAGATACAGGAAGAACGGCTCCTGATCTTTCTGCTCTTTAATGAATTTTATCGCATTATCCGTAAAAGCGTCGGTTGTGTAATAGTTGGGGTCGTTGATTTCAATCTGTTCATTATCCCGTGTAATCCCCCTTGGAGGTTCGGGGCGGAAAAAGTTTGAAGCTCCCGCTAATATGCCGTAGAATCTGTCGAAACCGCGCTGAAGAGGCCACATATGCCGTTCAGACATACCCAAATGCCATTTGCCTGCCATATATGTATGATAGCCGGCGGTTTTAAGCACCTCTGCTATGGTAACGCAGTTCTTGTTCATACTTCCGCGATAGCCCTCAACGCCTTTATCATGCTTTTTGCTGTTCGGCGGGTTTGTCATATGGCCGATATCGGTTTGGTGGGGGTGGAGGCCGGTCATAAGGCTTGCACGTGTCGGGCAGCACCTTGCTGTATTGTAGAACTGGCTGAAACGAACTCCGTTCTGGGCGAGGTTGTCCAGATTGGGCGTGTCGATTTCGCCGCCGTAGCAGCCTATATCCGAATACCCCATATCGTCAACGAGCACAACAACTATATTAGGCCTGTCTGTGGGAGCGGCTAAGCCGTAGCTCCCCGCTGCGGCAGCTATAACGCCCGCTCCTGTGGCCTTGAGGAAATTTCTTCTGCTGAAAAACTTTTTGTCCATTAAAACGCTCCATTTTGTTATGCATAAGAATAAATTTTACTTCTAAACGGTTAAAATTAAAGCTTATAACATTAAATAGCATCTTGCTGTAAATTTTTTCAAAAAAAACATTAAAAAAGTGAATTGGAATTATAAAATGTTGAATTGAAAGGCTTTGCCTACGCAGAGAGAAATTTTTTGTAGAGATATGAAATATACGAATGTACCTGAGTGTCTGCGTTCACTTGTGTATGTCATTGTCTGCCCGTGAGTGCAAGTGTTTATCCGATTAAACAGGGGAATAGCGGTTAGTAAATCCTTAGCGAGTCTCAGCATCGCTTCGAAAGGGTTTTCCCGGAGATATTGAGGCACACATATAATTCGCAGATTTTGTAATGCTTGAAGGATAATCGAATTTTGTTAGTATTTAAAAAAGAGCAGCCGGGTGTGGTGAACCCGGCTAAATGTAAAAGGTGTCTGTAATTAGTGTAGTGTTGGCTTTGTGTTTGATATTTTATTATTGATATAAAAATATCAAACTTATTCTTAAGGTCAAGTAAAATTTAGGAAAAAATATGAAAAAAGTTCGTGCGGCAGTGATCGGTGCCACCGGCTATACAGGAAGAGATACAATAGAGATGCTTCTCAGTCATCGTTTTGCTGAGGTTACCTATCTGACAGCTTCATCGGATGAGTCTGTGCCGGCGAGCGTTATGCACCCCCGGCTTACGGGGCGCTGCGGGCTGGATATAGAGCCGTTAAATTTCGATAAGCTCGCAGATACAGCGGATGCTGCGCTGTGCTGTCTTCCGCACAAAGTTTCGATGAGTTTTGTGCCCCGGATGCTGGAAAAGGGGCTGAAGGTTGTGGATTTCAGCGCTGATTATCGGATTAAAGACGTAGAGGTTTATGAGCAGCACTACGCCCCGCATACCGACAGGGAAAATATCTCCAGAGCAGTTTACGGCCTGCCTGAGCTTTTCCGCAGCGAGCTTGCCTCGGCAGATCTTGCGGCGAACCCGGGCTGCTTCCCTACAGGTGCGATTCTCGGTCTTGCCCCGCTCTTGAAGGCTCAAGCCGTAGATCCGGAGGATATATGCGTAAACGCTGTAAGCGGTGCGACGGGAGCGGGCAAAAAGCCCTCGCCCGGACTGCATTTCCCGAACCACAACGAAAACATCCGCCCATATAAAATCGGCTCGCACAGGCATATGCCCGAGATTGAACAGATTTGCGAAGGAGTTGCGGGAAGCGGGGTAAACGTGCTGTTCCAGCCGCACATAGGAAGCTTCGACAGAGGCATAATTTCCTCTATTTACACCCGCCCGTCAAAGGATCTATCGCAGGAAGAGCTCAAAAGATTGTTTGAAGATTTCTACGAAGGCGAACCTTTCGTGCAGGTTTTGGATAGTCCCCCAGAGGTGAAAAACGTTGCCAAGACAAACTACTGCCATATATATCCGGCAGCGGTTAAGGGCAGAATTGCAGTTTTCGCCGCGATAGACAATCTTGTGAAGGGCGCTTCCGGACAGGCAATCCAGAATATGAACATTATGTTCGGGATTGATGAAAAGGAAGGCCTGCTTTGATACCGTTTCCGAAAGGAGCAGTATGAAATTAGTATTACTCTCAGACATCCACTCAAGGTTTCCCAGAAGCGATAAGCTTGAGGCAGAGCTTGAATCGGCAGATGCAGTTTTGATCTCCGGAGATATAACAGGTTTCGGCTCTTACGACGAGGGCGAAGCGATCATCAGCCATATCCAAAAATTCTGCAAGAGCGTATTTGCTGTCGGCGGGAATTGCGATACGGGCGAGATTGCCCGCATGATTGAGCATCTCGGTGTCAGCGTGCACGGGCAGGCAGGCTTTGCCGAAGGCCTTTGCATTACAGGCGTGAGCGGGGTGGAGCGGGGAAGGCTCCCGCTGAACTTCTACGATATCCTCGAAAACTCCATCGCCGAGAAAAACTGCCGCTCGCTTGCGGTTATATCTCACGAACCTGCCTTCGGAACAGAGCGATGCGGGAGAAGCAGCTCCCGCAAGGGAAACAAGAATATCCGCAAATTCGCTGAAAACTATAAGCCCGTATTAGCGGTTAGCGGGCATGTGCACGAGGCTTGGGGCAGCCAGAAAATCGGAAGCACCGTATTTATAAATCCTGGTGCTTGGCTGGAAGGCCGCTTTGCAACGGTTACCCTTGATAATAATCTCGAATTTTCCGGAGCAGAGTTTCATAGCTAAAGTTTTCTAATCCAGCTTACAACTATATTCTTTCAGTGCAGTCCGTATGATGTTCGGCTGCACCTTTTTATTAAATATGGGATTTGAAATGAATAAAAACCACGTATCTAAAATCTCTGCCAGCCTGAGCATAAGCTCCGGGCAGGTTGAATCAACTGCCAAACTCCTGACCGAAGGATGTACCGTACCGTTTATCGCAAGGTACAGAAAAGAGGCTACAGGCAATCTCGATGAAGTAGCGATCACTTCTGTGCGTGATATGCTTGCCCAGCTTGAGGAGCTGGATTCCCGGCGAGAGACTATCCTCAAAACAATAGAGGAGCAGGGCAAGCTTACAGATAAGCTAAAGGCCGAGATAATGGCCGCCGAAACGCTCTCAAAGCTTGAGGATATATACCTGCCGTACCGGCCGAAGAGAAGAACCAGGGCAACCATCGCCAAGGAGAAAGGCCTCGAGCCGCTTGCAGAGTTTCTGCTTAAGCAGGAAGATGAGAGCATTGAAAAAGAGGCAGAGAAATTCATCGATCAAGAGAAGGAAGTGCCTGACGGGAAGGCAGCTCTTGCCGGGGCGAGGGATATTATCGCAGAAATGATAAACGAGGACGCAGATATACGTGAGAAAATCCGCGAGCTTTTCCGCAGGGAAGGCCGGTTTATAACGAAGGTTGTAAAGGGCAAAGAAGAGGAGGCGGAAAAATTCAAGGACTATTTCGACTGGTCTGAGCCTGTAAAAACTGCCCCGTCGCACAGGGTGCTTGCTATGCGCAGAGGCGCTTCTGAGAAACTGCTCACTCTACATATCGAAGCCCCCGCAGATAAGGCGGTTTCGATAATCGAAGAAAAATATATTACAGCTGCAAATGAGGCTTCAATGCAGGTGAGGGCTGCAGGCGAGGACGCCTTCAAAAGGCTGCTCAGTATGTCTATGGAAACTGAAATCCGCCTCGAAACCAAAAAGCTCGCAGACGAGCAGGCGATCAAGGTTTTCAGCGAGAATCTTCGAGAGCTCCTGCTCTCTCCCGCACTCGGCGAAAAACGCGTGCTCGCCCTAGACCCCGCCTTCCGTACCGGCTGCAAGCTGGTATGCCTGAGCCGGCAGGGCAGGCTGCTTTATGATGATGTGGTTTACCCGCATACCGGCGAGGCGAAACGAAAAGAGGCTGAAGAGAAGATCAAGACCCTCTGCGAAAAGTACGACATCGAGACCATTGCCTACGGCAACGGTACAGCGAGCCGTGAAACGGGCGAATTCCTCAAGGCGATTGATTTCGGCAGGGAGATCCCTGTGGTTATGGTGAATGAATCGGGCGCTTCTGTGTATTCGGCTTCGGAGGCGGCGAGGGAGGAATTCCCGCAGAAGGATTTAACGGTACGAGGGGCGGTATCCATCGGCCGCCGGCTTATGGACCCTCTCGCAGAGCTCGTGAAGATAGACCCCAAATCGATAGGCGTAGGGCAGTATCAGCACGATGTTGACCAGAAAAAGCTCAAGGCAGGCCTCGATGATACGGTAATCAGCTGCGTGAACAGTGTGGGCGTGGATATAAACACGGCAAGCAGGCAGCTGCTCACTTACGTATCAGGCCTCGGGCCTGCAATCGCCGGCAGGATAATCGAATACCGCGATACAAACGGGGCGTTCTCCGGCAGAGAAGAGCTCAAGAAGGTTTCGGGAGTGGGAGAGAAATGCTTCCAGCAGTCCGCCGGATTCCTGCGGATTAGAGGCGGGAACAACCCGCTCGATGCAAGCGCAGTTCACCCTGAATCTTACTCAATTGTTGAGAATATAGCCTCGGATATCGGAAGCCGAATCAGCGAAATTATCGCAAACAAAGAGCTGGTTTCTAAGATTGAAATCGATAAATACACAACCGATAAGATTGGCAGGCCAACTCTGCTGGATATAAAATCAGAGCTGCTAAAGCCCGGCAGAGACCCGCGTAAGCAGTTTGAGATTTTCAGCTTCGCAGAAGGACTCAATGAAATTACAGACTTAAAGCCCGGAATGAAAATTCCCGGCATCGTTACAAACGTAACCGCCTTCGGTGCATTTGTGGATGTGGGCGTTCATCAGGACGGGCTCGTCCATATCAGCGAGCTGGCCGATAAATTCATCAAAGACCCGATGGACGTAGTGAAAGTTCATCAGAAGGTGATGGTTACCGTGATAGACGCAGACCCCGAGCGGAAGAGAATATCGCTGAGTATGCGCGCTGCACCCGGCAAAACCGCCAAACAAAAACCATCCCCCGCCGGCAAAGAACCCCGCAAAAGCCCCAGAAAGCCGGGAAACAAAAAACCAAAACCAGACAAGAAACCACAACCCAAAAACACCTTCGGCGAAGGCCTCAATATTGAGCTTTGACATTATGCTTCTTAAAGGCGATAATTTATGAAATTGTTTGATTTTCCTTAGGAGTGAAAAAATTAAATATGAATAGATACCTTGAACTAAGCATTGAATACGCTAACCAAAGGTCTTACCTTGATGATTTGTATTCTGTTTATCCTACTATTCCTGAAGGTATTAGAAACATAGACAAGCAGGCTTGGGGCAAGGTAGAAGCCGCATTCAACAAGGGCAATAATTACGAACTAATTAAGCGGCTTCTTGAGTTTGATTTATTCCCAATTAAGGACAGTTATGTAGCGTACCTGCGTCGGGATAAAAGCTCGCTGGAGCGAAACCCAAAAACAATTAACAGATTGTCCGGCCGTCTTTATGAGATGGGGTTGGATTTGATTTATCAGAAATGCAGCGAGGCGAAAGAAACAAACCGTCAGATAGGGCCTATGTTTCGAAAATGGGCGGCAAGCAAATCTTTAGGTCTGAAGCCCTGCTCTTTGGAGCAATTTGTCTCCAATAATGAAGATGCTGTTCTTGAAGGCAGTGATGTGCAGTTGATGCGTTTCGCAAAAGAACATTTAGGATATAATCACAATAAGGGGCTTGACTTAGTTGCAAGATTTAATGGTAAATATGTAATCGGGGAAGCAAAATTTCTTACAGATTTCGGCGGCCATCAAAATTCGCAGTTCAGAGATGCTCTGGCAACGCTGGATGCCGAGGTTGATGCGGTTGCTGTTGCGGTATTGGATGGCGTATTGTACATCCGGGGAAAAAACAAAATGTACACAGAGCTAACTGAAATTTCTGCTGAAAAGAATATAATGAGTGCATTGCTGCTCAGGGAATTCTTATACAGTTTATAAGGTAAATGATGAAAAATCTTTTAATAAAAGGTGAAAATTTGGAAGCCTTGAAGCTTCTCTTGGAAGAAAGAGGGCTTGAAGGCAGTATAGATTTAGTCTATATAGACCCGCCTTTTGCAACTGGAACGGATTTCAAGGTGTCGCTAAACCGCAGCTCCACCGTAAGCTCAGCAAATGGGGGCAGTTTAGCATACTCGGATAAAATAAAGGGCAGCGAGTTTATAGAGTTCCTCAGGGAAAGGCTTATCCTGCTGAAAAGATTGCTTTCTGAGAGAGGCTCTATTTATCTGCACACTGACTGTAAAATCGGTCATTACGTTAAGGTAATGATGGATGAGGTTTTTGGGATTGAAAATTTCAGGAATGATATAAGCAGGATAAAATGTAACCCGAAAAATTTCAATCGAACTGGTTTCAGCAATATAAAAGATATGATTCTTTTCTACTCCAAAGCAAAAAATCCAATCTGGAATGAGCCCAGGCAGGATTACTCAGAGAAGGATAAAGAAAAGCTGTTCCCAAAAACAGATTCACAGGGCAGGCGATATACCACAGTACCTATCCATGCCCCGGGCGAAACTAAAAACGGAAGGTCTTCTCAAGAATTCAAAGGGATGAAGCCCCCAGCCGGAAGGCATTGGCGGGTGGATGTTCAAACGCTTGAGAGCTGGGATGAGCAGGGGCTTTTGGAATGGTCTTCCAATGGTAACCCGAGAAAAATAATATATGCAGACGAAAAGGATGGCAAGAGGGTGCAGGATATATGGGAATTCAAAGACCCGCAATACCCCACCTACCCCACTGAGAAAAATTCAAAAATGCTGGAGATGATAATTAAGACATCTTCGCTGAAAAACAGCACTGTTTTGGATTGTTTCTGCGGCTCCGGAAGCACCTTGAGAGCTGCGGAAAAGCTCGGCAGAAGTTGGATAGGGATAGACAGTTCGCCGCAGGCAATAGAAACAGCGCAGAAAAATCTGCGTGAAGATTCGTCTTCAACTGCCCTTTTTGATTCTTGCAGTATGTATGAAATGTTGGATATTTCAGAACAGTCGATGGTTTAATTTAGAATACAATTAATTATGACAGATAAACAGAAAAGCTGGCAGAACAGGCTGGAAAATGCTCCCGACGAGCTTTCGATGAATTTCGTTGAGTCTTTATCGTACGACAAAAGGCTCTATAAATACGACATTCAGGGCTCGATTGCCCATTGCGAGATGCTCGAGCAGCAGGGGCTGATAAGCTCTTCTGAGCGTGAGCAGATAGTTAAGGGGCTGCTGGAGATACAGGCTGAGATCGAGGCGGGCAGCTTCGAGTTTGATGTGTCTCAGGAAGATATACATATGGCCGTTGAAGCGGCTCTGATTGAGAAAACAGGCGACCCCGGCCGCAAACTCCATACCGGCAGAAGCCGCAACGACCAGATCGCAACCGATATGCGGCTCTGGATGAGAGACGAGATAAACCGACTGCTGGAGAAGCTCTGCTGCCTGCAGATGGCCTTCGCTGAGCTCGCAGAGAAATACACCGAAGACGTTATGCCCTCATATACGCACCTCCAGCGGGCGCAGCCGATTGTGATAGCTGCATACCTTCTCAGCTTCGTGGAGCAGTTCGAGCGAGATAAAGGCCGGCTTAAAGACCTTGCTGCAAGGGTTAATATATCGCCTCTGGGCAGCGGGGCGGCTGCCGGGTCTACCCTCCCGATAGACCGCAATCTCACAGCAGAGAAACTCGGCTTTGCCGGCATAACCCAAAACAGCATAGATGCAGTTTCAGACCGCGACTTCTGCGCAGAATTCACATTCGCCTGCTCAATGATTATGACCCACCTCTCCAAGCTCGCAGAGGATTTCATAATCTTCAGCTCCACAGAATTCAGCTTCGTGAAGATCAGCGATACATACTGCACATCTTCAAGTATGATGCCGCAGAAACGCAATCCCGATATGCTCGAGCTCATCCGCGGGAAAACCGGAAACGTGTTCGGCTCGCTCAGCGCACTGATGATGATGCTCAAGGCTCAGCCCAGCACATACAACCGCGACCTTCAGGAAGAAAAGATCCATATTTTCAATGCAGCGGACTACGCGAATAACTGCCTCGAAATGGCAGCGGCCATAGTTTCTAACACGCAGTTCCGGACGGATAAAATTGCCTCCGGAATAGATGAAGGCTTTCTCGATGCCACAAGCCTCGCTGAATACCTCGTTAAAAAGGGCGTTCCGTTCCGTCAGGCGCACGGCATAGTGGGCACTGCAGTAGCCCTTTGCGAGAAAAGAGGGCTCAAGCTAAGCGAGCTGGAGCTGGAAGATTTCAGAAATCTCTCTGAGGCGGTGGAGGAAGACGTGTATGAAAGCCTCACTGCTGCTAACGTTGCAAGGGCATACACAAGCCCGGGAGCGGCGGGCAAAACGCAGTCTGAACAGAGAATTAAATATTGGAAGGAAAAGCTGAACACTTTTTCATCGGTAAAGGGCGAGGAATAGAAAATGAATAAGCAGAAAGTTGCGGATTTATACGAAAAGAAAAATAAAGGCGAGCGTTTTTCCCTGCTCACCTGCTACGATTATACAATGGCGAGGATCCTCAGCAAAACGGATGTTGATATGCTGCTCACGGGCGATTCTGCCTCGCAGATGATTCTCGGCGAGAACAATACCCTCAACATCTCAATGGATATGCTCACAGCCCTAACTAAATCTGTGAAAAGGGGAGCCCCTGATAAGCTCGTTGCCGCGGATATGCCGTTTATGTCTTACCAGCCTTCCATAGAGCGGGCTCTTATAAACGCAGGCAGATTTGTTGCCGAGGCGGAAGCAGATGCTGTGAAGATTGAATCGGGCTGGCCGCAGGTGGAAACCGTGCGTGCGGCGGCAGACAGCGGAATCTGCATTATAGCCCATATCGGCCTGAGGCCGCAGTCTATAGGGCTCAAGGGCAGGCCCAAGGCAGAAGGCACATACGCCGAGGATGCTGTGGACCTTATCAAACTCGCCCTTGCGCTGGAAGAGGCGGGTGCAGGATTTATCCTTCTCGAGGCCGCTGCAAGGGAAACAGCAGAGCTGATGCAGAGCAGGCTCTCTATCCCGCTTATCGGCTGCGGAGCCGGCCCCTCATGCGATGGTCAGGTGCTTGTGGTGAATGATGTGATGGGAATGTTCGACGGGCCTGCCCCGAAATTCGCAAGGAAATACGCAGAAATCGGCTCAAGCATCGCCGCCGCCGCAAATGCATACCACGAAGATGTGGTTTCCGGCGCATACCCGCAGGACACAGAATCCTACCATATAAAAACGCAGGAAAAACAAAAGCTCGATGATATGCTCAAGGAGATGTCATAATCAGCATTGAGAACCGTGAAGCGGGGGAATCATAAATCTATCGTTTCATAAAAGCGGGGGCAGGCTTGAGAGGGGATAAAGAGAAAATACGTCAGGAAGGATTCGAACCCTCAACCTTTGGTTCCGTAGACCAACGCTCTATCCAATTGAGCTACTGACGCATCAGTTTCTGCCGGCTTGCAGGAATGCAGTAATTTACAAAAATCTTGGCAGATTTCAAGCGAATTATCTTGCATACCGCAATTAAATTTGTATATTTTTCCTCTCGCCGTACAATTGCGTCGGCAAAACTCTTACGGAGAGGTGACCGAGTGGCTGAAGGTAGCGGTTTGCTAAACCGTCGTACGGGGTATCCCCCGTACCGCGGGTTCGAATCCCGCCCTCTCCGTTTTTCTTTAAAGGCTCATCCGAATTATCATTACCTTTGAATATGCCGGTTCAGCAGCCTCACGCTGATATTCTGCATTTCTTCGGCATCCATACGCTTTTTTACGGGATATCTCTGATTTTAACGTTTGGAATTTTCTTTTGCCCCCTGCAGGGATTTTCATAACTGTTAGACAGGAGATTCTGCAAATCCTTGCATAGCAATGGCTTAGTAAGTGTCATAGCAATTGCCGCATAGAGCCCGATTCCCGTCAAAATTGACATTTTACATTTACCTGATAATATCTTGTTTTGGGGAATTTTTTTGAAACTCTTAAAGGAAATCCGTGTATTCTAAAGACGTAAGAATTGCCAAAAAAGCTGCGAGGCTTGCCGGCGAAAAGGCCTTGAGCGAGCTTGGGAACATCAAAACCAGCTTCAAAAACGGCAACGAAGTGGTAACTCAGGCAGATCCGCTCTGTCAGGAGATTATCATAGACGAGATAACCAGACACTGTCCTGAAGACGGCATTATCGCTGAGGAAGGCGAGGACGGAAACGTTCTTGTTTTGCCCCCGAAAGGCTCCCGGAGATGGTGGATCATTGATCCTATAGACGGAACGAACAACTACAGCAGAAGGGTTATGCTCTTCAGCGTTTCGATTGCCCTTTTCGATGGTGGACGCCCCGCTGCTGGAGTGGTATATAATCCGGCGAGCGAAGAAATGTTTGAGGCAAGCCTGAACGGCGGAATGTTCCTCAACGGAATCAGGAGGTTTTGCAGCGAAGAAGGCGTGGAGCCTCAATCAATGATTGCCATCGACAGCTGCTGGCCGGAAGGGATCCCGCAGGGCATTGTAGAGCTGTGCACCAAATGCAAGCTTAGAAACTTCGGCTCAACTGCACTGCATCTTGCTTATGTGGCCGCTGGGTCTATGAATGCCTGCATTGTAAACAAGAACAGAATATGGGATTTTGCGGCCGGGGCTATGCTGATTCAGGAAGCAGGGGGGAGGCTTACTTATCAGGATGGAACTGATATAGTTCCGCTTAATCCAAAGACCGCTTCAGAAAAGAATTTCGAACTTACAGCCTCAAATAAGGTAATACATAACAGAGTATTAGGTGCTTTAATAAGCTAAGCCCTCAGGCAGAGTTCCTTATCGCTTTCCTTGCCCGTAACTTTTTTTATGTTAGAATAAGAGATATAAGCAGACAGAGAGTGTTAAGTCTTATTTTGTTAGCTTTTTGTTAGTAAATTGCTGGAAAAACTAATCTCAAGCTAATATACAACTAACTTTTGTCTGATTAAACGCTTATAAATTTTTGTTTAATAGAGGCTGAAAATTAAATTTTCGAGGGAAAAGAGATGGCCAGAATATTATATGGAGTGGCCGGTGAAGGTTTCGGCCACAGCAGCAGAGCACATATCACAGGCAAGATGCTCATAGAATCGGGGCATGAGGTTCTGTTTGCAGCGTCCAACAAATCTCTGGAATACCTCAACAGGTATTTCCCCGGGAAGGTGTGCAAAATTCACGGGCTCACTTTCCATTACGAAAATTCCACAGTGAATCTTCCAAAAACTTTCTTCTCGAATTTTTCTCAGCTTCCTGAGATGCTGCAGATCAACAATAAAACGTTTAACGGGGCAGTGAAAGATTTTGCTCCGGATGTAGTGATAACAGATTTCGACCCGTTCACTTCTCACTGGGCTTGCAAAAACGATGTCCCGTGCATCAGCATAGACCACGAACACCTGATGTGTAAATTTGAATTCGACCGCCCGGAGACAGGCTGGTTCGAAAGGCTTATGAGTGATACGGTAACAAAGATTTACCTTAAAGATATTTCTGAATATATAGTTTTGAACTTCTTCAATGCCTGCCCGCTAGCAGATAATGCCCGCCTTTCTCCTCCTGTGATGAGAGACGAGGTAGCAAAGCACACGCCCAGCAGCGAAGGCGACCACGTGATCTGCTATGCTACTACTGAGAGCTGCCTTGATGATTTCTACAGGGTTTTCAAGAAGTTCCCGCAGCAGGAATTCCTGCTCTACGGCTTCGGGATTGAAGGTGTAGAGGGCAACTGCGTGTTCAGGCAGCGGAACACAGAGAATTTCCTCAGAGATCTGGCAAGCTGCAAGGGAGTGATCGCTTCAGGCGGGTTCTCGCTTATAAGCGAATGCCTGCATTTCGGGAAAAGGATGCTGGTTAAACCGATTCAAAATCAGGTTGAACAGATGATAAACGCCTACCACCTCGACAGAATGGGTGCTGGGGCGTATGTGGATAAGATTGATGAAAATGTACTTGGGAACTACCTTGAATGGCTCAGGGAAACGCCTTCATTCGGGCATAAGGATATGCTTCGCCCGAACAACGACGCATACTTCAGCATTCTGGCCGGCGTGCTGGCCGATGTTACTGGCGGAAAGGCAAGGTTGCCAAAATACGAAAGAAGTGTTGAGCTTTCAGGCTTATGAAAAAATTTCGAAAAAGAGATGTACCGCTTTACATAGTCAGTGATCTTCACATCGGCTCGGGCAAGAGCAGGGACAACTTCTCCTGTCCGGACAAGATGGCAGAATTCCATCGTTTTCTCAATGAAGTTGACAAGGAAGACGGCCAGATTATCATCCTCGGCGATTTTATGGACTTGTGGAGATTCAGCTTTAAGAGCATACTCAAAAAACACGACGAGCTTATCTCCCGTTTGGGTGAGATGGACTGCTACCTTATCCCGGGGAATCACGACCTTTCACTGAACAACCCTGAATTCCACCGCAGCAAATACCCGCTGTTTGACAATATTACCTATCCGTTCTCAATGAAGATTGGTGAGAGGGACATAGCTTTCTGGCACGGCCACGAGATGGATATGCTCAACAAATACATCAGGCCGTCTTTCGGGAAAACGCTCGGGCATTCTGTCCTGCCGGTGGAGCATTTCGCAAGGGGGCAGATATTCAATTCGGATGTGATTGTGGAAGGATTCTTCAGGGTTGAGTCGTTTCTGCTGGCTATATGGAATACTGTTGTGGATACATTCATTGATGCAGAAACAGGGCTCGAAAAGATATCGCCGGAACTCATCTTCAGCCTGCTGGCAAGAAAACACAACGCAAAAAGAATCAGGAAATTTGAGCACCAGTCTTCCCAGCAGGGCAAAACTGTGATCTCAGCACATACTCATCAGGCGGGTATGTTCGGCAACTGGTATTTCAACAGCGGATCATGGACAACTTCGAAATCTGATTTTCTCAAAATATGGCCGACGGGAAATATCGACGTTCTAAAATGGAATAGCGGCTCGCAGGCTGTGAACAACAGAATCCTCGCCTGATGACCGAAAGCATTGCCGGTCTTGAAATGCCTGAACTTGCGCACAGGCAGAATTTCGCATTTTCATCCAAAATTCTGCAAAACAGATTGACATTTGTACCGCTTTCAATATATTTAGCAGTCCTTCAAAATGCGGGTGTAGCTCAATGGTAGAGCCCCAGCCTTCCAAGCTGGTCATGTGGGTTCGATTCCCATCACCCGCTCTTGATTACAAGCCGTTTTTCTGCACAGAAGACGAATTACTCTGTAGTACGCAGAAATTTCCTCGCAGCTCTAAGCCCGCCCGCTAAGCACCGATTATCGCTAATGTGCAGGCTCACCCCTGCGGCTCAAATTAGGACGTATAGGGCAAACAGCTCAGGCAGGGCGCAGCGGCAGAGAAACAAAGCTTTCCATAACTAATAAACTTAAATTCCATCGTTATCTTCGCCCGGAAAGCAGTAAAACAAATTAAATCCATGGATTATCACTTTGCAGTAACTGTTGGATTATGTCGGTGAAGCGCTGCTTTTTTGCTCTGCGGGTTTTCTGCAGAATACGACAGCTGCCTCTATTGTTACCCAGAGCGCAAGCACGAAAACCAGCCCGCCTATAATCACCAGCAGGGTGTTTCCGTTATCAGCGAATCTTATCTCATTGAGCACCATCGCCCAGTTTGTGATAATGAGCATAAAGATGCATGGAATCAGGGCAAAGATGAATTTCTTTCCACCTTTGGTTCGCAGATAAAGCGTTACAACCAGCAGAGCCAGAGCAGCGAGGAGCTGATTTGCGCTTCCGAATAGCGGCCAGAGAACCAGAGCCCCTTTTCCGCCTGCGCCGTTTGCAAACGCCAGCCCTGCTGCTGTGAGCACTGCAAGGCTCGTGGCTGCCCAGCGGTTTTTCAGCCATCCAATTTTGAAATCCTGAGCCAGCTCGCCCACAACATATCTCTGAAGCCTTACGGAAGTGTCCAGCGTGGTGCTTGCAAAGGAGGCGATAAAGACGCCCATAAGCGTAGTTCCAACGGCAGCGGGGATCCCGATAGAGCCCATCATATTCGCCGCCCCTAATACAACCGGCCTCAGCTTGCTGTCCAGCCCGTGCGAGCCGATATATGTTGAATACTGCTCGTTCCATGCCGCTGAGCCGGTGAGAATCTGCCCGTCAACCTCCAGGGCCATCCCGATTCCCGCTGATACACATACAATCACCAGAAGCGCAAGCACTCCCTCCAACAGCATCGATCCGTATCCAACAAACAGCGAATCGCTTTCCTTCTCCACCTGCTTTGGGCTTGTCCCCGAGGCTACGAGTGAATGAAACCCGCTGACCGCTCCGCATGCGATGATTACAAACATAAACGGCCAGAGAGCCGGTGTGGTATCAGGCACGTCCTTGTTGATCATCGGGGCGGAAATGGCAAAATCTGTTGAAAAACCGGAAAAAACCGCTCCTGCAATCAGCAGAGTTAAGGCGATGAAGAGCTGCCATGCGTTGATATAGTCTCTGGGCTGGAGAAGCGTTGTTACCGGCAGGGTGGAAGCTATCCATGCGTAAATAAGCAGAAGTATCACCCAAACCCCTGAGCTGGGTATGCCCATTACAGCCGGAATCTCTATCGGGAAATACGAACCTGCAATTATCATCAAATACATTGCGATAACCGCTGCGGCTGTGCTGATATTCACATTCGCTCCCATTTTGTAAACCGCCTTCCCGAGAACCACTGCAATTGGGATCTGCAGCCAAACAGGGATCACAGAGTTTGGGAAGAGGGTGAATACGCTCGCAATTACAACCCCGAAAACCGCTATCACAATCAGCAGGGTTAAAAATACAACCGCAAAGAATATAAAACGCACTCGTTTGTTGATGTATTTTGCTGCGGCCTCCGATACGCTCCTTCCCTCGTTGCGCATTGATACTACAAGCGAGCCGAAATCGTGAACTGCACCCATAAATATCGAGCCGAGCAAGATCCATAAGACTGCCGGCAGCCAACCCCAGATGATCCCGATAGCAGGCCCGACAATAGGGCCTGTTCCGGCAATTGAGGTATAGTGATGGCCGAAGATTATCCCCCGCTTGGAGGGAACATAGTCTATTCCGTCGTTTATCTTTCTGCTGGGAACTTCTCTTTTGTTGTCAAGCCGGAAGATCTTGCGGGCAAGGAATCTGCCGTAGGTGTTGTAGGCAACGATATACCCGGCAAAGCAGACTGCTAATAAAATAAGCGTTTCCAAAATAAGCTCTCCGAAAAACAATATTTCCTTTCAAAATATTATAATCGTAATGAAATCATATTAAACCAAAAAGGCGGTTTTCAAAAGGAAATTAAGTTTGCCATTTAAGCGAAAAGTGTGGATAATTACGGCTGAAAGCTGATTATTTAAGGCAGCGGTGTTAAAAGAACAATTCAAGACAGTATGACCGAGAGAAAGAAGAAAATAGCTGCTTCGCCTATGAGAGCAAAGGGAAAAACAAAACCCGGAACACACAGGCCTGTGCTCGAGAGGGAGGTTCTCGAAAAGCTCTCCCCTTGCCCGGGCGAAACTGCTGCAGACTGCACGCTCGGTTACGGCGGGCATGCAAGAAAAATTATGGAAAGGCTCGGCGAAGACGGGCTGCTTTTCGGATTTGATATAGACAGCCAAGAGCTTGAGAAAACCAAAATGAGGCTCAGCTCGGTGAAGTGCCGGTTCTGGGGGATAAACAGGAATTTCCGGTTCATAAAAGAAACGCTCAGCGAGGCTGAGATCAGCGGGTTTGATTTAATACTTGCGGATTTAGGCGTTTCGAGTATGCAGGTGGATAATCCCAAGAGGGGAATAAGCTACAAAGCAGACGGGCCTCTGGATATGCGTATGGACACACGCCTTGAGCTGACAGGTGAGAAGATTCTTCGGGAATATCCCGAGGAAAAGCTCTCAGAAATATTCGATAAGTACTCCGATGAACCAGATCATAAGCAAATTGCCTCCCTCATTGCAGGCCAGAGGAAGGCCTTCCCGCTTACAAACGTAAACGAACTTATCGATTTAATTCTCAATGCCAAAGGCTATTCGAGAAATACCTGGCAGAAGCAGAATAAAAAAAATCCATTTGGTTCTTCACATCCGGCAGCAAGGGTGTTTCAGGCTCTAAGGATAGAAGTCAATGATGAGCTGGGAGCCCTCAGCGATTTACTTAAAGCCGCACCGGATCTCCTGAATCCGGGCGGACGGATTGGAATAATATCCTTCCATCAGGGAGAAGACCGGCTTGTGAAGCAGGCATTACGCAAAGGCCTGGATGAGGGAATTTATTCGTCTATTTCAAAAAAAGCCGCCTTACCTGCACCTAAGGAGATTACCCAAAACCCCCGCAGCTCTTCTGCTAAATTCAGGTGGGCGGTGAGGAGTAAATAAAATGTTAATATTCGAACGTAGAATTTAGCGATGCTGTAATTAAATTTATTTTTTAAGGAAAGGCAAAAAAATGAGCGGTAAAGAGATTAACAGAAGAAGTTTCCTTGGCGGAGCAGGGGCCTTGGCAGCAGGTATAATGGTGAATTCAGGTGCGGCGGCGAAAGCCGCGCAGAACAGCAGTGAAGCCTCCAAGCAAACTTTTAGAATATGCCACCTAACAGATATTCATATCACCCCTCACAGAGATGCCCCCGAGACTTTCGAAAAGGCGATCAAGCGAATCAATTCATTAACGCCAAAGCCCAGTCTCATAGTTACCGGCGGAGACAATATTATGGATTCCTTCGCAACCCCTGAGAAGCAGGTGAAAAGGCAGTATAAGGTGCTTGACAGCCTAATGGCGAAAACGGATATCCCTGTAAAATACTGCCTCGGCAACCACGACCTCTGGGGCTGGAACAAATCCAAGAGCAAAACCACAGGCGAAGAGGCAAAATGGGGAGCAAAATGGGCGATTGAGCATTACGGCCTCCCGGGCGAATATTATTCGTTCAATCATTCGGGCTGGAAATTTATTATGCTCAACACAGTTAAGCCGGACCCGAACGATAAGAACGGATACATAGGCGGGATTGGAGAAAAGCAGTTTGCATGGCTTGAGAACGTGCTTGCTGGGATGCCTTCAGATATGCCTGCGGCGATTATTTCGCATATCCCATTGCTCACAGTAACAAATTTTGAGCTTCTGGATTCAGGGGCGAATCTGCCTAGAATAAATCCCGGCTGGATATGCTACGACGGGCCAAAGGCAGCAAAGCTTTTCAAAAGACACAAAAACGTAAAGCTATGCCTGAGCGGACATATGCACCGCAGAGACAGAATTGACTATATGGGAGTGAGCTATATCTGCGACGGAGCTGTATCCGGCGGCTGGTGGCGCGGCCCGCACAGAGGCTGCGAGGCAGGCTTCGGCTTGTTAGACTTAAACAGCGAGGGAAGCTTCAATCACGAATATATCGAATACCTGTAAATCCGCTGGTTCTGCACAATTCGAGTATTATATAAGGATTAGTTTCGCAGGCTTTGGTCAGAATTCCTGTGCTTCCTCTTTCCCTGGCTCTGCATAGAGAGGATCCAGCGGCTCAACGTGAATCTCCCCGCTCTCAAGCTGACGGATGTCCATGGGCACAATCGTAACGCCTTGTTTGTTCACGGTGTAGGCGGTATCGCTTAGATCCTTGGTTTTCGCTTCTTCTCGGCTGATTACGGGAACGTTTGCATTGTAAAACGCAGTGCACCACCATTTCCCGCTTTTATCCTTGAAGAGGGTGCCGTGGCCGAGGAACCTGCCTGCAAATTTCCTTTTCCCGTATCCGCTGTTTATCTTATCAGAAACGCAGTAGTAAAGGTTGTATGAGCCCTTGCGCATCTTATCTGTTGACCAGCCCGTTCCAAAGAGCACAAACTTATCACCGATTTTCCTTATCATACAGCCCTCATGGCCGATTTTTCTGTTAGAAGGCCAAATGCGAGCCCACTTCCCGGCCACGCCGGAAAAATCTTCCTTGAGCGGGACAATATTGGCCGCCCCCCAGATAAGCCAAACCCTTCCGCTTTCATCCTGAAAGAGTGTAGGGTCGTGCCTTTTGCGTATATTTTTGCCCATGGGATTCAGATAAGGCCCTTCAAGCTTTCTGCCCTTTGTTAAGGATAGGTTAGCGCCGTTCACGGGTGCGGGGCTCGTATGAACAATCGCCCAGCGTCCGTCTATAAAGTGCATTTCCGGCGCCCAGAGCCTCCAGTCGTTTATCTCTCGGTGTTTTTCAGGATAAACCTTCGGCCAGATCCCGTCTGCAAGGGAATAAGGTGCCCCGATATACTCCCAGTCTATGAGGTTCCTGCTCCTCCAGAGACGCATAATATGTCCCACTCTATTCGGAGAAACGTTCTTGTTGTACTTGTTGCTGAGGTGTTTAGGGTTTTCCGGGAGTTTTGTAGTGCCGGTAAGGTAATACCAGCCGTCCGGCATAAGGATGATATACGGATCTCTTATCCAGCCGTCTTTGATGTGAAGGGCTTTGTTTCTCGCCTTGAGTCCTTCCTTTATCTCTTCGGCGGGCAGTGCCGCAAACAGCGAGACGCAAATTAAAACCAACAGGAAAAGAGTTATTTTTCTCATAAAGCGTTCCTTTATCTAAATTCTAATGAAGCTGACTGCATTATTAGAATATCTCTGAATGTAAATTTTTTCAAAAATTGTCCAGATGCAGCCTGATTTATCAGTAGTTCAGCGTCATCAGCGGATCGCCTATAAGCAGCACCTTCCACGAATTCTGAGGTTTGCTGTAGTAGAAGGCCTCTACAAGGGTTTTTCCGTCCAGCAGTGCGCCGGCGAAGAGATCCGGCCTCGGCATCGCCGTGAGCACGGGCTCAGCCACTGCTCCGATTACGGCATCCGCTCCGTCTGAAAGCAGATTTGGACACCACGAACGGCTCTGCTTATCCCTCAGCTCGCTCGCCCCGAAGCTTGTAATATGATATGCAATCGAGCCCGGAATGAATTCAAGCTTGCAGTTGTATCTGCTGGGGCTGTACCAGCCGATGTAAAACATACACGCCGATTGGGAGTTTGTGAGTTCGGATGTCTCTTCAATCTCTGTTGTGCAGCCTTCTTTGCTGAAGATATCAGCGGCCTTCTGAATGTAGGAATCGTATCTCACATAAGCATCAGCCAGCCCCTGTTCGGCGGCATTCTGCAGGTCAAAAACGCATTTTTCCCCCGGGTAGTAGCCCTTTTCTGCTGAATTAGCTATCATCCTCTTAACGATCCCCTCCCCAGGTCCGTCGAGGCGGGAAACCATCAGCGTTTTTGCGTTTTGATTATCCAGGGCCTGCCCGTTCCGAAAGAATTCGTTCTCGATATATCCGTGGATGCGGTAGTTGGTAAAATCCAGCAATGAAAGTTCGCTGTCCAGAGCAGCTCCGGTTTTGATGCCCTTAATCTGCTCAATATCATCCCTGCACGCCTTATAGGCCTCGAGCTTGCCGTAAAGCCTCTCGGCGGCCTCGTAATATCCCCGTTTCAGCCTTTGTGAATAGTTGTAATGCTTCTGGCTGAGCTGATCGTAAATATCGCTGTCTGAGAAGGTGGATTTTATCGCAGGGGAGTAGAATTTTATTCCGAATTCCTCCCTTGCCATTTTTCTTGATAGCCTGCTGCCGTAGAGAGGGCTCACGGTATCCATAAACTCAATCTGAGCGGCCCTGCCTTGGTCTGCCGCCTTCTCTAAAGCCTCAAAAAGCAGTGAATTAACAGCCATCAGAAACGGCTTTGAATCGTTGAGCTGCGGATCATTAAGCCTTGATAAAACGCCTTTTATCTCGTCCTTAAGCCTCTCGCGAATCACGATAAGCTGCCTTAGCTGGCTGCTGTTTTCATCCGAACTGTCCTGCCGCCTTATCTTATAAGGCACGCCGTAAACAACTGCCAGACACCTTACCTCGGGCAGATCATCCAAAGCCTTTTTTACGGGAGCGTAAACTTTGCTGCTGTATTTCTCCCTCGAAATGGAATCTCCTGCCTGAGCTCCTAAGCGGAGCTGAATTATATGCTGCTCCGGGATTTTGCGTGTTTTGGTGTAAAGATTGGCGATGCTCAGCGATCCGGGGACATCAGTATTGCACACAACAGCTACTTCCCCGGGCAAAAGCCGGCAATACGAAATGCTGGCAGCGAATAGTATAAAGATAATTGCGGGTGCTTTCATATGTTGGTTTCCGCCTCGGATCTCAGCTTGGCTCATTTCGGGCAGTTTCGTCCATTTCAATGTATTTTTTGGCAGTCCTTCTGTCGAGCCCTGCAGTGCGGGCCGCCTGCTCGTAAGAGCCGTATTCTTCATAGAGCATTTTGCAGTAGTCCGAGAGAAGTTTTGCTGCTGTGGGGCGGGAGCTTAGGAAATCTTTTCCATGAGAATTATCTGATTCGCTGATTAGCTCCTCGCCGCCTGAAAGCAGGAAGGATTTTACAAAGCAGGAAAGTTCCCGCTCGTTCTCAGGCCAGCTGTATTCAAGCCCGCCCTTTACGATAAGCTGTTCACTGAGCTTTTCTGCTGCTTCAGGATTGCTTATGCCCGTGCACTGCTCAAGGGCTTTTGAAGCAATCAAAGCAAGGTTGTCTCTGCTCTGGTCTATTCTTTCTCTCAGCGGAGGCACTGTAAGCGTTTTGGCAAAGCACATTTTCAGCCCTGAGCCGAGCTGGCTTGTATCTTCTGTCAGACCTGCGAAAACTCTTGATTCAAGGGCGTTTCGCTTTGTATCGCCGGCAGGGGAGCAAAAGCCTGTTTCTAAGGCGAGCCTGAGCTTTTCTGCAAGACGGGCAGTGAGATTTTCGATGCCGTCTATAAAGGCAATTCCTCCGGCAGAAGGCTTATCCAGCACCCCTTTTGCCGGCGAATCTGCCCAGAGAAATGCACCTTTGCCCCTTCCGAATATAAAAGATTCTGCCTCATCTTCTCGGCAGCCTGACATATCGGCAGAGGCGTAAAGCTTCTGCATATCTGTTTTGAAGCTTTGTTTCTTTTCGTTGTATCCGATGAAGCCGCTTAAAGCGGCCGCTTCCGCAGCCCTCGTCCTTTCACAGCCCGGCTGGCTGCAAATAAGTATTGGAAAATGCACCGAGCTCTCTGAGAAGAAATTGATGTAATTCTCAAAGCTGGATGAAAACACACAATCCCAAAGCTGCTTTCTGAAATCCTCGGCTACTCTCCCGTGTCCCGAAATAGAATCCTCTATACAGCCCTTAGCCCTTTCAAGCTGGAAGAAGGATGAGAAAATCCGGTTTGCTTTGCTTTTCTCGAAGCCGTGTTTCTCAAGGCTTAAAAGCCCCTCGGAGCCGAAATCTATCGACAGGGGGGATTCCGCCTTGAATGCCTCGCAGGCTTTGGAAGAAAGCTTGCAGGCAAATCGCAGATAGGATGAGCTGATGAAAAGCTTTTCTGCTATACCCTTCTCTTGAAACGGGAAGTCCTGAACCAGCTCAAGACCGCTCTCCTCCAAACGCTTTATAATCTGGAGCAGCTTTTCATTAAGCTCCTCTTGCGGGAGGCTGTCTTGGAGCGTATTGTCCCCTTTATCGCTTGCAAATGGATTGGCAAAAACGCTTTCAAAAGCGGAAGATATGAAACTGAGCTCATTTTTTGTAAGAGTTTCCATACATTTATTGTACAGCTTTTGAGGGCAATGTCAAACGGTTGAGCTGTTCGCCTGCTGGCTCTCTGCTCAGCGAAAGATTCTTCGTACTGCAGCGGAGCGGTGTCCTCCGTAGCGGACTCGCGAAGCATTTACTGCGGCCAGTCTGTGATGAGCACCTGCTGTCCACTTATTTCGTCCGCCTGCGGCGAACTTCATGCGTGGCTCTGATTGTCGTTAGTATTCCGCAACGATTTTACGAGGCGAACATTTAAACCGAGCCGCACGTGGAGGCCCGCCTTAGGCGGAGAGCCTGCCCGCCGCAGGCGGGGAACAAGCGGATAGATTCGTGGCGTGCGGCAAGCAGCCAGCGGCCCGTGGCAAAATAATCAGCGAAAATTAGTGCTGATTAGTGGCTGAACAAATCGCCGAGTTGAATTCTCTTGAAAGCGATTCCGAAATCCAGTATGATGATGCCTGCAATATGACCTACGACGGCGAGAATAAGTATGAATATTTCGCCGATGGTGCGTTGGCTTCTGTATCTTCTGGAGGACAAATGATCGAATACAAATACGATGCGTTGGGGCGCAGGGTTGCGGCAAGCTCGGGCGGCGTGGAAACGTACCGCCTGTATGATACGCTCGGCCGCTGCGTGAAGGAGCTCTGCTCAATAGCGGGAAGCCAACCCGTATGAGAAGGGTAATATCCGTGATAATGCTAATGTGATGAAGCTGGTATGTTTGGCAAATTTAGAGAATCTTTTACATAATGACAGAGGAGATTAAATGTATTTACTGTACTCAGATGAATCTGGGGATCCCGGTAAATCAAACCAAGGCAATTACTTTATACTCTCTTCCTTATTAGTCCATGAGAGCAGGTGGCATGAGTGTTTTGGTTTGATAAAGCAGCTTAGAGCAAATTTAAAACAGGAATATGGGATCAACCGTAACGACGAGTTGCATGCCAACAAAAATATAGCAGGACGCGGGGCGCTTTGGGGAACTAGGTATTCTAAAGAAATGAGGGTGAAGCTGTTCAAGGCAGTTTTAGAGGCCATTTCTCAAATGCCCGGAGCGAAAACTATGAGTATTTGCATTAACAAAAGCTCTTCTCAACTTGAAAGGAAAAGCGGACGTGATATACACGACACTGCTTGGAGGTTTATGCTGCAAAGGTTTGACAATTTTATATCCAGAAAAAGTACGGACAAAGATTATGGGATAGTTTTTCACGACACGGGCCACGATGTAGAAATTAGAAAATTAATGCGAAAGATTAGGGTTTACAATTATGTCCCCAGTAAATATGGCAAATCCAGAAATCTTCCCCTTACCAGTCTCATAGAAGACCCTGTTCCTAGAGATTCGGCTCATTCTCAATTCATCCAGTTGGTAGATTACATTGCTTATTGTTTGTTTCGTAAGATTGAGCCGACCGAGAAATATCCAGAGCTGAAGGAACTATACAATATGCTCGAGCCCGTGGCCTTGAAAGAAGTGTCAAGCAGTAATGATTTAGGGATAGTGTATTATCCTCTAAATTAGAGCGCATAAAAATAGCGTGGCCGGCCTGCTGAGCAGGCCTAGGCGTAAGGCCCAGTTCGGTCACGCACTTATCATTATGGATTTTCTTGCGGATTGTTCAAGAAAAAAGTAAGTAAAAGCTTGCCGTGATGTAATCGTTTTCTGAAAGATTCAGGCTTTATGAGAAAATACATACTATACATTTTGGGCTTTGCAGTTTTGGTATTTTGGGCGTTTTGGAATCATTTTACGCAGCAGTCAAGGCCATATACCAAGCCTTCTGAAAATTATTATAAAGGGGTAGCTGAAAATCTGCAGAACTCAATTATGCAGAATCCGCGGGATTGGGAGGGAAAAGGAGAAAGGATCAGGAAATCTGTAAAAGAGCTGCTTAGAACTCAAGGCAGGGCAAACCCTGTTATAGTTATGTCTTATGTTAAGCAATGTAATCCGGAATGTGATTACTGGAGCGTAATCGTTAAATATGTTGATAAGGCGGTGGATGTCTTCAAGATTTCATACGAATTTGGGGATCAAAGGGTGGACCTGCTCACAAATGACCGTCTCCGTCCTACATATGAATTTCACAAGGGAATGGCGCATATGGTAATACCTTTCAGACAGTTCGGCATAAAACCGCCGCCATGCGCACATGAAGAGAATTATTTCGCTGTCTTAGAAAAAATATGTATAAAGCTTTGGTAAACGAAAGAGGAATTATTGAACTTGAAGATACGGAGGGAAACGTCTTAGATTTTCTCAATCTGGCTTCACTTACCCCTCGGTAATCTGAAGGCTCACTAATCCGTATATTCGCTGTGAAAGGCAAATTGAATGAAAGCAGGTGGAAATATTACTGCTATTTATGTTTATAAAACAATGGGGCGAGATATGAAGCATTGCGCCCCGAATAATTCCGGCGTAACGCTGGCCGGCAGGGGAGGTCAAAAGTAAGTTGACTAAGTGTTGATATATGTTAATATGTATGAACAGTTAGTCAACAAGGCAGTACAAATGGGAATAAAGGCTCAAAAACTTATCGAAAATCTTAGGCAGTATGGGATGCTCAAAACAGGAGAAATCGTTGAGCTTGGCATCTCGAAGGAGTATCTTCGAAAGCTTACGGTACAAGGAACTGTGGAGAGGGTTTCCCGCGGCCTCTACACTCTTCCCAACAATGATTACTCGCCAATGCAGAGCATTGCTGAGGTTTCAAAACAGGTGCCCAAAGGTGTAATCTGCCTTCTTTCTGCTCTGCGTTTTCACGGATTTACAACACAGAATCCATTTGAGGTTTGGATTGCGATAGAAAATCGTTCCCGCAAACCCGAAATTAAAGCTTCTGCTAAGGTGAGGTATGTTCGGTTTTCGCAAAGAGCATTTACCGACGGGATACAGGAGAAACGGATAGATCAGCTTAAGGTGCGAGTTTATTCGCCGGCAAAGACGGTGGCGGATTGTTTTAAATATCGCAACAAGATAGGGCTGGATACGGCTCTGGAAGCCCTTAGAGAAGGCTGGCGGGAAAAGCGTTTTACAATGGATGAGCTTTGGAAATACGCCAAAGTGTGCAGGGTGAGCAATGTGATGCAGCCATATCTTGAAAGCATTACTGCATTATGAGCAATCGGGAAAAGAAAAACATAGCTGATTCCATTTTACAGCGTCTGAAAAATTATTCGCAGATGCAAAGGGAAGATCGCGGCCTTACGCTAACAAATTATGCAATAGAGCGTTTTCTTTATCGATTGAGCAATTCTCAATATGCCGGTCAGTTTGTTCTCAAGGGAGCGCAGCTTTTTCGGGTATGGGGGAATAATCCTTACCGGCCAACGAGAGATCTTGATTTGCTTGGGTTCGGCAATCCTGATGTTTCCCAGCTGGAGGAGGTTTTCAGAAATATTTGCCGGGTCGAAACTGATGTGCAGGACGGCATCATATATAAAGCGGAATCTGTGAGAGGGCAGGCAATTCGGGAAGATAATATGTATGACGGCGTAAGGATTAAGCTTGAATACAGAATAGGGCGTACGGGAGAATTTATGCAGGTAGATATTGGGTTTGGAGATGCGGTTGATTCTTCTGCAAAGATGGTTGCTTTCCCCTCAATCCTGAATATGCCTGCCCCCGAGCTCAGGGTGTATCCATATGAACTGGCAGTGGCGGAAAAGGTTGAAGCAATGGCAGCTCTTGGTTTTGCAAACAGTCGGATGAAAGACTTTTACGATGTGTATCAGCTTGCGGGAGAATTTGAATTCGACGGCAAACTCTTAGCTCAGGCGATTCAAACTACATTCAAGCGAAGGGGGACAGTGATACCAGAAGGGCTTCCCACTGCGTTTACCAAAGAATTCTGCGAGGACAAATTGAAACAGAGGCAGTGGGAAGCTTTTATCTCAAAAAATAGCCTAAAAGAGATTTCTTTTCCATCAGCAGCAGACAAAATAAAAGATTTTATTCTTCCGGTGCTCAGAGCTTTGGCAGAAAGTAAAAGCTTTGAACTTATTTGGAAACCCGGCAGACAATGGAGTAAAGAAAGAAAAAATTGGAGCAACTGTTAATATTCATTATGAAGGTGGAGCTGTTGAAAGATGTATAACAAAGAACATTTAATTATCTGCTGCTTTGGGGTATTCATAGCGTTATTTTCCCTGTTTGCTATGAGGGAAAGAGGCTGGAAATTTGCATTTTACAACCTGCTTGGAGGAATCGTTTTGGCTGTTCCTCTTTATTTCTTGTCCATTTCTGAGGCCGGCTCTTTTGTCTTGTTCTTATTTGGAACGTCATTGATTGCCGGCTTTGTTATATTTGCGATATGTGAGCCGAGATACTACTTTTGGCCGTTTTTCTATGATATTGTAATCTTGCTCTTGCTGTATGTTTTCTGGGCTGCTTATGTGTTAAATGACGGGCTTTTCATTTTTGGTTTGCCGGGCTTCGGCTTATTATCATCATTGATTTCACTGCCTTGGGGATTCTACATTCTTTGGATTCGATGTTCCGGCAGGAAAAGCAAAATCGAGGATAAACGCTGACTGAAAGAGAAAATTGGAGCAAGTGTTAATATTCATTTTGAAATTGGAGCTGTTGAGATATGTATAAAAGAGAACAAAAAATGCGGCAGAGTTTAATCGTTCTAACAATCACTCTTTTGATCTTCATAACCGGCTGCTCAGAACAAACGCCTCAGGATTATGAGACCAAGCCTTTCACAGCAGAAAGGATCAATTATGATTTTACAAAAGTTTACTCGATAAATTCTGAAGGCCTGATTGTTGGTTTGGCTGAACGCGGCGGCGAATCATCTCTCGCTGTTTATGATGTAAACAATGATTCGATTGCCAGAGAAATAAAGCTGAATCAAAGGATTGAACAGAAGTGTTTCATAACTGATTCAGGGCTTATTGCCGGCGTGCTGCGGGATAAGGATACAGGCAGATTTGTTTTGTTTAAGGCAGTTCCCGGCAGCACTGAGATTCAAAGAACTTCAATTTCCGGCGCTGATATGTTGCTTGAGAAGAAAAAGTTTCACTTGGTTGGATATTCCGAAAGCTACGAGGGAACTGTTCGTCCTTTTGTTATCTCAGAAGACGGAAAGATTGAAAAGCCGGCCTTCCACGGCAAGATCAAAGCGTTAGCTGATAACGGCATGTACGCCGCTGAGCCGCAAAAAGATGCAGGCGATAAAATAATATTCGGCAAACTGGGCACGGAAGAGATCGAGGAAGTTAGCTTTCCGGTTTATCATTTTATATGCGATATAAACGAAGATGGAGATATTATCGCCTCAGTGTTTAATCAAGGCAGAAAGGGGCTGGCTGCGGTTAGCAAGAGCGGCAAAACTGATTTTATAAATTCTCCCACGGCTGTGTACGGGCTATTTACAGGCTCGGGCATTGTTTACGACTTCTTTTCCGATAAGACAAACAACTTAACCCTTGCGTGCAGAACTGATGGAAATACCGTAGAATTAGAGTCTTTGGGCAACCGGAGCGGAAAATATTACTGGAACGAAAACCTTAATGCAGCAATTGCTTCATTCTCAGGGAGCGGGCTCATATACTGGAAACCGGAAAACAGCGTTGTTTATCAGTGGCGGCCGGAAGGCTGCAATGATTTCCAAAACATCCTGATCGATGATACTGCACGCAGCGGCAACGCCCTTATAACGGTTTATTGTGATGGCAAAGCTCCAGCTTTTTATGCGGCATCAGCTGATGAGATAAGCAAATAATGTGCAGCATACAATGCCTGGCTTCTGTATCTTCTGGAGGACAAATGATCGAATACAAATACGATGCGTTGGGGCGCAGGGTTGCGGCAAGCTCGGGCGGCGTGGAAACGTACCGCCTATATGATACGCTCGGCCGTTGCGTGAAGGAGCTCACCACTGCCGATTCCGGCGAAACGCTGGCCGGCGAGGATGAATACGTTTACGGCAGCGGGTTTGGCGAGGCGGTCAGGTTTGATAGCGTCTTTTCTTTGGCAAGGCTTTAGCTTTTCTAATTGGAGCATCAATCCTGCTGGTTTTCTTTGAGTGTTCTGGTTCTCTTTTCCACCTCAGAGAGCTGTTTTATATCTTTATCGTTTTGCACCATCTGGTTGATTTTTCTCGCCTGCGGCATAAGGCGAGCTTCCAGCGAAGATACAGAGCTGTTGTAAGACTGCACAGTTTTATCGATATTTTTCCCAATATCTCCAAGGTGTTCAGAGAAAGTGCTGAGGCGTTTGCAAAGCTCGAGCGCCTCGTCGTGAATCTTTCGAGCCTGTTCTGCAACCTCCTGCTGTTTCCAGCCGTAAGCCACAGCCTTAAGCAAAGCTATTAGCGTGGTAGGGGTGGCGAGGACCACCTGCTTTTTGATCCCGCGTTCTATCAAATCGGGCTTTTTCTCCAAAGCCGCGCTGAAGAACATCTCACCCGGGAGGAAAAGCACCACAAATTCAGGGCTCTGTTCAAACTGTTTGCCGTATTGTTTGCTCCCGAGCTTATCTATTTGGTCTGCGATATGGCCTGCGTGGCGATCGAGCTGCTTCTCTTTCTCGCTTTCCTGCTCGGCCTCGAGCGAATCGAGGTATGCCTCAAGCGGCGCCTTGGAATCCACCACAATCTTCTTGCCGTTCGGCAGGTTCACAATCATATCCGGCCTGTCCCTGCTGCCTTCGGCTGTGGTCTGCTCGGAGAAATCGCAAAACCTGCTCATACCAGCAATCTCCACAACATTCCTTAGCTGTATCTCGCCCCATCTGCCCCGCACCGCAGGTCTGCGAAGGGCGGTAACGAGCTTGGCAGTTTCTCGCTTGATATCCGCCTCAGACTGCTTCAATGCGTTTATCTGCTCGCCGAGAACCTTGAACGAGCTGTATCTTGCCTTGTCAGATTCAGCAAGCTTTTTGTCCATATTCCCGAGCGATTCCTTTATAGGCTTCACGAGCTCATCAAACTTATCACGTTTCTTTTCCAGCTCGCTCTTTGCCTCTGCGTGGTGTTTTGTGAGGCTTTCTTTGGCGAGTTTGAGGAATTCCTCGCTGTTTTTGCTCAGAGCTTCCGAGGATATAGACTTGAACGAATCCTCAAGCTGCTTTTTCATTTCCTTGAGCTGTTCAACCTCTCGTTTATGGGCATTCGCTCTCTCTTCGAGCTGGGTTTTGAGTGATGTTTTTTCTGTTTTGAGCTCGAAATTTTCGTTGCGCAAACTCTCAAGCTCTCCTTCAAGCGAAGAGAGGCTTTCCTGCGCCTCAGCGAGCTTTTGTTCAGCGGCCTTTCTGGCTGAGAGGCAAAGAAAAAGTTTAACCGCAGCAGCAGCCGCTGCGGCAAAAAGCGATGCTATAATAATCTCTGTGGGTCCCATTTATACCTCAAGAAATAATAACCAAAGGCAAATTGTATCAGAATTTCCTAAGGCGTAAAGCTCGCCTGCATTACAGGCAAGTCAATGGAGCTGAATAGTATGCCAATTATAGCAATTGTATTGTAAAATCATTTTATTTTGCAAGTCAGTAAAGTAAAAAATAAAGACAATTAGTAGATAAAATTTCAGAGACCTTACTTAGCCCCCCAAAGCGTATCTCTCGTGTCTATTTTAGACCACTTCTTGATAGAATCAACGACCTGCTGGATCATATCCTGATATGCTGGATTATCCGAGATATTGGTAATTTCTAAGGGGTCATTTTGTAAATCATACATATCAACAGAATCCAGCTCCGGCTCATAGATAACCTTGAACCTTCCGTCAAAATGCATAACGGCTTTGCCCCATCCCCAATACTGCATTTCACTTCTGACAAAAGAACGGTGGCTATTTGATTCTCCTATAAGATAGGGCAGCAAAGACTTGCCCTGAACATTTTCAGGGGTGTCAAATTTGAGCATATCCATAAAAGTTGGGAATAAATCTATCAGCTCAACAAGCTCTTCGCTTCTTTTGCCCTGCGGAATTAAACCAGGCATACTCATAATAATTGGAACTCTGACAGATTCCTCGAAAAAATTCATCTTACCCCACTTGTGATGGCATCCAAGCATTTCGCCGTGGTCTGAGACATACACAATAAGAGTATCCTCCCTGATTCCGAGACGGTCAACCTCATCAAGGACTTCTTTGAACATATCATCAGAAAACTTCAATCCTGCGTAATATGCCCTCATTCTGTCATTTTTTTCATCATCCGGCGGAACTTCGCCTTCTGATGAAAGATACGGATGAGCATCATCAAGGTCGTCAGCAGGATATTGAGGAAGCTGAAAATTCACACCTTCAAACTCATCCCAGTTTTCTTTAGGCGGCATATACGGGCCGTGAGGTTTCAGAAAGGAGCATTGTATAAACCAGCTTTTATCCATATTATCCCGCATAAACTGAATTGTCCTTTCCTTCACCTGATATTCGAAATGCGCCTCTTTGGTATATACAGACGGGCTGTTATCTTTAGGGGGATCCGAGGAGATCCTGTAATTTTCCAGATCATCCGGTTCTTCGAAGTGCCTCCATAGTGAATATTTCCACAATCCATTTTTTATATCCCAATCTATCTCGTCTCGGCCAAAGATATGGAGTTTGCCGTATAGAGCTGCTGTCATACCATTCTCTCTCATAATTTGAGTATAGCTTTTCAGATCTGTATGAGAATAGTTAGAGTTTGCCCATACCCCTGTAGTATGAGACGGGCATCCCTGCATCATTGCATTTCTGCTCGGCACACAAAGCGGACACTGACAGTATGCCCTGTTAAAATATATTCCAGCAGAGGCAAGTTGATCTAAAGCGGGAGTTCTGGCGTAGGGGTCGCTATTGATTCCCATTGCCTGCGGCCTGTGCTGGTCTGTCATTAAAAACAATACGCGTTTAGGCCTCTTAAATTTTTTAAAGCTTATAAATGCCTTCGAGCTTTCGTTCAAGGCAGCTATCGAAGCTGCCGTGGCGGCAGAAATTCTCAAAAATTCTCTTCTTGTAACACTCATATAATTATCCTTTTTTTTAATTTCATCAGTTCTTAAGGCCAGGTCAAATCACTTTCGAGCCAAATTGCTGCCAAGCCCAAGAGATCATGATAATCGCAAACACCATCTCCATTTATATCTCCTTCAGGCGGTTGGAGAGCTGAATTTGTTCCTGTCCAAGATGTCAAAGAGAGTATTTGCTGATGAGTTAAAGCAGTTGAATAGATTCTCAGTTCATCAATCTTTCCCTTGTAAAACCCAAGATCAGGATCCTTGCCCAATTTAAAACCCCGCCACAGATTAAAGCCAGAAGGGATTTTTTCTTTTTGCTGTGCAACTTTCAAAACACCGTCAAGGAAAATATTTAATGTTTTTTCTGACTTTTCAAAGACAAAGGCCAGATGATGCCATCTTTCCGACCAGTCCTGCGGGGCAGCCTTTAAGCAGGCCTTGCCGAAAGCAATATTTCCTTCATTACCGGGAAACATAATTCTTTCCAGTTTGTCCTGTTTGTAGGCCCCATTTGAAACACACATTTTTTCGAGAAAATCTCTTTCACCCTTAAACCAAAAGGCGACTGTGAATCCTGAGGCCCCTCCGGTAATAGAGCCGGCTTGATCACCGCCCCAATCAAAGAAAGATATGCTGTAAGTTCCGTCGAGATAAACGCAGCCGACATTTTCATCCGATTTAGCCCAGCTGTCATTATAATCTCTTACTATTTCCTGACAGATAACATCCCTGCCATTTCCAGAGCTGTCCTGAACTAATTGCCCCTGCCCATCAAATTTGTAGTGTATTTCTAAAGTGCCTGATGATTCCGGCGGAGGCGAAGAATACACCCAATGCCCCCCTGTATCGTAATCAAACACCATTTTCGCAAAATCTTTGAGATCAATCCTCCTGTCTAAGTTCAAGTCTTGCGGGAACTTTTCCTCAATATACACAGAGGGCATCAGATAGAAATCATCCAGCCACAAACTGCCTGAAGAATTGGCTGGAGAATTTGCAATATTTTCTAAATAAAAAGCAAATGAAACAATGCTCGAAACATCTATATCTTCCGAAAGGCTGCTTAAAACAATGCGTTGTGGGCTCCACCGCCAATGCGGGAGCTGAGAAACATCATTCAAAAGCAAAATCTCTTCGCTTTCATTGTTTGAATCAGTAAAAACTGCTTTCAGTTTTGCAGGCTCGCTCTCTTCGGCGCAAAGGATTTCAAAATTAAAAACAGAGCTTTGGAAAATCCCCAGATTGACCGGTTTATCAAATGTATATTCCATAAAACCACCAAACTCAGCGGAGTCCAGCTGATAATCAATTTTCAAAGAAGACTCCCCGCCTTCTGGATTATGCCATATATCAGAATCATTGCTCAAAGAGATGCTGCTGCTTGTAAACATATCTGCTGCAGGGCACTGCTCAATCTCAATCTCTTCACTCAATGAAAAACTCCAAACATCGCCCTTAATAATATTCTGTTTATCAGTTTCTGTATCTACGCGCCAGAAATACTGTTTCCCTGAACAAAGAAGTTCGCTTATGTCAAAATCCTTAACCAAGGGGCCAAGATTAAATGCTTGAACATCTTCAGAGCTGTTAACCGCCTGCTCTACGCTCTCCTGAGATTCTCCAATATATAATATCTGACCTGCCGAATTGATTCCCGGAATCCACGAAAGGGAATCTTCCTCACAGGAAGACAAAAATCCTCCATCTCGGGGAAAGGGGGCTCTGGAGGCTGATAAATGCTGTTCGCTAATAAGGGCATAACCCATAAGATAAAACGGTTTGCCGGACTTTTCGCTTACAGCAGAGATTTCAGCATTCGGAGAGTCTGGAACCCACGAGTATTCAGCGGTAATGATTGAATTGCTGTTATCCCCATCACTCCATTTTATATTGTTCTTTTCCCCTTCAGCCCCTGTTACCGAGAATTTGCACCAGTTCCAAGGCCAAGCAAGGAAAATACGCACTTTCAACTCAAAACCAACAGGGAGATTGGAGAAATTAATCTTCATATCCTGATAATCATGGCCAATTGCGTAGGTATTAAGAAGGTTGAATAAATCCTGATTATCACCGGTATAATAAACTCCTCCCTCTGAATATTTATCCCCATAATTATCCATACCGCTCAAACCTGCATTCGAATTATCGTAGCTAAAGCCTTGAACTTCCACATCAACCGCATCAGGCGGACTGTTTCCAGGGTTCCCCACATTTACTGCTGTTATTTCGTATCCGCTCAAAACAGCAGCATCTTCCGGATTCGTAAAATTCTTATTTATTTGCCAAGAGCCTGCTGCGGCAAACTGCTGAAAAACAAGAACAATTATAACAGTATGTATCTTCATTCTTTTCCCCTAAAAAAGGCCTGCCTGAAAAACAGAGCAGGCCTTTGTTCGTTTTGTTTAAAATAAGCGGAATTTATTTAGATACCGGCCAGAGAAGCTCTCCTGGCCAAAGCTCTGAAAGATTGATTAAATCGTCGGAATCTACATCACCATCCTGATCGAAATCGCAGGATTTAGGCATATCGTACGGCTGGACAACGCTGCCAGTTTCGCCTTTTGCAAGATAAACAATTTCTTCCTGAGTTAATGCGTAGGAATAAACCCTGAATTCGTCCATCTTTCCTGTAAAATAATCAGACCAGCTGTTTGCCCCTACAAGAGCTATATTTGAATCGGCAAGAAGTGTAGGTTCATCGGCACCGCGTTTCTCAGCGGTGAGAACACCGTCAACATATATCTTCATTGTTCCCTCAACGGCATCCTGAACAAAGGCATAGTGATGCCACTGGCCAACCGCATCAACCGGGTCAAAGCTGTGTGAGGCAAGATATCCGTTAGTGCCGGTATTCATAACCAAGCTTCCGCCAAAATTAGGTACTGAAGCCCTAAGTACGTTATCACCGGTACTATTTACGTACAATCTGAAAACTCCTGCATTTGCTGGAGCCTGCTGCTGAGATTTAACCCACATTGAAACGGTTGCTTCTTCTGGTTCAGCCAGTTCGCCAAATGTAAGCCCCCATACATAAAGCAGATAACTCCCGTCAAATACTATGCTCGAATTACCTTCTACAGATTCATCAAAGCTGTCCTCGGTGTCCCAAATAATATTTTCGTTATTACAGTCAGCTGAATTCCCTGAATGATCTACCACTTGTTCACCGCTGGCAGAATCAAATTTATACCAGCACCTCAAATAGTTGGGATCTTCGGAAGGTTTTACCGCATTTACTGTCTCATCTGCGGCAAAATAATTATCCGCAAACCATGAGAAATCCGCAAAGGTAAGAAGTTCATCCTGATTCAAATCTTCGGGAAAATTCTCAGCTGCATAGAACGGCGGCATAACCCTGAAATCGTCCACATAAAGTGTACCGCTCAAACCAGACTCGGGATTCTCGCTGCTGCCTATTTGGATAGATATGCTGATAATATCGGTTACATCAACGCCGAGCGAAGTCAGCTCATTATTTAAAAATCTTGCTTCAGCCCATTTCAGGTATGAAGGGAAATCCACTTCCATCACAGCAGATTCGGATGAACCGTCTTCGAACTCAACATATACAGGAGCCTCGTCTGAGCCGCTGCCTGATAGGAAAAACATTGAATTGTAAGCAAAAGTAAACTCTGTCATATCAAGCGGCTCTGCAAAAGACCTTGTAACCAGTGCATATCCCGGAGACATTGAGGTGTCGTAATTTACTGCAAGTGCTCCGTATTCCATCTCGTTTTGATCCCAGTGAATGAAATTTGGGTCATTCTCCATTGAAGCCGCTGAATTGGCAGTCCAATTGACCGCCAGCGGATCTTGGATGTAGCTGTTTACTTCAGAAGAAGAAAAAGTCCAGACAATACCCTTTGAAACTGAAGAGTCTGAGTTTACCTCATCAATTCTCCAGTAATAAGTGGTATCGGGCTCAATAGCCGCCTCTAAACTCTCATTGCCTAACGTAAAATTGCCCACATACTCTGGACTTGATGTGTCTGCTGAATCAACATCTTCGAAAGACTCGCCAAAAAATACATCATGGCTCACAGCATCATTTCCAGCGATCCAGCTTAGCTGAATTTCCTTGTAACTATCCACACGCTCAACAACTTCACCTTCTTCGTCCAGAGGAGTATCAGCCGGCTCTGGAGCACGAGCCTGATTAGGATTCAGCGGCGAATAAAGTGCATATCCAAAAGCGTGAACTGGTTTATTGTTCTTCTTGCTGTATATGAAAAACTCCGCATTTTCCGAATCAGCCACCCATTCATAAGTGCCAATATTTAGAGCATTTGCATTATCTCCAGATCCGAAATTAAATACCAAACTTTCACCCTGGGGGGCATCAATTGCGTATTTAAGCCATCCCCATGGCCATGCAGTTACAATCTGAAAACGGTATTCAACTCCCGGTATCAGGTCGCTGAATGAGATTGTCATACCGTATTCTTTGAAAACAGAAGCACGGTTCAGAAATCTGTCATAATTTTCATCGGCCCCTGAATAATAGCCTAAGCCGTCCGAATACCAATTGCTGCCTGATATGTTGCTGTAATCAGTATCAAAATTAACACCGGCTATTTCTGCTTCATTAGGCTCGTTTGCCAGATTACTGGCTTTGATCTGATAGCCGCTTGAATCCAGATAGACACCCAGATCAGTGGGATCTACATTGCGATCCTCCTCCCATGTCCCAGAAAAACAGGAAACTGCCATAACTGCAACCAAAAAAAACGTTACTCTCTTCATAATTCACCTCATTAAAAAATTAAAAAAACTGTTAAAAACCAAATACTTTTGCAATGTTATTCGCCTTCAGTGGCTTCAATTTCTTCCAAGAAATAGCCGAACAATCTGGATTTCGTGTACTTATCCTTTGATGCTAAAATCATTATCTCTGCATCTTCTCTGTGAGCTTTCCACTCGAAGCTTGCTACACCGTAATTATTTGGATCACTGGAAAACCACCACATATACTCTCTATTGACACCATAAAAATTGATCCCGCTCCACTTGTCTTCTAAACCTACTATGAGAGATATTTTGTAGCGTTTTTCTGGAACAAGATTGTTGATTTTTATCATCACTCTTCTTCCTGAAGCCGCTTTAATATCCAGATATGAATAAAAGAGATTATTAGAAAATTCATTGCTGCCGGCAGGAATCTCTTGTGTCTGGGAAATTCTTGTTGCTTTGTTGGAGTAAAAACTGCGGTCAGCAACAAAACTTAAGCCCTTTGTATTAACTGAAACTGCATCCTTCCCAAAATTCTCTGCCTTTATAATTTTCCCTTCAACATTAAAGCCATCTTCAAGAGATTTGAGCGTTCTTCTTTGCCATTTTCCAACTTCAATAACTTTGTTTCCTCTGTAAATTACGCCTTTATCAGAAGAAAAATCTTCAGTAAAAAAATTCTTTTTTAGGTCAATCCACTGTGTCCACATATCAGCTACCTGCGTACAGGCATCTCCCTCTTTCACTTCCAAAACTGAAGAATACTCCTCATTTTCATTTTTAGGGTAGAAGTTGGTTCTTCCCTTTTTAACGTGCAGCTCAGTAGAATCGTCGTCGTCATCCACAAAAATTCCAAATTCGGTTCCTAAATCTACAATCTTAGAATTAGGAGTAAAAACCTGAAACCCTATTGCTCTTTCTGGAACTTTTGCGTAGAAGCTGCCCCTTTTCAGTTCAATATTCCCTTCCTTCAAAAGCTTGAAATTCGCAGGAGACTCTATAACAGCTTGTGTGCCTTTATCAAATGAAAGCTTGATAATTCCTGACTGAATTTTGAATAAGCCGTCAGAGGGGAATATCTTTTTACCTTTTTCTAATTCATTTTCAGAGTTAGGGCCAAAATTGATTACATCTTTTACAACAGCAGAATCTTGAAAGTTTCTGATTTGCCCTGAATTTCCGCTCGTTCTTACATAGTTCTCTACGGCAATCATGGAGACTAAAAATAACAAACCAGCAACCGCTAACCAGAAGATCCGTTTTCCCCTGCCTTCAATCTTTCTTGGTGCAGCAGGAATTTTGCAAGCTGTTTTCTTTATTTCCTGAGTTTCATCTCTAACTCCCCGTCTTAAACACGGGGCTTTTTTTTCCCATGATGCAAGCTCAAGCCACAGATTAATATCCTGTTCAATATCTGAAGAATTATCAGCCTCATATTTTAGAAGAGCATCCCCATTTTTAAGCTTAGTAAAAACAGTGAGATAATCGTAATAATACTTTCTTGCTTCGGAGCTATTTTCCAACAGTTTAAACATAGATTCCATCTGCTCTGGGCTGGCCTTGCCCTCAAGACTGCTTAGAATCAATCTGCTTAGCGAACCTTTGTTTATCTTCTTTGCCATTAGTTTTCAGAGATTTTTCTGCCTATGCATCTTGCTAGTGTATCGTGAATCCTAGCCAGCTTTCGGAATGTCATATTAATAGACATACCAAGATTGCAGGCTATTTCCTTTAATGTACTACCTTTTTCATACCTCATAAAGAGCATCTTTCTCTCGTTTTTGGATATAAGCTGGATGCATTCCTGGAGAAGTTTCTCCTGCTGGGTTTCATTATTGCCTCCAGAAAAAGACTCTTCCTCTATCAGTTTCACCAGATCATCTCCAAGATAGTTCATTCTTCTTTTTTTTCGCCAGAAATTTCTGATGCAATTCCTCGCTATGCCTCTTCCCCATCCTACAAAACTGCTATTGTCGTCATAAGTATCGAGTTTTCTCCACATTATGAGAGTGGTTTCTTGAAGAATGTCCTCTGCATCTGAGGCATTGGGAACTAAAAATATAATATATTGATAGATGAACTTGCTTTCAGTCAGAATTTTTTGGGTGAACTGTTCTGAATTCATAAAATTATCCTAAGCCTTGAATCTGCTATCCTACAAAGTATTCGCATACGAAATGAGTTTTTTCTAAAAAAATTATTATTATTTGAAAAAATTCATAAAAAGTTTATTCAGGCTTTGAATAATAGTTTATGTGGGATTTGTTATGTAGAGGCTTTTCAGCCTAAGGGTTTGTACCAGAGGTTCATTGATTCGATTCGTCCGGAGATGTTTGTGTTGTTGATGAGTGTTCCGCCGTATTTGTAGCCGGCGCGGGCGAAGGTGAAATTCATACCGTGCGAAACGGCTCTTGCAATTGTGTAGGCGGTTTTAATGCCTTTAGCAGCTTCGCATTTCTCCATTTCTGCAAGCAGGATGCCGGCAAGCCCCATACCTCTGCTCTGGGGCAGGGCTGCGAAATCTGTCATCTCGGCATTATTCTTTTCGAGGTCTTTCTCCGCAGAGCTCAGGGCGATAATCTCGCCATTTTCATTGCGGACGCAGTAATAACTCACGTTGTCGTGCATAGTTTCCAGCAGGTAATCGGGGTCGTGAATAGGAAAAGGGTAGGTCTCGAATACCTTGCGATAAACCTCGGCCATATTTTCACAGTCTTCCCTGAGGCATTCCTGCAGAGCAAAGCCTTCAGGAAGCTTTTTCAGCGACTGTTTCATGGCCGCACCTTTGGACACGATCTCGTTTATCAAGTCCAGCTCGTCGCTGCGGGCTCTTTCCGGCTTGAGAAATTTGCTCATAAACACTCCGTGTTCTTTCCCGCTGTAGAATTTTGGGATAAGGCCTTCCGTTCTGAAGCCCTGCCTGCGGAAATGTGAGCTTTTGGAAAGAGGCGTCTTGGCAAAAATCTTGCCAAGACCTTCACCTCTTGCAAATTCCTCTATGTTAATCAGGAAATCAGGGAAAGCGGCGTTTCCGGTGTCCATGATATACACCCTGTCGCTCAAGACGCCGTACTGCACCTGAGCGCCTTCGAAATCGATAACCCTGTCCTGATATTCGCTGTTGTTTTGATTATTGATAAGAATCTCTCCGCTCATGTCGCGAGTTGTTCTCCGGCACAAGTGAGATGGTCTCATCGTAATCGCCGAGCAGCTTGCTTATGCCGAGGCTCTTATATTCATCGGCATCATCAAGGGACAGCTGGAGATTACACTTCTCGCATTTCCTGTCGCAAAATGACGGCTCGTATGAATTCGGCTCGTTGTATGTTGTAATAACGCCTTCATAATTCCTCAGCACCACCTTGTTGGTGGACCATGAGATGAGATAATTCGGCATAACAGGAATCTTTCCGCCTCCGCCCGGGGCATCTATAACGTACGTAGGCACGCAGAAGCCGCTGGTATGGCCGATAAGGCTCTCGATAATCTCGATTCCCTTACCTATTGGTGTGCGGAAATGGCTCAGCCCTTCGGAAAGGTCGCACTGATACAGGTAATACGGCCGAACCCTGTTGTATGCAAGCTTATGCACAAGAGCACGCATAATACGAGGGCAGTCGTTCACGCCTGCAAGCAGAACAGACTGATTCCCGAGAGGGAGGCCGCCGTCTGCCATAAGGCGCAATGCCCTTCTGGATGAGGAGGTGATTTCCCTCGGGTGGTTGAAGTGTGTATTAACCCAAACAGGCTGATGCTTTTTGAGTATTTCAACCAGCTCTGGGGTAATCCTCTGGGGGAGAACTACTGGAGTTCTCGTGCCGATCCTGATGATCTCAACGCTCTCAATAGCGCGCAGCTCGGTGAGCAGCCAGTCTATCATATTATCGGAGAGCAGGAACGGATCCCCGCCGCTGAGAAGCACGTCGCGTATCTGCGGGTGGTTCTTTATATATTCGATTCCCGCAAGAAGCTCCTTTTTGTTGGGTATGCTGTCTTTATCGCCCACTCTCCTCTTGCGGGTACAGTGCCTGCAGTACATCGAGCACGTATTGGACACCATAAAGAGAACCCTGTCCGGGTAGCGGTGGGTGATGCACTCCATGGGGCTGTCGTTGTCTTCGTGGAGGGGGTCTTCCATGTCGTATTCATCAATATCCAGCTCCTTGCCGGAGGGGAAACCCTGCATAAATATCGGGTCGTTCAAAATATCATCGGTGTTTATCAGAGAGAGATAGTAAGGGGTGATAGACATCGGAAACTTCTTTACAGTTTTCTTAAACTGCTCGTGAACTTCCTCCGGAAGCTTAACTTCCAGAAGTTCTTCAAAAGTTTTAAGGTCGTGTACGCAGTGTTTTATCTGCCATTTCCAGTCCTGCCACTTAGAAAGAGCGGCATCGCTGTCTATATTGTCGAAAATTTGTCTTTGATTCGAAGTAAGTTTCAAAAAATTCCTTTCAATTTAACCACAAATTTATCCCGGAAGCAAATTAGGCGAGGCATCTATATCCTCAGCTTCCATAAGCAGTACCATCCTCTCCATGGAAAGGGCAATTGCTGCCTGTTCAAGCTCAGGGAGCTTTCTAAGCTGCTTTTCCACCGTTTCCTGAAGGAGAGGAGGAGCTTTTTTGATTATTTCTTTTCCATGATCTGTGAGTTCCAGATAAACCTTCCTTCTGTCCTTTTTGGATCTTTGCCGCCGAACCAAGCTCTTGGCCTCCAGCCTGTCGGCTATTCCGTTTACAGTACTTGCGCCGAGATTAACATCTCTGGACAGCTCAGACATCGTCTTTTCAGGTCTCCTCGCCAGGGAATAAAGACACAACATCTGTGGAACTGTAACATTAAATTTTGAATTGATCCTGCGGGAATGAATATCAACCGCTCTGATGATTCTTCTAACAGAGCGAAGTATTCTAACTTCGTAATCAGTCTCGCTGATTTCCATAATTGCTTTCTATCCAGAAAGGTTTTTGCCAAAACTATTTCTACACAAATTATATCACATCAAAGCACAATGTCAAGCCAAAATATAAGGGGGAATACAAAACCAGCGAACTCAAGAAACTTAAATCCCTGTTTATAGCCTGCTCCTGTGCTGCAAAAAATGATAATTACTTTAGCGTAGTCCGCAAGGGCGAACCCGTTAAACATTCGCACAGAGAACACATGCTGCTTACCGCCGGCTTTTCACGTTTCGCAATCTTACAGCTGGGAGCCTTCGCTCCGACGCTGTTTTCCGCGGGCATTTTCCGCTTCGATAAGACTTCACGGGAGCAGATTGCTGCAGCTTCCAAACAAATTCAGAGTTCTGCAATGAGCTTTTCAACTGCCTCAATCTGCTCGCTAAGCTCTGCGAGTTTATTTCTCGAATCCTGCACGATAGCAGGAGGGGCATTTTTTACGTAATTTTCATTGGAGAGCCTTCCCTCTACAGCCTTAGCGGCCTTGAGCAGGTCTTGCTTCTGTTTTTCGAGGCGGTTCTTCTCGGCCTCCGGGTCTATCACGCCGTGTACAAAAACTTCAATCTCGCCGATAACGTTTGTGGCGGTTGTTCCCTCCCGCTGTATGTTTTCGGCTACTTCGAGGCTCTCGAGCCCAGCAAGATTCATAATAAGCCCGCGGCAGCTCTCATAAAGCTTATGATAGCTCTCAGGGGCTGAGATTCCGGCCTTTATCTTCTGCTTCGGGGCGATATTGTACTGACTTCTCACCTCACGAATGCTCTTTATTATCGTCTGCACTTCGCTTATCTGCTGCTCAACATCGGGATTGCGGAACTGCTTGAGATCACTGTCCGGCCAATTTGCCTCGATCAGCAGATTTTCAGTGTCTATATCTGTTAGCCCTTTCAACCCTCTTCCATTGGTGTATTCTGAGAGCGTCTGGAATATGCCTTCAGTAATGAAAGGCATAAACGGATGCATAATCCTCAGCGTATTATCGAGGACAAACGCAAGCACGTTCTGGAATATCGGCTTTTGGCTTTCGTCTTTCATCCGCGGCTTGCCCCATTCGAGGTACCAGTCGCAAAGGTCGTTCCAGAAGAAGCGGTAAATCGCTCCTGCCGGCTCGCTGAACTTATACTCGCCCAGCATGTCGGTTACATAACACACCGTATCTTCAAGGCGGGATAGAATCCAGCGGTCTGTAATATCCATCTTATCAGGATCGAACTGATCATGGCTCATATTCTCGAGGTTCATCATTGCAAAGCGAGATGCGTTCCAGAGCTTGTTGCAGAAATTCCTGCCTATGTCAAACTTGCTGCTGATATTCCTGCCCTGGTCATCCTGCTTCACAGGCATACGCATATCCTGATTCTCGGTGGTCATATTGGCGAGGCTGAAACGCATCGCATCTGCACCGTAATGATCGATAATTGCAAGGGGGTCTATGCCGTTGCCCTTGCTTTTGCTCATTGTTTCGCCGTTGCCGTCGAGAATTTTGCCGTGTATGAAAACATCGCTGAAAGGCACATCTTTCATATTGTACAGCCCCATCATCACCATTCTGGACACCCAGAGCGTGATGATATCGCGTGAGGTGATCAGCAGGTCTGTTGGGTAGTAGAATTTGAGCTCTTCTGTCTCTTCCGGCCAGCCGAGAGTGCTGAAGGGCCAAAGCGCAGAGCTGAACCACGTATCGAGTACGTCCGGGTCTCTCTGGAAGCCGTGCTTCTCGAGCAGGGATTCTGCTGTGCTGTCCTGTTCTGATATACATATATCAATGCGCACCTTTGTGGGCTCTTCTTCATCAGGGAACATCTGCACGGAAAATTCGCCGAGGTCTTCGGTAAATTCGAGCCAGCTTACGCCGGTTTTGTTGCTCAGGGCGGTTTTGATTTCGTCCGGTATCGGGTCTTCGTTTGCGTGCTCCACAGGCCTGTCAACCTCCAGCTCAACGCTCCATATCGGGATCCTGTGCCCCCACCAGAGCTGCCTGCTTATGCACCAGTCTCTTATTCCCTCAAGCCAGTCGATATATGCGCTTTCGTAGCGTTTCGGGTGGAACTTCAGCCGGCCTTCCTTGAGCACTTCAATCGCAGGCTCAGCGAGCGGTGCAACCTTCACGAACCATTGATCTGAGAGATAAGGCTCGATAATAACGCCGCTGCGGTCGCTATGGCCAACTTCCTGTTCCCGAGGTTCAATTTTCACTAATAACCCCTGCTCCTCAAGCTTTTCCACTACTCGCTTGCGAGCCTCGAATCTCTCGAGCCCTTGGAAATCACCTCCGTTTTCGTTTATGTATCCCTCCGGCGTGAGGATGTTGATTCTCTCGAGATCGTGTCGCAGGCCGATTTCATAATCGTTTGGGTCGTGGGCAGGGGTTACTTTCAGAAAGCCCGTTCCCTCGCCTCGCTTTACATAATCATCAGCTATTATCGGTATTTTTCTCCCCGTTAGCGGGAGGTCTATCATCTTGCCCACCAGCTCCTCTGCGCGCTCATCCTTGGGGTTTACCGCAACTGCGGTATCCCCGAGCATTGTTTCAGGTCTTGTGGTTGCGATCATAACTTCTTCGCTTCCATCTGAGAGCGGATATTTCATATAGTAGAAATTCCCCTGCACTGTTTTATGCACAACCTCATCATCAGCCACTGCCGTTTGGAGGTGCGGATCCCAGTTTACAAGCCTTTTGCCCTTGTATATGAGCCTGTCGCTGAATAGCTTGTAGAACGTTCTGCGAACTGCCCTTGCGCACATATCATCAAGGGTGAAGCGTGTGCGCTGCCAGTCGCAGCTTGCGCCGATTCCCTTGAGCTGCTCGAGGATTGTGTCTCCATACTGCTGCTTCCAGTCCCATATCATCTGGACAAGACCCTCGCGCCCCACATCGTGGCGGGTTTTGCCCTGCTCAGAATGGAGTTTTTTCTCCACTACGCTCTGAGTGGCAATGCCGGCGTGGTCTGTCCCGGGCATCCAGAGGGTGTTATAGCCCTGCATACGCTTGAAGCGGATAATCACATCCTGCAGCGTATTGTTCAGGGCGTGTCCCATGTGCAGCATTCCCGTTACGTTCGGAGGCGGGATTACGATTGTGTATGCCTTGCTGTTTTTACCGCCCTTTGAAGGCGGTTCTGTATGGAAGCTGCCGGCATCAAGCCAAAGCTTTTCTGCAAACTGCTCTATTTCTCGAGGGTTATAAACTTTCGATAGTTCTTTTGCCATAATTAACCTGTACCAATTCAAGCTGATAATTTTCAGCGTAATGGTATCAAATTACCCGTTTGTGTAAAGCAATAACCGAAGCAATTGGACGCCGGCGTGCATAAGAGATTACTGAATGCTGTAAGGAATCTTCAAAGCAAAAACTGACAAATCACAATTGTATAAAGCGAAGGCCTTGCGCAGCTGCAATGCAGATTTTAGTTCAGGACGCAGAGAACAGGGCGGAGGCGGCGAGTATGCCAAAACGAGAAAGCTTGCGATAAAAGCACAAAGGAATATAATTTTCCCAATCGCCAATGTAGCTCAGTTGGCAGAGCACTGCTTTCGTAAAGCAGGGGCCGTGAGTTCGAGTCTCACCATTGGCATTTTCATCCCTCTTCAGCGTGCAAGGCGGATTTTTTAATTTAACACTAATATTGCATTTTTTTCGCTGTTGGTTTATATTTAGCTTGCCGCTGTAAAACCGGATTGTCTCTGGGAAGGGAATATTATGCAGATAAAGAGTTTTTCATATTCAGATACCATAAACAAGTGGGAACTTGCTGAGTCGAATTTCAACGATCTGAACCTGCTTGTAGGTATCTCAGGCGTTGGGAAAACGCAGATCCTCAATTCGCTTCGTGTGGTATCGCAGATAGCTGGCGGTGAGACATACAACGGCATAAGCTTTTCGCTGGTATTCCAAACATCCGGTAAAGATGAATACCGCTGGGAGGCAGGCTTTGAAACCCTCGAGCACATCGCAGAACAGAGTATATCTCTGCCCGATTTTGTGAGCCATGGGGCGGAAAAGCCCAAAATCGAGCGTGAATTTCTCAGCCTCAACGGCAAAACCATTCTGGAAAGAGATGCCGAATCAATAGTCCTTAACGGCCGGAAAACGCCAAAGCTCGATTCGAGCCAGAGCGCCTTAAATCTTCTTAAATTCGAGGATCTCATAGCCCCGGCCAGCAAGGAGATGAACAAGATTGTCAGCAGCTCCATGGCCTACAACGAGGCTCCGGAGATGTCTATGCTGAACCTGAACGAATTTGAGCTTGCAGTTTCCAAGCTTGATACGCTCAAGAAAATCCGGGAAAGTGAGCTTTCGATCGGGATTAAGCTCAGCCTTATATTCTCCAACTGCTTCGATACGTTCGAGGAAATACGCGATGAGTTTATCGATGTGTTTCAGCAGGTGGAGGATGTTGTGGTAAACAGCAACGAGCAATTCATCAACGGGCGGTTTGTGGTATGCCCAACGGTGCTTGTGAAGGAGAAGGGAGTTCCGGGCTGGGTAAACCAGAAGCGGCTCTCAGCAGGTATGCACAAAACATTCTACCAGATCACTCAGTCTCACCTGTGGCCGGAGGGCTCGGTAATTCTAATCGACGAATTCGAGAACAGCCTCGGGATCAACTGCATCAACATCCTTACGGATATAATCCTCGGCCAGTCCCGCAGGCTTCAGTTTATCATAACCAGCCATCACCCCTACATAATAAACAATATCGACCAGCGTTTCTGGCGGGTTGTAGTTCGCAATAAGGGGATGGTGCGTATAAAAGATGCTGAGAGCCTCGGGCTCGGCAAATCGAATCACGAGGCGTTTATACAGCTAATCAACACTCAGGACTACATCGACGGAATCAGCTTGCAATGAATCTTTATATCTTAGTAGAAGGCAAATGTACTGAGTTTAAGCTCTATCCGGCATGGCTTTCAGTGCTTCTGCCGAAATTCGAGAGGGTGTACAGCTTCGATCAAGTAGAGCAGAACAATTACTACATTGTCAGCGGCTACGGAATCCCCTCGCTGATAAAGAATCACCTGCCGAACGCTATCCTTGATGTGGCCAGATTGAAAGAGAAATACGATTATCTGGTAGTAGTGGTTGACGCCGAGGAGCTGAGCGTAGAGCAGAGAAAGAGCGAGGTTGCAGAGGTGCAGCGTCGATATAAGCGGGAACTTGGTAATGTGAAGGTGCAGGTGGTAGTGCAGAACAGGTGCATCGAAACATGGCTTTTGGGCAATCGGGAGATGATTCCGCCCTCGCCGAAGCGGGAGAAGCTCAAAAGATACATAGACTACTACGACATCAATTTCAACAACCCCGAAAATATGCCAAATTACGTTGACGATACCGATGCCCGAGAGGAAGGCCCGCATTTTTCCACTACTGCAAGATTTCATACCGACTACCTTCAGGAGGTATTCAAGGAGCAGAATATGGTTTACACCAAACGAAATCCGAGATACGCATCCAATGAGCAGTTTTTGAAAGGTCTTATGCGGAGGGTAATGTACGACCCTTCCGATTTGGTAAGCTTTCAGGAGTTTCTGAACTTCTGCGAAACCGTGTCAAAAAAATGACTTGAGCTCGGACAGGCTTAGTTTGGTTTTTCGATATTAAAATCCTTCAGAGCAGTTGCCGTTCTTGCTAAAACTGTTTCATTAAATATAATCCCTTAAACTATTTGCTAACAGGGAACAAACGTGTCAGATAAACTGCTTGAAACAAGAGGACTGGTGAAGAAATTCTCCGGCAGAGCCGTGGTAAACCATGTCTCGCTTTCTGTGAGGAAGAAAGAGATTGTGGGTCTGCTGGGCAGAAACGGTGCAGGGAAAACCACATCATTCAGGATGTGCATCGGAATGATCATCCCCGACGAGGGACAGGTGTATTTTGACGGCCATCAGGTAGGCCGGATGCCGATGTATAAGCGTGCGCGAAAGGGGATGGGGTATTTATCTCAGGAGCCCAGCGTATTCCAGAGGCTCTCTGTGCGTGATAATCTGCTCGCTATACTCGAGACCCTGAAAATGACAAAGGCGCAGCGCATTCTCAAGGCCGAAGAACTCTGCGAAACCTTCGGGCTCACTGAGGTTTACCGCTCGCAGGCGAGGCTCCTCTCCGGCGGAGAAAGGCGCAAGCTCGAAATCGCAAGGGCAATGGCAACAAACCCCTCGCTGATATTTCTCGATGAGCCTTTCAGCGGGGTAGATCCGATAGCGGTTGAAGAGCTGCAAAAAGAAATTGAAAACCTCCACAGCTCCGGCGTGAGCATACTCATAACAGACCATAATGTGGAGAGGACACTGGAAATCGTGGATAAGGCATATATTATGGATCACGGCAGTGTGATTGCCTCAGGCCGGCCAGCTGAGATTATTAAGGATGAGCTGGTGCGAAAGAGCTATCTGGGCAAGACATTCAAAGGTGATGAGTTTGATTAGTCCCTTAACTTGGGAATTACTGTATGACAGAAAAATTTGAGACCGTTGAACCGATCGGCAAGAGAGTGCTGATCAGGAAAGATGAAGATAAGAAACAGACAAAAGGCGGAATCCAGCTTCCTGACAATATGGAGATCCCCAACATAACCGGAAGGATTGTGGAGGTCTCTGCTGAGGTAGCAAATCTCCCGGAAGTGCCGCTGAGCCAGTATGATAAGGTCCTCTTTAATCCGAAAGGCGCTATACCCGTCGATTTTGAAGGGGATAACAGGCTTTTTGTGGTGGATGTGGAAAACATCGTAGCTGTATTCAGGAAGTCCTGAGCATTAGTTGGCCATTTTCAAGGCCGGTTTTTCAGGGTGAAAGCTAATTTTACAGTATTACAGCCTCAAAATATGAGTTGAGCGAGCTTCATACTTGTTTTTTTGTTGACGTAAAGGTGATTTTATAAGATACTCTTAGGCTGTATTTTCAGTTTATAATATATTGAAACATAATGCGGATATTCAAGGAGAATTGGTATGCCGGCAGGTAAACAGAGTCAGGGAAGTGCCACAACCATAGCTTTGGTAGTATTTGTGGTCCTTTTTCTGCTCTCAACAGTTGCAGCAGTGTTTTTCTATGTCAAATGGGACGAAAAAACAACTATAGCTGAGCGTGAGATTGCAAACCGAAGAGAAGCTGCTACCGACCAGCAGGTCAGCGAGTTTGAATCGCTGGTAGGGGAGAAAACAGCAGAGAGCTACTTGGGCACTGTAATTGAAAGATTTGATGAGGTTTATCAAGAGGTAACAGGAAGCTCAAGAGCAGATAAAAACATTCAAGCAGCAGCAGAAAGCATCTCGCTGGATGTTAAAGCTGTACGAAGCAGATTCCCTAATATGTTTTCTCAGAATTCAGGACTTCTTCCTATAGCCAATACGCTTGCAGGTGAGTATGTCCGTTCAGCGCAGACAGTCAGCTCGCTGCAGGAAAAAATCGCTCAGATGGAAGAAGATTGGCAGAGAGATGTAGAAGGGTTCAAGGTTGCCGAGGAAAAGCTTATCGAGCAGAAACAAAAGCTTATCGAACAGGCAGACCAGATTCAGGCCAAGTTTGACCAGATGAAATCTCAGGCCGAGCAGAACGCTCAGGAAAATATCAATGCCCTTGAAGAAAAGCTTGCTGAGAAAAACAGTGAACTTGAAGGGGTAAAAAATGAGCTTGCTGACCTTCAGGCATCATTCAAAGAGCAGAAGCAGTATCGAGAGAAGCTCGAAAAGCAGCTTGAAGAGATCAAGCCGAGCCCGGATATGGATGTAGCAGCGTACAAGCCCGACGGCAGGATAGTTTCAGTGAATGCTCAGCAGGATATTGTTTATCTCGACCTCGGAAGCGATGCTCATATCTACCGCGGCCTTACTTTCGCAGTTTACGACAGGGCAAACCCAGTGCCTAAAGACGGCAAGGGCAAGGCGGAGATCAAGATTTATGATGTTCGGTCTAAGGTTTCTGTTGCCAAGATAATTTCTCAGGAAGAAAACAACCCTGTTCTGCCGGAGGATATAATCGTTAATCTTATATGGGATCAGGAAAAGCCGAATACATTCTATGTGGCCGGTAATTTCGACCTCGACGGCAACGGCACAATCGATGAGTACGGAGGCGATAAGGTTCGCCATCTGATCAAGCAGTGGGGCGGAATTGTGGCTGACAAGATAGACATCAACACTGATTTTGTGGTAGCAGGGCAGCCTCCGGAGGTTTACCAGCAGCCGCAGGAAGATGAGCTCGATTCAGCACTGGCAGAGCAGAAGTATCAGGAATCGCTGGATGAATACGAGACTTACAACTCTGCCATCGAAAGGGCACAGTCGCTTTCGATACCGGTATTCAATACCGAACGCTTCAAGAGCCTTATCGGCTATAATCAGGAAATAAAAAACAATCAGACTAAATAGTTTGCTCTGATAATGAATCTTCAGGCCGGTTGTTATTCTGCTTCCGGCCTTTTTTTATTCAGCTCTCAGCGTTTTGCGGAAATTATGGGAATCAACCTCAATACTGAAATCCAGATGCTCAAGGGAGTTGGGCCGGGCAAGGCGCCAGCACTTCAGGAATTAGGAGTGTGTAACGGCGCTGACCTGCTGGAATATTTTCCCAGAGACTGGGAGTTCCTCCCGGAAACTGCGCAGATATCCGAGCTTACGGCAAATGCCAACGTTTGTGTATGCGGTGTGATTGAGAGCACAGATTACCATAAGTTTAAGCGAAAACCCATATTCGAGATCTATCTGATTGATAAGACCGGCGCGTTGAGGATAATCTGGTTCAACGGCGGCTACCTCGCAAACCAGCTCCATCCCGGGATGAGGCTCGCTGCATACGGGAAGGTTACAAAATACAAGCACCAGCTCCAGATGACAAACCCGCGGTTCAAGATTTTGCGAGAAGACATCCCCGAGCAGGATCCCAAGCAGCTTGGAGGAGCGGTTTATCCGGCAACCGCTTCAATGTCAAGCGGGATGCTCAAATATATAGTTCGAAAGAATATAGATGAGCTTTCCGCCTGCGTGAAGGAGTATTTCACTGAATCTTTCAGGGAAGAGAAGAACCTGCTTCCCAGAAAAGAGGCCTTCAGGCTGATTCATCTCCCGCAGGAAGAAAGCCATCTTTCAGCAGCGAAAAGAACGCTCAAATACGAAGAGCTCTTTCTTATGCAGCTCGGGCTTGCTGTTCGCAGATACCGAATGCGGAATTTCGCCCCTTCGATAGCTATGAAATTCTCTTCCCAGCTCGACCGAAGGATAAGAAAGCGTTTCCCGTTTTTCCTCACGGAAGATCAGGACAAAGCGATAGAGGAAATAGTTTCCGATATGAGCGAGCCCAAGCCGATGAATCGGCTCCTTCAGGGCGATGTGGGCTCTGGGAAAACGGTTGTGGCGGTTTATGCGGCTCTTATGGCTATTGCAAACAAGGCGCAGGTGGGGATTATGGCGCCTACGGAGATCCTTTCACGTCAGCATTACCAGAGCATCTCCCGATTCCTCGAAGGCAGCAGGGTTCGAACGGAGCTCGTTACCGGCAAAATGCCCGCTTCAGAGAGAAAGCAGCTCACGGAACAAATCAGCAAAGGCGAGGTTGATATTGTAATCGGGACAACCGCCCTTATTCAGGGCGGCATAGATTTTCACAATCTCGGCCTTGCGGTGATAGATGAGCAGCATAAATTCGGCGTTGAGCAGCGGGCAAAGCTCCGCAAAGATAAAGCCCCTCACTGCCTCGTTATGACGGCCACCCCAATCCCCCGCACAATGACGATGACTGTCTTCGGCGATCTGGATGTTTCTGTGATAAAGACAGCCCCGCCCGGGAGAGGCAAGGTTACTACAAAGCTCGTTTCCCCTGAGAACAGAAAGAAGGCAATGGAATATATCAGGGGGCTTGTGAAGGCGGGCAGGCAGGCGTTTTTTGTGTATCCGAGGATTGAATCGGGCGAATCAGACCGCAACCTCAAAAGCGCTGAAGAAGAATTCGAACTGCTGAAAACCTGCGTATATCCCGAATTCAGCGTGGAACTGCTCCATGGCCAGATGCCTCAGGAGCAGAAGAAAAACGTTATGGAGCGGTTCAGGAAGGGCGAGGTGAATATCCTCGTGTCAACTGTGGTGATAGAGGTGGGGGTGGATGTGCCGAATGCCACGGTTATGGTTATAGAAAACGCAAACAATTTCGGCCTTGCCCAGCTCCACCAGCTCAGGGGAAGAATCGGCAGAGGGGCGAGCGATTCTTTCTGTTTCCTCTTTTCTGAATCTGATAATGAAACCGCAATAAAGCGGCTGGAGGTGATGCAGAAAAGCACCGACGGGTTCTACATAGCAGAAAAAGACCTCGAAATTCGAGGCCCGGGCGAGCTTTTCAGCACAAGGCAGCACGGCCTTCCCGACCTGAAGCTTGCAAATATTGTAGAAGATTTTGAGATGCTCAGGATGGCCAAAAAAGACGCCGAAGAAACGCTGAAAGAAGACCCGTTCCTCCAATCGCAGGAAAATCAGAACATCAAGAAAGCGATTATCAAGAAATTCGGCGCCCGCCTGGGGCTCACGGACATAGCTTAATCTCTACCAAAAGAGCAAACTCTTAAGGCGTAAAATAAGCTCTTAAAGCATACCGTTTGCCCTCAGAGACGCCGAAAAATACTGTTTCAACAAGAGGCCGCTGTCTTTTTTACTCAGCAAGTCTATAAATCTCGCTGCCTGCAAGGAGGAATGCCCCGAGGGCATAATCCTCAAAATTCGGCTTTTTATCAAAGCCTACAGGCTGCCCGTCTGAGGGTTGTCCTGACTTCGGCGGTAAATTTTCATAAGTGCTTGTCAATAAAGGACTCGATTTTTTGCGCAGGCACTACAACCCTGTTTTTTTTGAGTTTTTTTCAGGGTTTGCGTTACATTTTATAGGGTGTGGTATTGGTGCTCAGATTAACTGTTTTGTAGAGTTTCCTTGCGTCCTCGTTAATCTTTGATGGCAGCACATATTTGCATTCGCTTTTCTTATCCCAGAGGATGCTAAGCTGCACGTGGTTTAGCGCATTTACCATCCTCGCCACAGACATCGCCTCGAATCTTAGCCTAACCCTGTATGCCAGATTCCTCGCGCAGGTTAGAGCGATAAAGCATATCAGTATATGGGCTTTGATTCGTTTCGGCGTCCAGTGATATATCGGCCGTATCTTCAGGTCGTGCTTGCTGATCCTGAAGCACTCCTCAATTAGCCAGAGCTGCTTGTAATGCTCTACTACTGCCGAATCATCCATATCCTTAACATTCGTTATAACGCCGTGAAGGCCATCAAATTTCGCTGCCTGAGCATATTTCTCTTCATTTATCTCGCAGTTTACATCGCCGGTAACTCGCATAAATTTCTTGTAGCCGTAGTTGCTTATAAGGGATTTGGGGTTACTGCTCTTTTCAAGCTTCTCACGAAGTTTTCTTATAGCTTCGTCCCTGTCGTGTTTATTCTTTTTGGCGAGCTTGTCGCTGTAGGTAACAATTAGCCTTCTGTTCTTGCCGTAATCAAAGCTTCTCAGCGGAGCAGCGGATTCTGTAATCTTTGATTTCCATTGGTCAGTGAGGCTTTTAAGCCTCGCTGCTACGATATACTCAACTTCCTGCTCTTGAAGGTAGTCAAGATTAGGCTTGCTAAGCATCGCGCTGTCTGCGGTGAAGATAACGCGTTTGAGGTTGTATTTCTCTTTGATCTTAGGGATAACAGTATGCAGAGTATGCCCTTCATACTGATTGCCGGGGAACACCTCATAACCAACTGGAAGCCCCTCTGAGGTTGAGAGAAGGCCAAGCACAACCTGCGGCTGATTGAACTTCATATCCTTGCTGTAGCCGTTCTTTTTGAGCTCATCTTCAGTAAATGATTCAAAATACAGGGTGGTGCAGTCGTAAAACAGAAGGCTAATCTCATCTCCAAGAAGACCTTTAGCAGCCTTGTGAGCGTGGTTTTGAGCCTTGTTGATAATATCGTCTGTTATTCCGTCCATCATCCTGTAAACACTGTCAAGAGAGAGGCTGATGCCGAAGTCTTTGGAGAGATCCTGAACACTGTTGCGCTTGCTGACCGGATTTGCAAGCCTTGCCATGGTAATGTGGCGAAGGTTTCTGCGAGCAGCCTCTTTGCGTTTATCAAAAAGATTGTTAAATCCGAGCTCGTCATAGATGCTTCCGAACACCTCATGGATGCCGGTGGTGATGCGTGCCTGCTCCTTAATATCCTTCAGATTTACGTTTATAGGCTCATCATCGATCTTTTTGCGGGCTTCTATAGCAGCCTCTGCAAGCTGCTCAGGCTTGAAAAGTGCCGGCGTTATCTCCGCCTCAAGTTTAGCCTTCTCGAATTCGGCGAGATCTTTGAGACGGGTAACATCCTCTTCTGTGAAGGCAGTGCCCATATGACGTACTATACGCTGGCGAGGCTGATTCTTCTCGTTGCGATAGCTCGCAACAATCTGAACAGATCTCTTTGGGCTGTTTTTTGATTTTTTTACTCGTATAAACATAAACACAGATTATACGAAATAAAAATATTATGTCAATATAAAAATAAAATTAGGCACTACAAGGAAGCCAGCCCAAAACACCACCCGTAACAGCCTCAAAACGCACTTTTCGATGAGTTTTCCGCAATACAACCGCCGAAGTCAGGATAAATCTCGCTGCCTGCAAGGAGGAATGCCCCGAGGGCATAATCCTCAAAATTCGGCTTTTTATCAAAGCCTACAGGCTGCCCGTCTGAGGGTTGTTTGCCTGTGCTCTGAACGTATCCGAGAAAGCCGTTTTCATGCAGGGCGTTTTCTATCATTCCAGTCCAGCCTTTGCCGGCTGAGGACATATAATCAGAGGGGTCGAGCACGCTGTTATTTATCCCCCAAGCCATTCCGTAAACAAAGAAAGCGGTTCCGCTTAGCTCTCTGCCGCCGAAATGCTGGGGGTCGTGGAGGCTTACGTTCCAGAACCCGTCTCCCCGCTGAGCCTCCTTAATCGCCTTAGACATATCTTTGAAATCCTTGATGTATTCGTTCCTGTGCGGTGCGTCTTCCGGAAGCACATCCAGCACTCTTGCAAGCGCAGCATACACCCAGCCGTTTCCGCGGGACCAGTAGCAGTTTTTCCCGTTCGGGGTAGTGTAAGGCGGGTCGAAATCCTTATCTCTCCACCACAATCCGTGTTCGGGGTTGTAGAGCCCGTTATCGCCGTGTTTGTTTCTGGTATAAGAATACATCTCATACATCCTCTCGAAATACTTATCATCCCCGCATACCACCCCGAGCTTTGCAAAAACGGGCATCGCCATTTGAATCGCATCGATCCAGTTCCAGTCGTCAATTTTTTCGCTGCTCACCATACGATCAATGCTTTTTTTGATTTTGGCAATCCTTTCGGGCTTTGGCTCAATCTGATAGAGCTCGATATATGTTTGTCCGCAGCATTGATTGTCTGCGTTTCGGGTTTTCGTACCTCCCCACATGCCCCAATCGTGCGATTTTCCCCACTCTACGGCATAATCGTAATACTTTTTCCTGAGTTTCTCCTTCGGCTCGATTTGGTAAAGAGCCATAAGGCCTTCGTAGTATGTCCCGCGTGTCCAGATGTTGCTCGGTCTTCGTTTGTCTGTAACAGTATCCTCGCCCGGGTTCGGCCATTTCTCCATGAAATAATCATTTGCAATCCGCATCGTGCTTAAGATACCCTCTTTCTTATATACGCTCATATCTGCGTTTGCGAGCCACAGAAATGAATCGTTTGCACCGAAAACAATTGAGCTTGAGGCGATAAGAAGTGTGAAACAAAATGATAAAACTGTGAGATAGTTTGTCCGCATTTCTAAACCCTTTAATAAAAAACCATATCAAAATTTTTGAGCCTGTTGAACCACCCTCTGTCAAAGGCTCATTTACCGCAGACAGAGCTTACAAAAAAACTTATCTCTCTGCAATAAAAAATTGGCCGCCGATTTCCCGAATTTCGCTTGACTTAACCCTCCTTCTAAATCTAATACCCCGCTATGCTGAAAATCGGAAACTTAGAACTCTCCTGCCCGCTTATAGCCGCTCCTCTCAGCGGCTATACAAACTGGGCAATGCGAAATATATGCAGGGACTTCGGGGCAGAGCTTACATTCCCCGGGGTGTTCCTGGCTAAATCCGCTGCGATGCCGAAGGTGCTCAGCAAGCAGTGCTTCCGGCCATACCCGGGCGAGGAGCTTCTAGGCGCCCAGATTATGGGCACAGACCCTGAGATTATGGCAAAGGCAGCGAAAGACCTCGAACAGACCGGCTACAACCTGATAGATCTCAATTTTGCCTGCCCCGCACCGAAGGTTTTGAGGCGGGGAAGAGGCGGTCATATGCTCGGAAAGCCAGAGGCTGTAGGCGAGATTTTAGATAGAGTGCGGGGGAGCATAGACCTGCCGATATCGGTGAAGCTCAGAATAGGATACGACAAAACCGCCGAATCGCTGGAGAGCTTCTATCAAATCTGCGAAACGCTAACCCGGCTCGGAGCAGATGCTCTTGTTATCCACGGGCGCACAACGCTTCAGAAATATTCCGGCTCTGCAAACTGGCAGCCGATATATGAAATAAAACGCCTCCATCCGGAGCTTACAGTAATAGGCAGCGGCGATATCTTCACCCCCGAGGCAGCGGCAGAAAAGCTTGATGCCGGGATAGACGGCGTTCTGCTTGCAAGGGGGGTTGTGGGCAATCCTTGGCTTATCAGCGAGGCAAGGGCGATTGTTGAAGGCAGAGAAAAGCCCGCCCCGCCTACGGTGCAGGAGGCCGGCGAGGTGATGCTCAGGCATATCAGTATGCTCCAGCAGATTCAGGAGGAAGGAAGGGTAACCAGATTCTTCCGCAAGTTCGCCTCGCAGTACTGCAAGCGGCATCCGCAAAGGAAGAAGGTGGTGCTGGAGATTATGGCTGCAGAAATCGAATCAGAGCTTATCGAGATAATAAAGCGAAATTTCGGCTGCTGAAATAATCTGTTTTAAGTTGAAATTCGTGCAATTAACATATGCGTTTTTTGGGAATAATTCGTTTACTAATATCGTCTGTTAAGATAAAATAATACAAGTCAAAAAATTTTTAAGCGATTTTTTATGTCTTTAAGGAGAAAAGTATGAAACCATTCGGTCTGCTTTTATTTACATTAGCAGCTCTCTCAGTATGGGCAGCAGAGCCGCAAGAGGTTCTCGAGGATTATAAAATCCAGTTTTATGAATCCGGTGTGGAGTATCATTTCTACGACGGCGTTGAATATTTGGGCAAAGACAGAGAAGAAAAGCTCGACATTTATTCCCCTGTCAGCACCATAACCAAAAAGCGTCCTGCTGTGCTTTTCATCCATGGCGGTGCTTGGAGAGCCGGCCACAGAAAGATGAAAAATGCACGAGACTGGGCGAGATTCTTCGTGGAGCAGGGGTATGTGGCAGTAAGCATAGACTATAAGCTCAGTGAGTTTGAAGGGAGAGGGCGAAAAAGAAAGAAGATTGAAGGCGCATGGAGGCAGAACATCTACGACTGCAAAAGCGCCCTTCGCTTTATGAAATCGGGAATTTTGAATATAGACAGCGAAAGGATAGCTGTAATGGGCTCCTCTGCCGGCGGGCATCTTGCAATGCTCTTAGGCTATTCAGCAGAAAGTAAGGAGCTCAATAAAGGCGGGCTGTATAAGGATAAGAGCAATGATGTAAGCTGCATAATCAATTTCTACGGCGTTCCGGATGTGAGAACGCAGGGCGGGGAGATGTTTATTGATTCATCAAGGGATGAAAGCCCGGAAGAATGGGCGCTTGCCTCGCCTGTGGAACATCTAGCGGGAAGCGAGCCTCCTATACTGATTGTCCACGGAGCGAAAGACAGAGTGGTTGATATCGAACAATCAAGGGATTTAGTGAAGCTGCTCAAGGAGAAAGAGCTTCCATTTGAGTATGAATTTATTGAAGACGCCGGCCACGGTTTCTCAGTCCGAGCTGCAAAGACAAACCTTATGCCTGTAGTGGGCAGTTTCCTAAGGGAAAACTTTTAAGCAAAAACAATTTCAGAATTTTCCGCAAGCTGTCTATTTAAGCCCGGCAGGTTTTTCAGCTTCCAAGCATAATCTTGGACAGCAGGCGGGATTTTCTCAGGATCTGGCCGAATATAAACGAGCCGATTCCCGAAGCTGCGTAGATAATTATCAGCATAAGCCAGCTGTATTCTTCAGGGATGCCAACCTTGGAAAGGATAACTCCGCAAACCATTCCTGCTATAAGGTGATAGAGGTAAACATCGTAAGAAAATCTTCCCAGCTTTGAGAAAAACGCCTTTATCATACCGCCCCTGCCTGCTATGCATGAGGCCAGATAGAACATTCCGAGCATACCTGTAAAGCTGAATAAAAGCTTCATAAGCCTGAGAACTTCAAAAGTAACCCAAGACTGCCCCGCACTTACCCATTCAGACACCTGCATACACCCCGCTGCTGCGATAGCTGTAAAACTCAGGGCAGCAAGCATATTGCCCCGCCTATTGATTTCCAGCCTTGCGAAAACATAGTAACCGAATAAAACGAACATCAGATACCATCTTGTCCGCTCAAGCTCAAGGAAACAGGCATATTCGTGCTTTGGAAGAGAAGCGGGCATCATACAAATCGCAAAAACAACAATGAGAGTAAGCTTAGACTTATCACAAAGTCTTATAATAAATGGAAAGATCAGAAATATGTTCATAAGCGTTATCAGAAACCACCCATGCCCGGCGGGACTGCTTAGGGGGTAAAATATCATTCTGTAAAAAACATCCCCGGCCTCACTCAGCGAAGACTCACCTATTGCCAGTTCACCTGTGAACGTAATTGCCGTTATCACAAACAAAGGAATAATGAGCCGCATAAATTTTTTCTTCTCGAATGAGAGGTAATTATTCGGCGAAAACTTTTCCCGTCCTCCCAGAGCAAGCATAAAGCCGGCTGCTGTAAAAAATACAGGCATATGGAAGGTGGAAAAGCATTTACTGGTGATAACCAAGGGCCAGCCAAAATACTCTGTAACCTCAATTGCATGCTCCAGCATAACCAGAAGTATCGCAAGTGCCCTTGCGCAGTCTATGTATTTCAGTCTTTCCAAAAACGCTTCCTCTTACATAGTAATCATAAAGATAAATATAATCTGACTCATACAAATAATCAAGACTTTTTGGTCGCCTATTTCACAGGGTGTGCGACATTCTTTTTTTTTGCAAAGCTTTTTAAAACCGAGTCTATCCGCCGCAGGCGGACAGACGCAAAGAAAATATATTTAATCCACTGATTACACCGATTACACAGAGGTTTTTAAATATAATATATCAGTCTTCCTCTCCGCCGCAGGCGGACAGGCTCGGTATAAATCAAATTCACTTTGGAGGGGGACAGATCATGCTATATGGCTTACTGATTTATTTGAATACCCTAATTGGCAAACCAACAGCGATTTTGAAATTTACGGCATTCCGACTGCTTGGGCACCTTCGTGCGCATAGTGAACTGCGTAGTAAGATAAAGGATTAAATCCGTGCAATTTCGTGTAATCTTTGTGAATTGAATTTTCCCATGGCTTTTGTTTTATGCAGTGGAAAAATAAAAGCCCCGCAGTTGGTTCTGCCGGGGCTTTGGGGTTCGTTGATTTATCGCTTTCGGTTAAATATCTCTTCCGGTTTTGAAGGCCTTGATGTTTAGGTCTATAAATTTCGGCTTCACGCTGATCTTCACCGCCTCAAGCCAAGCCTCTTCGCTGAGTTTATCGAGGCCTTTAGAGAGAGCCCCGAGCAGCACAACATTCGCCGCCCGGACGTTCCCGAGCTTTCTTGCCTCTTCTGAGGCGTTTATGTAGATGAGGTTTTCGAATTTATCTCTGAGCAGCTTTTCCGCATCTGCCGGATATTCGCCCATACCCATCGATACAGTAACCGGCACCATCATCTGGCTGTTCACCGCCACGAGTCCGCCTTCGCAGAGGTAGTCTGCGTATCTCAGGGCTGAGATTCTCTCCAGCCCTCCGAGCACCTTCGCCTCGCCCTTTGCCGCAAGCGGGCTGTAAACCTTCTCGCCGAAGCGGACGTGCGCTATCACAGAACCGCCTCTCTGAGCCATCCCGTGCACTTCGTTTGTTTTAACATCGAAGCCGGAAATCTTCGCAGCCTGAGCAACGATTTCGCTTGCGAGCAGGATCCCCTGCCCGCCTACGCCTGCAAGTACTACGCTTGTTGTATCACTCATTTTCACCTCCGCTGATTGCTCCGAATTTACATACCTGCCTGCACAGCCCGCAGCCGGTGCAGAGAATTGAGCTGATAGCCGGTTTCTCGCCTTCGGATGCCTCGATAGCCGGGCAGCCGAGCTTGAGACACATACGGCAGTTTTTGCATAGCTCGCTGTCTATCTCAAACGCCGGTTTTACGCCGCTTCTGTCGTGAAGTATGCAGGGGGCTTTTGATATCACAAGGCTCGCCTCATCGGCGTTTATCTCTTCGTCCAGGGCCTTCTGCGTTGCTTCCTGATCGTACGGGTTAAGTGTTCTGATTCGTTTGATCCCGCATGCTCTGCCTATATCCTCAATGGAAGCCTCCACAGTCGGCTCGCCCATAAGCGTGCGTCCTGTGCCCGGGTGGTCCTGATGGCCTGTCATTGCGGTGGTGCGGTTGTCAACCACGATGATCGTAGATTTGCCCTTGTTGTATGCTATATCCAGAAGGCCTGTTATGCCGGAGTGGAAGAATGTGGAATCGCCAACGATCCCCACAACCTTCTTTTTCTCGCCGGCCTTGTCGAGTCCGTGGGCCATGGAAACGCCTCCGCCCATGCAGAGGATAATATCCAGCCTTTCCAGCGGCTTGAACGCACCGAGTGAATAGCAGCCGATATCTCCTGCCACAACCACATCGTGTTTTGTGAGTGCGTAGAAAACGCCTCTGTGCGGGCAGCCTGCGCAAAGCACCGGCGGCCTTCCCGGCAGCTTGTCTGCCATATTTTCGTAGGCATATTTTTCAACTGGCCGGCCTTCAAGCTTTGCCCTTGATTCACGAAGCGAGCTTATGCTAAGCTCGCCAATCCCGCTTACAACATCGCGCCCGTGGCATTTAATGCCCAGCGCCTTGATGTGCTCTTCAAGCAGCGGGTCGAGCTCTTCTACTACAAGAAGCTTTTCAACATAGCCTGCGAATTTCTTTATCATATCGTCCGGCCAAGGTTGAGAAAAGCCCAGCTTCAGCACTGAAGCCTCAGGCCATGCTTCCTTAACATACTGATATGTTATCCCGCAGGCTATGATTCCGAGGCTCTTATCGCCCATCTCAATCCTGTTTGCAGGGCTGCTTTCTGTTTCCGCCTTGAGTTCAGGTGTGCGTTTTTCCACTTTCAGCCGCATCTGCCTTGAGAATGCAGGGACAGTAACAAACCTCTGTACATCTTTCTGGAAGCCTTTGCTTTTATGTTCCTTTCTTTCGCCCAGCTCCACGAGGCTCCTTGAATGGCTCACCCTTGTTGTGCTTCTGAGTATTACGGGTGTTTTGTGCTTTTCAGAAACCTCCATTGCCATTGGGATGAAGTCTTTCGCCTCCTGACTGCTGGACGGCTCAAAGATAGGCAGTCTGGCAAATTTTGCATAGTTTCGGGTGTCCTGTTCATTTTGGGAGGAGTGCATGCCCGGGTCGTCTGCAACGCAGATCACCAGTCCGCCTTCAACGCCGATATAGGCAAGCGTCATCAGAGGGTCCGCCGCCACATTCAGCCCAACATGCTTCATCGTAACGATGCTTCTCGTCCCGCCCATCGCTGCGGCCGCACCTACCTCGAGAGCCACTTTCTCATTTGGAGCCCATTCGAGGTAAATGTCGTCTTTGTACTTTACAGCATTCTCCAGAATTTCGGTGGATGGAGTGCCCGGGTAGCCTGCCGCTAAGACTGCTCCGGCCTCGTATGCACCTCTGGCAATGGCTGCATTACCTGATAAAAGTTCCGCCAAGATTTGTCTCCTTTTCTTTTTTTAATTTTTTCAGCCGGCGTAATATACTGATTTTTTGCTGTTTTTGAAATAATCTTTTAAATATGAAAATTGAAGAAGCGAGTTTCTCTGGGTTGTTTTGCCTGCTGTAATATGTATTATTCTATGTAAATGTTCGAAAATTAAAGGTGCTTATTATGAAAATTAAATCCAGCGCATCCCGTCTTTCGGGTAAGGTAAAGATTCCCGGGTCTAAGTCTCATACGATAAGGGCTGCCGCTATTGCCGGCTTTGCCAAGGGGGAGAGCTTGATTCGCAGTCCGCTTGTTAGCAGCGATACAATAAGTGCATTGAATGCCTTCGAGGCAATGGGGGCAAAGATAAACAGGTGCAATGATGAGTTTTGGAAGATTTCGGGAGTTGCGGGCAGGCCATCTGCTCCGGCTGGTGAGATTGATGTGGGCAATTCAGGTACAACTCTCCGCCTCGCCGCAGGCCTAGCAGCCTTAAATGATGGAGGCAGGGCGGTAAGGTTCACAGGAGACCATCAGATTTGCTCGCGACCGCTTCAGCCACTGCTGGATTCGCTCAGCGACCTTGGAGCAGAAGCGGTTTCGATAAACAGCGACGGCTGTGCGCCTGTAGAGATAAAAGGAACGCTCAAAGGCGGCCGAACAAGCATCGAATGCAGAACAAGCCAGTATCTTTCGAGCCTTTTCCTCTGCTGCCCGCTTGCAGAGCAGAGCAGTGAGATAGAAGTGCCTCTGCTGTATGAGCCTGATTACGTGGGCATCACACTCGACTGGCTTGATAAGCAGGGAATCCAGTATTCCTGCACGGAAGATTTTTCAAATGTTCGTATTGAAGGCAGCCAGAGCTACAGAAGATTTGATGAGACCGTGCCGGCAGATTTCTCGAGCGCTTCATTCTTTCTGTGTGCTGCGGCGCTTTGCGGCGAAGATGTGGTAATCGAAGGGCTGGACTATTCAGACAGTCAGCCGGATAAGGCGGTTGCAGAGTATCTAAGGAAGATGGGAGCGGATATAGAGATTAACGAAAACGGCAGCACCGCCGTTAGGGCGTCTTCGCTGACGGGCATTGATATAGATATGAACCGCACCCCCGATGCGCTTCCGATTATGGCAGTTACAGCTGCTTTGGCAGATGGAACAACCCGCCTTTATAATGTAGCTCAGGCAAGGAACAAGGAAACAGACCGAATAAAATGTATGGCAGAAGTTCTCAGTAAGATTGGTGCTGATATAGAGGAGCTCCCTGATGGGCTCATTATAAGAGGCGGTAATAAGCTTTCTTCAGGCGAGGTGAGCGGTCATTACGATCACCGCATAATTATGTCTATGGCTGTGGCAGCGATTGCAGGCGGGATTGAGCTCGATATAGACACCGCTGAGGCCGTTGACGTTACATTCCCCACATTCCCTGAGCTGATGAGAAGCATTGGCGGCAAGATCGATAGGGTTGAGCAGAATTAGCTCTCCTCTTTTTCTTTCTCCTTTTTCTTTTCTCTCAGCGGGAATTCACGCATCTGCATCAAAACCCCTCCAAGAGCAGGCAAAACGAACATCAGGATATAAACCCCGCTGCCGGAGATCTGATCGAAAAGTTCTTCTGCGTTTATGCCTGTGTAATCAGAGCTCATCCTGAGCACTCCCCAAATCCCTGCAATAAGGAAGTATGCCCCTGCTGAGCTGGTTATAAGGATTATAGCTGCCCTGAAGAGATAGTAGCCCAAGAGCCCGCCGAGTATCAGGCCGGCAAAAAACACAGCTATGATGTACTTCTCGGGCATAGCCTGATCTATCCAGAACATACAGCTTAAGGCGGAAAATATAATGCAGCTCAGAAGCGAAACGGCAAATCTCAGTACTGGAAAAGAGAAAAATAAAAAAATTATTGAAAAAATTATGCCTGTCAGAACCGGGCTTCCCAAAAATTCTCCGAGCTTAAAACCGAGGAATAAACCGGTAACAGTAAAAGTTACCGCTGTTATAACTTTAAAAAATTTCCAGCCCCAGCATAAATACAAAACCCCTATTGTCATATATACTATTAGGGGTATAATGGCTTCTGTGGCCGTTAATGCCCAGAATTCCTCAGGTTTGAGGCTGTTTGAGGCAGAATCGAAAAATGAGTATATTTTTTCTTGCATTTTATTTTTTTTATAATAAAGTGTTAATAATAGGCTAACTCAGATACTGAAAATCCTTTGCTGAAGGAATTATAACAATTTTTAATGAAATAAAAAATCAACTTTTTAAAAATTTTTGCTTGAATAGCTGTTTCAAAAGTTGTATATTGAGTAGCAAACGAAATTATACTAATCTGTAAGAGGTTGAAAATGAGTGCAAAAAGTTTTATTGGCCGTAGCGGCTTGGTTTTGATTGCGGTTCTGCTGGCAAGCGGAACAGCGATGGCAAAACGCTACATGCTCTACACCGACTCGACACTCGCACAGGCCGGCGTGGTAACTCCTTCGGTGAGTCAGGCTCACTACTACGAAGAAGGCGAAGTGGTTACTATCGCAGCTCAGCCATATAAAGGGTATGAGTTTGTGTGCTGGATTGGCGATGTAGAAAACCCAGACAGCAGATCTACCCGAGTGGTTATGGACGGACCGAGGTACGTGGTAGCGTCTTTTCAGGTGGCTGAATCAGACGAGGCTGTTGAGGTAGGAATTAAAAGTTTGGAAGAAGGCGGAAGGAGCCGCAACATACCTGCTCCAAACATCGGATATAACGATTCAATCAGCAGTACAGACTACAGCAGCAGTGTGGAGAGTTATCTCGCGGCAGCAGAAAGCCCGGGTACACTTTCCAAGCCTGATGTTACTAATGTCAGCGCTCCTGATTACAGAAGGCCTTCTGATGTGAATCCAAATCCGATCATCCCTGAACCTGCTACAGTTACATTACTGGCGGCAGGAGCTGCAGGGCTCGCGGCGAGAAGATTAAGAAAAAAGAATTCCAACTAATGCTGTTTGTTATAAATAGATGCATGGAGATTAAAATGAAAAGATTCAAATTAGTTTCTCTCAGTATTATGGCTCTGGCCTCTATCGCACTTGCCTTCTCAGGCGGCGATGGCTCACAGGCTAATCCTTATCAGGTTGCCAATACGGACGATTTGCAGGAAATAGCGACTAACAATCCTAACTCCGGCGATTACTTCGTTCTTACAAGCAGCATCACAGGTGTTGACTTTGTTATTGGCGGTAGCTTTAATGGTAGTTTTGATGGAAACGGCAACAGTATTGACGTTTCTTATCAAGGTAATCTCACAGGTGATGACGCTCTGTTCCAAGAGCTAGGGCCGCAGGGGGTTATCAAGAATTTACTCGTAAATGTTGACTACGACCTCAACGCTTACAGCGGTAACTGGGGTTTTGTAGCAGGTGTTGCCGGTTTCAATAACGGCGGCCTGATCGACAACTGCTCGGTTGCCGGTTCAATCAGCGCTATGGACACAGGCCTTGCTGTGGGCGGTATCACCGCTTCAAACGCAGGTACTGTTCAGAATTGCGAGTCTGAGGTGTCTATCGCAACAGACTACGGCTGCAATGCAGGCGGTATCGCAGGTCAGTCGGTAGGTATGATTGAAGAATGCTCATTCATGGGGAATATGGATGTGGCAGATTCCGGATTTGCGAGCATAGACGACCAAGAAAACCCGACAATAGCGGGCGGTATCGTTGGTTACGCTTATGACGGTGCTGAGAATACCAACCTTTCTGTTAATGCTGAAATCATCGCTGATGCAAGCGGTGTGGTAGCAGGCGGCGTTGTTGGTTATCTCGAGTCCGGCACAGTAACCGGCGCTGAAATGGCAGGCGGAAGCATTACAGTTCCATCCGCTCCTTTCACCGGCTCAATTGTCGGCGGTATCGCAGGCCAGGCGCTTGACAGCTCAATTCAGCAGGCCGTACTCGCTGAGTCTGCCTCAGTAATAGGCGGTCGCTACAGCGATACAGGCGGTATCGTGGGCTACAGCGGAATTTCAACTGCCGGCGCAAGCGCAGCAGTTAGCGAAGCTGCTTCTCTTGGCTACGTTGAAACAGGCTACCTCGGCTATGCAGGCGGAGTTGCCGGACGCAATTCAAGCGGAATGGTAACAAACTGCTATGCAGCGGGTAATGTTGTGGCCAATGAGACAAGCGGCGATAACACAGTACTTGGCGGTGTAGTTGGCCTAAACGAAACAGATAACCAAAACGGCGGCGAAGCCCCTGTTCAGTACGTGCACTATGCAGGCACTATAATGGACAAGCCGGACGGCGAAGGATACCTCGGTGCAGTAATAGGCTGGAATAATGGGGGAAGCCTTGACAGCGCTCACTACGACAGCGACTTGGCAGGCGTTAGCGAGTTTATCGGCTGGGGCGACCAGAACGAGACAAGCTCAACAGCTCTTACCTCAGCCCAGATGGCGCAGGAGGGAAATTTCCCGAACTTCAATTTCGCTCAAATTTGGTCTATGGGAGCTGCCTATCCGGTACTCACGTTCCAGATTGGCGGAGCCTCTATGACATACAATCTGGATCAGGGGTACAACTGGATTTCATTCCCTGTTCTCCCGGATGATGATTCACTCGAAAACGTACTTGCTGACTACAGCAATATTGCTCAGGACTTCGACTCAATCGTATCTGCAGCAGGCGAAACTGCTCAGTACTATCAGGGAGTCTGGTATGGTACGCTCGAAGTTATCGAGCCGGGTAAGATGTATATACTTAACAGCGGAGCTGGCGGAAGCTTTGATGTAAATGGTTTCCCTGTTGACCCGCAGACAGAGATTACTCTCGTTTCCGGCTGGAACTGGATCGGTTCTACGCTTCAGGATCCTGTAAGCCTTGATGATGCTTTCCAGAACGCTCAGCTCAGCGATTTCGATACAATCGTTGCTCCGAGCGGCCAGACTGCCCAGTATTATCAGGGAGCTTGGTATGGAACGCTGGATACGTTAGTGCCCGGTGTTGGGTATAAACTTAACGCAGCAACAGCACAGTCTTTTTTTTTTGATGGTGCCGTAGCTCCAGCAAGCCAGTCCGACCCGCAGCTTTCTGGCGAAATTCGCCCAGCTGGGGCACCTGACTGGACTTCACCCACTGGCCTCCAGAACAATATGATAATCACGGCTTACGTGGTTGACGAAAATATGCAGCAGATTGCCGTCGCAGACGGCAGTCTGCTTTCTGCTTGGACCCCGGGAGGAGAAATTGCAGGAGTTACAGAAATAACTGACGGGCCATCCAAGAAATACTTCCCGCTTACGGTTTTCAGCAATGAAACAGAATTGGAGGGAATGACCTTAAAGGTTTATGACGCAGCAGCAGACGCTGTTCACAATATACAGGGTGCCTTTAAGTTTGAATCAAACAGTTCGGTCGGTAATGTGGTTAACCCTGTTGAAAAACAGATAACGCAGGGAACAACAACCTATACTGTTACATTTGATGCCGGCGATCATGGAACAATAACAGCCGGCGATGCAGTTCAGGAAATAGAAGAAGGCGGCTCAGCAACAGCTCCGACAATTGAAGCAGATGAAGGCTGGCAATTTACCGGATGGGACATTGATTTTACAAACGTTCAATCCAGTATTACTGTAACAGCTCAGTATGAGCTTGTAAGCGGTTATTACGTTGTAACATTTAGTGAGGGAACTCACGGTACTATAACCGCAGGCGATACCGAGCAGATTGTTTACGAGGGCGGCTCAGCAACAGCTCCGACAATTGAAGCAGATGAAGGCTGGGAGCATACCGGCTGGGATACAGCTTTCGATAATGTAACAGAAGACTTAACTGTAACAGCCACATACTCAGAAATTCCGCAGTACACAGTTACATTTGAAGCGGGAGCCAACGGAAGCATAACAGCAGGCGATGAAGTGCAGACTGTTTATGAAGGCGACGACGCAGCTGCTCCAACAGTTACTGCAAATGCAGGCTGGGATTTCACAGGCTGGGACACAGATTTTACAAACGTCCAGTCCGACCTTACAGTTACTGCAGAATATACAGAAGAGATTTACACAGTAACTTTCGCAGCTGGAGCTAACGGAACAATTACAGCCGGCGATGCGGTACAGAACATTCCTTACGGCGGCTCAGCGACAGCTCCAACAATTGAAGCGGATGCAGGCTGGGAGTTTGTAGGCTGGGACACCGCTTTTGATAATGTTACAAGCGAGCTTACAGTTACAGCTCAGTATGAGCTTAAGACTTACACGGTAACTTTCGTTGCCGGCGAGAACGGAACAATTACTTCAGGTAATGAAACGCAGGAAGTTGACCACGGCTCAGCAGCAGCAGAGCCGACCGTTGAGCCTGCTGAAGGTTATGTTTTCGAAGCCTGGGATAAGGCATTTAATAACGTTACAAGTAATCTTACTGTTAATGCCACTTATTCATCTTTACCTGAGTATATAGTAACTTTCGAATCGGGCCCGCATGGTACTATAACTAGCGGACAAGGCGTTCAAGTTGTTTACGAAGGCGGCTCAGCGACAGCTCCAACAATTGAAGCTAATGAGGGCTGGGAGTTTGCAGGCTGGGACACAGCTTTTGATAATGTTACAAGCGAAATAACTGTAACAGCCACATACTCAGAAATTCCGCAGTACACAGTTACATTTGATGCGGGAGCCAACGGAAGCGTAACAGCAGGCGATGCAGTGCAGACTGTTTACGAAGGCGAAGACGCTGTTGAGCCGACAATTGAAGCCAGCGAAGGCTGGGAATTCATCGGCTGGGATGCAGACTTCACAAACGTTCAGTCTGACCTGACAGTAACAGCACAGTATGAGCAGATTACATATACCGTAACGTTTATGCCGGGTGCTAACGGTACTATAACCGCAGGCGACACCGAGCAGACAATCGCTTACGGCGGCTCAGCGACAGCTCCGACGATTGAAGCTAACGAAGGCTTGGAGCATACCGGCTGGGATACAGCTTTTGATAACGTTACAAGCGACATAACTGTAACAGCCACATACTCAGAAATTCCGCAGTACACAGTTACATTTGATGCGGGAGCCAACGGAAGCGTAACAGCAGGCGATGCAGTGCAGACTGTTTACGAAGGCGAAGACGCAGTTGAGCCGACAGTTACAGCGAATACCGGCTGGGAATTCATCGGCTGGGATGCAGACTTCACAAACGTTCAGTCTGACCTGACAGTAACAGCACAGTATGAGCAGATTACATATACCGTAACGTTTATGCAGGGTGCTAACGGTACTATAACCGCAGGCGACACCGAGCAGACAATCGCTTACGGCGGCTCAGCGACAGCCCCGACTGTTGAAGCAGACGAAGGTTGGGAGCATACCGGCTGGGATACAGCTTTTGATAACGTTACAAGCGACATAACTGTAACAGCCACATACTCAGAAATTCCGCAGTACACAGTTACATTTGATGCGGGAGCCAACGGAAGCGTAACAGCAGGCGATGCAGTGCAGAGTGTTTACGAAGGCGAAGACGCTGTTGAGCCGACAATTGAAGCCAGCGAAGGCTGGGAATTTACAGGCTGGGATGCAGACTTCACAAACGTTCAGTCTGACCTGACAGTAACAGCACAGTATGAGCAGATTACATATACCGTAACGTTTATGCCGGGTGCTAACGGTACTATAACCGCAGGCGACACCGAGCAGACAATCGCTTACGGCGGCTCAGCGACAGCTCCGACTGTTGAAGCAGACGAAGGCTGGGAGTTTGCAGGCTGGGATATGATCTTCGATAATGTTACCAGCGACCTCACAGTAACAGCTGTTTACAGCGAGCTGCCTGATGTTTACACCGTAAACTTCTATGCAGGCGATTACGGGGAGATACTCTCAGGTTCAAGCCAGCAGGTAGATGAAGGCGAGGCGGCAGAGCTTCCAATGCTCGTGCCGGACTTCCAGTACAGATTTGAAGGCTGGTATAACGGCGATACAAGGTATTCACTTTCCGAGCTGCAGAATGTAACAGAAAATATGGAGCTCACGGCTGCATATTCTCTCCAGCCGGATCCGGAACCTGCAGATGCAGATTTCAACGGCGATAAGTATGTAGGTCCTGAGGATCTTGCGGTTATGCTTGATTCCTATCTGACGGCTGAAGGTTCGCTCGCAAGCGAAACCGCAGCAGAGCTCTTTGCAGGCGATCAGTTCGGCGATATAGACAGCAACCAGTGGGTTGACAACGGCGACTTCTATCTATTCAGCAATAACTGGCTCAAGAGTTTTGAAGACAGCTTTACATACAATCTCGTACAGGGATACAACTGGATCTCATTCCCTGTTCTGCCTGAAGACAAGAGCCTTGCCAATGTAATGGAAGGTTACGAAGAGATTGTAGAGAACTTCGATAATATAACAGCCTCTAACGGCAAAACAGCTCAGTATTATAACGGCCAGTGGTACGGAACGCTTCAGAATATTGTACCTACAAGAATGTATGTGCTTTACAGTGCAAACGGCGGTACGTTTGAAGTTTCCGGAAGCGAGGTAGGACCTGATGGAGCTATGAATCTTTATCAGGGCTGGAACTGGCTGCCGTTCTTCCAGAAGCAGAGCATGTCTGTGCAGGATGCCTTCCAGCATCTTGATGTCCAAGACTTGGATCAGATTATAGCACCGAATGGTGAGGTTGCTCAGTACTACGGAAATCAGTGGTACGGAACTCTCGATACGCTTGAGCCGGGTGTTGGATATAAATTCAACGTATCTAAAGCTCAGGGATTCAGCTATACACATCAGGTTTCTCCGCTTGAAGCAATGTCTATCGAGACAGCCGCTGTTAATAAACCTAACTGGGATGCTCCGCAAGGGCTTTCAAACCAGATGAAGGTTTATGCCAAGATCGTTGATGAAAATGGCGATCCGATAGCAACAGCAAACGGCAGCGAGCTTTCTGCTTGGACTCCGGACAACCCGAGCAACATTGCCGGTGCTACCGACAAGGTGATTCTCGGTCCTGCCGGAAATCACTTCCAGCTCGTTATTTTCAGCGATAAGAACTCGGTTCCGGGTATGGATCTGAAGGTTTATGATGCCGATTCAGATAAAATCTACGATATCGTTCAAACGGTAGATTTCCAGAAGGACACCGAGCTGGGCAATGTTGTTACCCTTCAGGTTTACAGCACAGATGCCGGTATGCCGGTTAATGTGCCGGACTGGGAGAGTCCTACGGGGCTGATGAACAGCATGAAGGTTTACGCCAAGGTTGTTGATCAGAATGGCGACCAGATCGCAACAGCTGATAACAGTCAGCTCTCAGCATGGACACCCGCAGGACAGGTTGCAGGTGTTACAGATGAAGTTGTCTCCGGACCGGTTGATGATCACTTCCAGCTTGTAGTGTACAGCGATGAAACATCTGTTCCGGGCATGGGACTGAAGGTTTACGATGCTGACGCTGATCAGGTTTATGAGATTATCCAGAGGCTGGACTTCGAGGCAGACACCGATCTTGGTAATGTCCTCACTCTTCAGGTTTACACAATCGGTGAAAACGCACCGGACTGGCAGTCTCCAAGCGGCCTGAATAATCAAATGCAGGTTTACGCTATGGTTACCCAGGGCGGCGTTCAGATCGCTAAGCCGGACGGAAGCCTTCTTGCTGCAATAACTCCTTCTGGAAACATTGCAGGCGTAGCTGAAGTGGCAGCGAATCCTTCAGGAACTAAATACTTCCCGCTCACAATTTTCAGCGACGAGGATTCATTTACAGGGCTGATATTCAAGGTTTACGATGCAGCAACTGATACCGTTTACGATATAAACGAAACGCTTGACTTCCAGGCCGATGCTCAAATAGGAAACGTAACCTCTCTTGAAGAGTTCACGGTTTCAGGCGAGCAGGCGAATTCTTACGACGTAAACTTTATGTCTGGGGAGAATGGAACACTTCTGGGGCAGACCAGTCAAACCGTTGATCTTGGCGAGAATGCCACTGAGCCGATTGTTGAAGCAGACGAGGGCTGGGAATTCATCGGCTGGGACGGCAGCTTTGAAAATGTTATCTCAGACCGTACGCTCACTGCTCAATATACCGATGTTATTTATACGGTAGTATTCCAGGCAGGCGATAACGGAGCCATAACAGCAGGCGATGAGCTGCAGACAGTTCCATCAGGCGGCGATGCGGTAGAGCCTACTATTACAGCGGATGCTGGATATACCTTCACAGGCTGGAATGCTGATTTTACTAATGTAACATCAGATTTAACAGTAACAGCTCAGTACGAAGTAACCGGATACACCGTGGACTTCCTCCCGGGAGAGAACGGAAGCATAACAGCAGGTGATGATTCGCAGATTGTACCTCACGGACAGGCTGCTGCAGAGCCTACTGTAACAGCGGATGCCGGATATACCTTCACGGGCTGGGACACAGCTTTCGATAACGTTACAAGCGACCTTACAGTAACCGCTCTGTACGAAACAGCTGAGTTTACTGTAACATTCCTGCCGGGCGACAAGGGACTTATAACTGCAGGCGATTCGGTACAGACCGTTGTTTACGGCGGGGCTGCTGCAGAGCCAACAGTTACGCCTATAGTCGGCTATGAATTTGACGGCTGGGATATTGCATTCGATAACGTTACAAGCGACTTAACAGTAACCGCTCAGTATAAAGAAGGTACCGGCGACGAAGATGAAGATGGAACTGAAGAAGATCCTTGGATAATTGACGACCCAACAGACTGGCAGAAGATTATTGATGCACCTTCAGACCACTTCAAGGTTACCGGGGATGTTGATTTCGGATCAAATCCTCTAACTAACCCGCTTAAAGTGCCTTTTACCGGTCATCTGTACTCAGAAACCGGCGCAACCCTGTCTTACGGATTTGATGCCTCTGGCCTTGATTACGTAGGCTTGTTTGCTGTAGTATCCAACGGAGCTCTCATAGAGAACCTCGATTTCGACGTTGACGTAACCGGCCGCAATGTAGTCGGGGGTGTTGCTGGCTATTTCGCAGACAGCACTATCAGCAACTGCTCAATAAGCGGCAATGTAACCGGCGAGAAGTTCGTTGGCTCGTTTGTCGGAGAGAACAGAGGCCAGATTATTGGCTGCAGCTCTGATGTAACATTGAGCGGCGATGATGTAGTCGGCGGTATCGCCGGAACCAACAGAGGTTCTGTGAGCGGCTGCAGCTACAGCGGTATTTATACAGGCGGAACAGTGGGAATCGTTGGGTCGAGCCCATCCGGTTCTGTATCTGATTCTGATGTAGTTACAGGCGGCGGCGAATAATAGGAAACTTTAAACTTGTTTAACTCGCAAATGTGGAGCAAGGTAAATGATAGCTTTTGCAAGTTGCGTATAAACTGTTGTTAGTAACTTTAAACAGGGAATAAATTATGAAGATTACAAAATTAGTATCTATTCTTGCGGTAGTGTTCGCTGTATCGCTTGCAGGCGCAGCAGAAGACTTCGAGTTTAATGTCAGCTCTACTTTTATGAGCAAATACCTATGGCATGGCTTTGATATGTACGATGACAGGCCTGCTGTAAAGACAACATTGAATGTAGCTCATCAGGAGAGCGGAGCTTATGCAGAATTGAGTTATGTTATGCCTACCGGGTCCGCTTCTGCTTACGATGATCAGTTCCAGGGTCTTGCCAACACAAACACAGGCTATCCGGTTGGTCAGAGCGATGAGTGGGACTATACCTTCGGAATGGAGGGTTCTATGATGCAGGGCGATGCTATGCAGATGGATGCGGACCTCTCTTACACCTATTACAACTTTGGTGATGTGAGCAGGTATGAGACATTCAACACAATGGCAGGCCCGATCAATCAGCGTACGCTTGACTGGTCTGGCGAAGACAGAGACCTCCAGGAGCTTTCTCTCGGGATTGAGTTTCCGAATATGATCTCTGAATATATTGTTCCGCATTACAGGCTTTCATATATCTTTGAAGCCGGCGGATACGGAGGCGGCCCTAATTCTGATCTCGATCAGGAGGTTCCGTTTGGCCAAGGCGTTAACTACTTCGAGCATACCATCGGCATCAAAACAATGATGGATATTGATATGATGCCTCTGCACGGCTGTGTTGATGCGATCTACGAAGACGGCAGAAATGATGCAGCAGATGAAGGGTTCAAGAGAATCCTCACCGGCCTTGGCACGCAGATGGTAGTAGGTCCTGGTATGGTTAAGCCGGCAGTTTACTATCAGTTCGCTCTCGATGATGAGATGGGCAATATGGTAGATGACGACTGGTTCGCCGCTATCACCTACTCAATTGATTTCTAAAAGAAAAACCAAAACGAATTTAAGGCCCGTTTGCATTATGCAGGCGGGCTTTTTTTCGGCTCATTTTTGAAATTTTGCTTATAGAGATTAGAATAGTAAGCTGAAATTGCAGGTATCATAGAGTTAGGAAAATAATGAAGAAAAATGTTTTAGGGAATACGGGTATTGAGGTAACAGAGCTCTGCTTCGGCGCTCTGCCGATGGGGCCTCTTCAGAAGGACCAGCCGGTGGATTTCAACGCACGCCTCACAGCAGAAGCGATAAATCGAGGCATAAATTTTATCGATACCGCCCAGATGTATCAGACTTACGCCCCAATCCGCGAGGCAATGAAGCTCACTGGCAAACGCCCAGTAATCGCCACAAAATCCACTGCTCCGGATTTCGACAGTATGCAGGCTGCGATAGACGAGGCCATCGAGCAGCTCGAAATCGATTACATAGACATCTTCCATATGCACGCAGCACGGGCGACGCCTGAAATATTCCAGCAGAGAAGGGGGGCACTTGAATGCCTTAAAGAGAATAAGCGAGCCGGCAAGGTTCTATCTGTCGGTATAAGCTGCCACGGCCCCGAAGTTGTATCGGCGGCCGCAGAGCAGGATGATATAGATGTGGTGTTCGCTCTTATCAGCCTCGGCGGAATCGGCATCATAAACGGCACCCGCGGGGATATGGAGCAAGCGATAGAGAAATGCAGCGATGCCGGCAAAGGCGTTTATCTGATGAAGGTTCTCGGCGGCGGGAATTATGTGGATAAATACTCAGACTGTCTCGAATACGCCCGCAGCCTGAAAGGCTATCACTCAATCTCAATCGGGATGGTGAGCCTTGAGGAGATAGACTGCAACGTAAAGTATTTCTCCGGTCAGAGAGAAAACCTGCCCGCTCTGCAGGGCTGCAGCAAGAGTTTTCAGGTTGTCCGCATTGTATGCACGGCCTGCGGGAAGTGCATCGAAACCTGCCCGAACAGCGCCATCTCAATGCAGGATGGCAAGGCCGATATCAGCAGCGAGAATTGCCTGCAATGCGGTTATTGCGTATCTGCGTGTCCGCAGTTTGCCATCAGGAAGGTTTAGCTGCCTGTGTGCGAACCGGATCAACCACCGAAACACCCATTCTCTCAGCCAGATCGAGGCAGCGTTCGAAACCGATATCTATATGCTCAGGGCAGTGCGCATCAGAATTGATAACACCTTTCGCTCCGCAGTTTGCTGCAATCTTCCAGAAATTATCGTTGGGATAGCCCGAAAAATCATCACGGCAGAAGCCGTAGCCGTTTATCTCCAAAGCCACCCCCGAATTAGCGGCCGCGGTGCAAATCCTCTCGCTGCATCTTTCTGCATAGCTGTCCCAGCTTGGGTATCTGGCGAGAAACAAATCCGGATGAGCAGCGAAATCAAAAATCTTCGTCTTGATCCCCTCAACAAACAAATCGGTATAGCTCTTCAACGCATCTTTCCCCATTGGGAAGGCATGTGTGCTTATTTCCTCGCCGCCCAGCGGATAGAAATGCAGTGCTATAGCGAGGTATTCAATGCCGAATTCCTCTCGAAGCGTATCGTTATAAAATTTCTCGTATCTAGGAAAGTATTCGCATTCCATCCCCGAATACACCTCTAACCTGCCGGTAAATTCTTTCTTCGCATCCTCAATCTTTTCGCAATAGTCCGGCAGCTCATCCATTTCCATCCGCACAGACGCCCATTTCCCGTCCGGCAGGGGAGTATGGTCGCTTATTCCAATCGCTTTGAGACCTGCTTTCTCTGCTGCGGAGCAGTAGTCTGCCGCATCGCCTAAAGCGTGTTTGCATCTATATGTATGTGTATGGTAGTTTGTTGTATTCTGTTTCATAATCTCTTTCTTCAAAATTTCAAGCTCACTGTATTTTACAGAATATTCCTCGAACTGCTAAGAGAATTGCTTGGATTAACGCTATTCTAATCAATCTACTGTGTGCGGCAAGCATGACGAAATTGCCGATGTCAATCGTTCCATTTCCAACATGGCCGAAATCTGGATCTCACTCTGCAAAAGAACTGCACGCTGCAGAAAGACTCAGGAGAGCACTCATCAGCACCTTTTAAAATTTATAACTCTTCAAAATCAATCAATAATACAGATTAATTTCAAGTAAATTTAGCGGAGATTAGATGCTGAGGTAATTGCGAAATAAGGATGGTTAATCATTTTTTGAATCACCCACTTATTTTGCATATTGCAGTAAAAATTGTAAAATGGCTGATAAGCTGCATAATTTTTCCGCAAAAGATGTTGTTTTATACTATTTTATCATCAGATTAAACTTAGAGCTGTATGGCAGAAATGGGAGAATATACATACAAATGGCCGAGACCGATGGTAACTGTGGATACGCTTGTATTCTCCGCCGCCGACGGGGAGGTTAGCATTCTTCTGGTTCGACGGGGCAAAGAGCCTTTCAAGGATAAATGGGCGGTTCCGGGCGGTTTTCTTGAAATGGATGAAGACTTAATGGAAGGTGCCCTCAGAGAGCTGAAAGAGGAAACAGGACTGAGCTTGGATGCGGCTGAGCAGTTTGCAGCATTCGGCCGCCCGGGAAGAGACCCCCGCGGCAGATTGATAACTGTATGCTATATTGCAGTGGTTACAGGCAGAAGGCCTGAGGTTCAGGGTGCAGACGACGCAGCAGAGGCTCGCTGGATTCCAGCAGAAAAGCTCGGCGAGCTGGATTTCGCCTTCGACCATTATATGATCGTAACGAAGGCCTTTGAGAGCCTGCCCGAACTAAAGCAGAAGTAAATATGAAAACAGAAGACGATATACTGATAGTTGCCCCTGAAGGCAGATATTGGGGACTGCCGGATAATATTGCAGGCAGGCTTGCTGTTTCAGAATGCCCGGCTTGGGGGCAGTCCAGAGCAAAGCAGCCCTCAAAGATTTTCTTCATTCTCGATTCAGCCGCTGATTTCGGATTTACCAAACTGGCAGAAACAGCATCAAATTTCCCCGAGGCTTCAATCTATCTTCTTGGCGAAACTATTTTCGAGCCGATAATGCAGAGAGTATCGGATAAGGGCGTATGCAGCGGCTACTATATTCTCCCTCTCACAGAATCTGAATTCAGCCAGATACTTGAGAACGGTAAGCTTGATTCAGTTGAATCAAATTCATACGAAGCGAGAATCCGCAAGCTCAGCACAATTGCCTACTGCGACGAACTTACAGGCCTTAGAAGACGGCGATTTTTCACAGAAGCGGGCAATCAGATTTTAAGGCTCAGCGAATGCTGCGAAATTGCTGTTTCAGTTTTTCTTTTCGATATAGACGATTTCAAGAAATACAACGATCAGTATGGCCATTTAGCTGGGGACCAGATCATAAAAGATACGTCCAACGCCCTTAGAAATTCCTTCCGTCCCCACGATCTGCTCGCAAGGATTGGCGGGGATGAGTTTGCTGTTATGATATGGGATTTCGAAATCAAAAACGAATCTATCGAAACTGGCGGAGATGAAAGACGTCATTACTACAAACATCCAGTTAAAAGCTCGGAGATATCAAGGAGAATCAGCGAAAATGTTGTTGAGGTGGAAACATCCCGCGGCCGGCTAACCCTCAGCGGCGGGATGGCTTCCTTTCCCGAGGGAGGCAGCGATCTGCATAAACTCCTTGAATCCGCAGACAACGCCCTTATGAAGGCCAAGAAAAGCGGCAAACATACAATACTTTTTTCGTAAAACTAATCAGCCCCAATGGAAAAAAAACTAAGCGTACTGATAATAGAGCCCTATTTTGATGGCAGCCACAAGGCGTTTATAGAAGCATTCTGCGAAAACTCCCAGCACAATACTCGTTTGCTCTCAATGCCGGCGAGGAAATGGAAATGGCGAATGCGGGGAAGCGCTTTCGAGATGGCAAAAAGGCTTTCTGAGCTGAAATCCCAAGGGCACGGATTTGATGCAATCTTCTGCTCCGATATGCTTAACCTTGCAGAGCTCAAAGGGATCTGCCCGGAAGCGAATGTGCCATCTGTTATTTATTTCCATGAGAATCAGTTCACCTATCCCAATCAGATTAAAGATAAGAGGGATTTTCAGTTTGGAATAACCAACCTCTCAAGCGCTCTGGCGGCTGAAAAGGTGCTTTTCAATTCGAGATATCATTTAGAAGATTTTCTCAGCGAATCAGAGAAGGTTCTCAAAAAGATGCCGGACTTCAAGTGCCTCGAAATTCTCGGTAGAATCAGGGATAAGTCTCAAGTTGCATATCCGGGGATCTGCAGGAATATTGAAAGCAGGATACCGTTTCGAGATGTTCCGCAAATATCTTGGGCAGCAAGATGGGAACACGATAAAAACCCCGAAGACTTCTTCCTTGCCGCAAGGATTCTAAGAGAGCAGGGGTATAAATTCAGGATGAATGTTTTAGGCCAGAGCTTTGCAAACGCACCTGCAATTTTCAATCAGGCAAAGGCTGAATTTGCAGATGTTATAGAGAATTGGGGCTTTAAAGAATCAAAGCGGGAGTATCTGGAGGTTCTCAAAGGCAGCGATATATTTGTATCCACTGCCAATCACGAATTCTTCGGGATATCAGCTCTGGAAGGGGCTGCTGCAGGATGCGCTGCCGCCGTTCCAAACAGGCTAGCATATCCTGAAACATTCAATAACAGCGAACTGCTGCTCTACGGAAGCAGCGCAGAAGACCTTGCCGAGAGGCTCAAAAGCCTCATCGCAGACAAAGGCTTGCGCGAAAAGAACGCCCGAGAGGCAATAGACATCGCTGCCCAATTCGACCTTAGAAAGACCGCCAATCTCATAGACTATGAGCTTCTCAATGCCGTTCTGCTATGAGAAAAGAAGGGACGGCCGTTGCGCCGCCCCTTGCAAGGAGTGGTAATAGGTAATTAGTGTTATGGTGTAATTTTTTCGAAAGGCCACATTACAACTCCGCCGTCTAGAATCTTCACATTCTTCCAGCCAGCGTTTTCGAGTATCAGCCCTGCCTCGTATCCTCTGAGGGATATTTTGCAGAAAACAATAATCTGCGTGTTTTTATCTTCGGGCACTTCATCAAGCCTCTTGCGGAGCATACCCAGCGGTATATTCACTGCCCCGGGTATCCGCACTTCATTGAATTCCCCCTCGCTCCTTACATCGAGCAGGAACATATCTTCTCCGTCGTCAATTTTTTCTTTGAGCTGGCGTGGTGAGATGCCTTCCATATCTCCGTCGAGTTTGTTCCGCATAACGTTGGCCGCTGTGAGGAGGTTGTCCATAGCCGGCGAGAAGGGCGGGGCGTAGCAGAGATCGAGATTAGAAATTTGCTCCATAGTCATACCGGCAGATATTGCCGCTGCTGCTGCATCCACCCTCTTATCGCCTGCCCCAGGCCCTATTGCCTGAAGTCCCAGAAGCCGGCCGGATTTCTTATCGGCCACCAGTTTGAGCATCAGCATCTTCGCCTCGGGCATAAAATGCGCCTTATCCGGCGAAGGCGAAAGCACTGTTTCCACCTCATAGCCTGCGCTTGCGGCCTGCTCTTCGCTCAGGCCGGTACGTGCTACGCAGAAATCGAATACCTTGCAAACTGCGCTTCCAAGAATCCCGGGAAACGAATCCTTCCTGCCTGAGATATTATTAGCCGCCACTCTGCCCTGCTTGTTGGCAGTGGAGCCCAGCGGCACATAGCACTTGTCTTTGGTGATGAGGTTCTCCATCTCAACGCAGTCCCCTGCGGCGTAGATGTCGGGGTCAGTTGTCTGCATTTGGTCATTAACCTTAATCGTGCCACCAACTCCAAGCTCAAGCCCTGCGTCCTTGGCAAGCTTAGTATTCGGGCGAACCCCTACCGCCATAATAACCATATCGGTGCATATCTTCCCGTTGGAAGTCTGCACGGCCTGAACAACGCCTGATTCGCCCTCAACCTTTTCAACCTTCGTTCCTGTGAGCACCTTAACGCCCTTGGCCTCCATATGCTGCTCAACGAGCTTTGCCATTTCCCAGTCTAACATAGTTAGGATCTGGGGCATCATCTCAACCATCGTTACCCTGCAGCCGGTATGCACTAGCGATTCAGTAATCTCTACGCCGATAAGCCCGCCACCGATTATCACTGCATCTCTTGCCTTATGCTCTGCGAGCATTGCCTTTATGCCCTCTGCATCATCAACGCCGTGAAGCGTGAATACGTTCTTCAGGTCTGTCCCTTCTATCGGAGGGATAAAAGGTGAAGCACCTGTTGCAAGCACAAGTTTGTCGTAATCAAGCGAAATCTCGTTTCCCGTTCTTATATCCTTTGCGTAAACCTTTTTTCCGCTGCGGTCTATCGATACGGCCTCTGTCTGCTCGAGCACGTGCACGTTTTTTACATTCCTGAAAAACACAGGATCACGCACAACCCCCACCGGCGTGCTCATAAGCTCTGCCTGATCTTCCACCACACCTGAAACGTAGTACGGAAGTCCGCAGCCTGCATACGAAAGGAACCTGCCCTTCTCGACGCAGGTTACCTCTGCCTCAGGCATAAGCCTTATAATCTTCGAAGCCACTTTCGGCCCCGCGGCCACTGCACCGATAACCACTACCTTCATACCTTTTCCCATTGCCATCTCCTTTGTTAATTTGATTTTTTGTTAATTCTGTCAACTGCTTTCCATATAGCCTCAGCAGACTGCACACCTATAAGCCGGCATTTAACCCTGCCTTCTCTGAGAATAAGAATTGTGGGGTATGCAAGAATGTTCCAGCTTATTGCAAGTTCCGGAAAAACTTCAGAGCTTAATTGAGCCGTCCTTAAACCCATTTCGCGCAGGCTGTCTTCTATTGCATCGAGTATCTCAGCCTGACGCATACACGGACTGCTCCACTCTGCAGCAAACATTACAAGCCATGTGCCGCTTTTAATTCTGTTGCTGAGATCTTTTGTGGATGTTTGATTGCTCTCTTGATTCATTTAACAGCCTTGTATAACCATTTGCAGAGAGCTAAGAAAGAAGTATGCCAAAAAATAAAGATGACAGTATGCGATGTGATAAAGCCCTAAAGGCCTTTCATTTGCGGGGAATAATGCCATGCGCTAATTATATATGCGCTAACAATATGCGGTTAGCGCTAACCAGCGTCTATGCCAAAGCGCTTCATTCTCTTGTAGAGCCCAGCCCTTGTTATGCCGAGCAGTTTTGCAGCTTTGGTTTTGTTGCCGTCTGTCTTTTTCAAAGCCTCAAGAAGTTCAGTTTTGGGATCTGAAGGAAGGCTGGTCTGTTCTTGTTCAAAATCAATTGATTTTGTTTTTACGGCCGGCAGAGATTCAACTGTGATAGTTTTCTGTCCCTTCAGCGAAACCGCAAACGCATGCTCTATGGAATGCTTAAGCTCGCGTACGTTCCCCGGCCAGTCTCTGCTGAGGAGATTCTCCATCGCAGAGGGCGAGCAGCCTTCAATGTTTCTGCCGTACTCGGAATTGAACTGATGGATGAAGTGAGTAACCAGATCGGGGATGTCCTCCCTTCGTTCGGAAAGTGATGGCACGCGCAGATTAACCACATTAAGCCTGTAGTAGAGGTCTTCACGAAAAGTGCCTTCCTGAACCATCTTGTAGAGATTTCGGTTTGAGGCCGCAATAATTCGCACATCAATCTTGCGCGGGGCAGTTTCTCCTACTCTTGTAATTTCCTTCTCCTGTATCGCCCGCAGTATCTTTACCTGAGATGTAAGCGGCATCTCGCCAATCTCATCGAGGAAAAGTGTTCCTCCGCCGGCGGCCTCAAAGCATCCCGTACGTGTCTGAACAGCGCCTGTGAAAGCTCCCTTAGCATGGCCAAACAGCTCTGCCTCAAGAAGAGATTCGGGAAGCGCCCCGCAGTTTACGGCGAGAAAAATCCCCTTAGACCTCAGGCTCTCGTTGTGGATTGTTTTGGCGATCAGCTCCTTTCCTGTGCCGGTATCCCCTTCAACCACAACATTCGCATCTGTCTGCGAGACCACTTTGATCGTTTCGTAGAGCTTCTGCATCCTCGCAGACCCGCCAACGAGCTGGCCGAAGCTGCCCCTTCTTGCAATCTCGTGCTTGAGTATACTGATTTCAGTTCTCGCCTGCTTTATCAGGCTCACATCTATAAGCGCCTCAATAGCACCGATCATCTGCCCTGAATCGTCGTAAACCGGCTTGCTTCGCCTCATGACGGGAACTGTGCTGCCGTCTTTGCGGATCATCTCGCACTCTACCTCCGCCCCTTCATTACCCGATTCAAGAGGGCAGAAAGTTTTGCGGATTTCAGGGTCTTTGCTCGCACATATATTCATCCTGAGCTTGTAGCAGGTGCTCCCGAGGATCTCCTCTGCACTGAATCCGGTGAGCTGCTCAGCGGATTTGCTCCAGAATATGATTTTGCGGTTTTTATCAACAATAAAAACCGAGCAGGGAACTGTTTCTATAAGGGCTTCCCTGAAATGTGAATTAAGATTGCTTGAACCTGCCATAAATTCCTCAAGATATACTTTGCCATTTGAATGCGCTAACTCTGCGCCAACTGAATTCTACATCATTAAATCTGACGGTCAAGCAAACAAAATTAAAAAAAGGTCAAACATTACCTCCGCCTGAACATTATATACTTAAAATGTCTTCGTTCAATTATCGTGAAACTTTATAAGATGCAATTATATTGAGTCTAATTATGAGAAAATTGGTTTCAGTTTTGCTGTTAGGGCTTTGCTGCTTTGTTAACGCTGATTTAGCCTCCGTACCGGGCAGCGTTATAAACTATATCGAATCTCCATGGCGTTTTTTCGGTCTGCCGATAAGTCCGGTTTATGTTTGCGATCCATCTATTGCGGTACTGCCTAACGGCGATTATATTGCCTCTCACGCCCGATTCGGATGGGGTTCTGATTCAAGCGAGACGGGCAAAACCTCCGTGTTTCGTTCTTCAGATGGAGGCGCAAGCTGGACGCACCTTACCAATCTTAACGGCATTCTCAGGGCAAGCCTTTTTGTTAACAATGGAGATTTGTATCTTCTGGGAGCATACAACGATGACGGCGGGCAGAATGTGATCCGAAAATCCACTGATAACGGCAGTACATGGACAGACGCTTCCGATTCCCAAACAGGCCTGCTTGGCAGTCATGGCGGAGGCTCTCGCGTAGGCTCGCCGAATAATCCAGTGGTGTTTAACGGGCGCATCTGGTCTGGAGCCACAAGACGACTGATCTCCGCTCCAACCGGCGCAGATTTGCTAAAAGCAAGCTCGTGGACAATGACCAACAAACCTTCCATAAAAGGCCACACACTTGGGAATGAATGGAATGGGGCATGGACTGAAGGTCAGGCAGTGGCCTCGCCCCGAAGCGGGGTTTATGTTCTGCCGCAAATGCGTCTGCCCCATACTGCTCGGATAAGAGCTGTCTCCCAAAGTAAATTAAGCTTTAATGCTTCTAAACCAAATGCTTTGCCCGAGCTGCCTGGAGGGGATAAAAAATTCGGAGCTTCTTACGATCCTGTTTCAGACAAATTTTATGTGTTGAGCAATCCTGTATTGGATGTGCATAAGGGACAGGGCACTCAGCCTGAGCTTGTTCGCACTGCGGGAGGACTGCTCTGTTCAGAAGACTTGATAAATTGGGAGCTGAAAAAGATTTTCATCTTCACCGAAAACCTTGACAACAGCTCTTTCGGCGAGGGGTTTCAGTATTTCAATTTTGATTTCGATGGGGATGATATGGTGATTGCTTCCCGAACGGCTTTCGATGTTGGCGGCGGCGAGAGAAAACCGCCCAGAGGGCACGACAGCAATCTGCTCACCTTCCACAGAATTGAAGACTTCAGAAACGCATCGCCTGAACATTTTCTCGCTGTAGATTCAGGCAGCCACGCTATTCTGAGATACGAAAGAACGCAGCATCAGGATGCCCCTCTTGGCAGTTTCGTTTTGGGCAGCACTTTTGACGGCGAGCCGCTTAACAGCCCCGATGCAGTTGCTCAGGACGATAATGGAGATGTTTATGTTCGTCAGCAGAACGGGAAAATACTGCGTTTTGATGCGATGGGCAATTACATTGATTCACCAGCCCAATCGGCTGCGCAGTTCCAGACATCAGATTTGGCAATCTCTCAGCCTGCTCAGGGAGAAAGAAGCTGGACTAAAAACGGCTCTGGAAATTGGGAAGAATTAACCAACTGGTATTACCGTGGCAGACCGGATACAGATTACGAAATCGCAAATTTCGGCAGCGCGGCAGATTCTCCTGCAGCGGCTCAGATGAATAAGGATTACAGCTTTAAGGGTATTCGGTTTAGAAATGATTTTTCTTATACTATTGGCGGGTCAGGAAGCATCAGCCTTGAATCAGATGACTATCAGGGCATAATTGAAGTTCAAAGGGGCAGCCACGAGATAGCAGTTTCTGTTGAGCTCATCAGTCATACCGATATTTCTGCTGATGAGGGTACAGAGCTTCACCTTACAGGTGAAATTAATCTGAATTACAAGAAACTTGCTGTCCGAGGGGAAGGCAGCGTTCATATTGAAGAATCTTTCATAATGAATAACGGCACTTTAGAAGTGGATGGCTTATCGGCGCTGCACTTTGAACAGGGGAGCCAAACTTCCATCACCGGCAGATTATTCTTCAATCCGCACGAAAGCATAAGCCTTGAGCCCCACGCATCATTTCAGCTAATCGAAGGTGCAGACCATATGAGCGGGGAATTCTATCTTGAAATCCTGCCGCAGCTGGAGGAAGGGCTTATGTGGGACACTTCAATGCTCTATACCGAGGGAATTGTAACTATAGTGTACGAGGAATAATTCAATACTCGTACTCTGCCTGCTCCCATAACAAAAACCGAGCAGGGAACTGTTTCTATCATGGCTTCCCTGAAATGTGAATTAAGATTGCTTGAATCTGCCATAAATTCCTCAAGATATACTTTGCCATTTGAATGCTCTAACTGAATTCACAGCCATCCCATAGGTCCATAGATTTATCGTTGAGGGCTTGTTTATTGTATTAAAACGCCCTTTTCCTGAAGGATTTCAATCACCCCAGTTTGCATTTTTTTGGCTATTGTTCAATTGTCAGTTATTTGCTCAATACTGCCCACTCTTTTTTCACCTCTTTCTTTGCGTAAAATCTTGCTACATATTAAAACCTGGCAAATAAGCCTGCTGAGGGCTTGCAACCATACGCGGTGAACCACGTGCTGTCCCACAGGCAGCCATAACGCTAAAAACATCCAGCCGGCTGAATAATACACCCCTCAGCAAAGTAAACAATCGACTGAATGTTCCTTTCCATTTGCCGAGGAAACCTATATACCGTATTAAAATATAAGCAAGCATTGCCGTCCATACTTGCCATAGAATCGCTTCTTGGCTATGCCCTAGGAAATCGCTTAGCTGCAAAGTCTGCTTTATTTGCTTGAAAAACACCTCTATGCCCCATCGGCATTTATATAGGCCGCAGATACTGCTCGGCGCCCACTGAGTATTGTTAGTGATAAATTTCATAAGCTTTTTCTCGCCGTTAACTTCCACATAAGCCTTAACCAAACGGAGCTGCTTCGGGTAGGCCTCATAGCTTTTCGGCATTTCAAGTTCAATTAATGCATCGTATTGGATATCACCTTTTGGTTCTGTATTCTGTTTAACAAAACGATATTTCATATTGTCTTTGGCTCTGGTAACCCAGAATAATTCTCGCCTGTCAAGATCAGCCAGATGCTTAAAATCCACGTAAGCCTTGTCAAAAACCGCTATTTCGCCGCTTTTAAGGTTCTGACAGAGCTGATAAGCCTCTGTCGAATCATGGGTTGAGGCTTCTTTTACAATAGCAAATTGAGGCAGGAATGTCTGGAGATTAAGCTGCATGTGGCACTTTGCAGCGGCTTTGCGTCTGCGATGTTTAGCCCAGTCAATACAGTTGGCTACAAGCTGAATCGTTGTTGAATCAACCGCATATATTGCTCTCTTAAAACGCCTTGGAAGGCCGGAGTATTTATGACCTCTGCCAAAATTAGGATGCTGGGCTTGGATATGGGACAGCACCTCCCAGAAGAGAGTCTCTGCCATACGAGGATCTCGAACCCTGTTTGCATGAGAAAGCCCATTCCTGCTTGGTGGGGTTGCACGGCGAATAGGAATCAAAGCTCCGGAATGATTACGCAATGTGTCGGCAACGTCGTTCAGCGAGAGGCTGTGAGCAATCTGGACATGAAGCATAGATACAATGTGAGACCAGCACGAAAATGTTCGTGATTGCTTGTCAATACCGTAAAACCGGGATAATTTTGAAACAAGATAAGCAGGAATATATTGGCATATCTGCTTGAGAACTGTATATTGATGCTTAGCGGGTGTCATGAGTTACTCCTAATTTTTGGTTAGTTTGTTGAAATTAGTGTAACTCATACCCCGCTATTTTCAAAGAAACATCTTATATTTTGTTCTTCTATGGGATGGCTGTGAACTGAATTCTAAATCATTAAATCTGCCGGTCAAGCAAACAAAATTAAAAAAAGGTCAAACATTAACTCCGCCTGAACATTATATAGTAGAAATGTTTTTGAATAATTTTATCAAAGTTTTTCACGCTTTTTGAGGTTTATCATGAAAAAGTTGGTTTTTGTTTTGTTTTTAAGCTTTTTCTATATGGCTAACGCTGTTAATTTTGATTCCGTACCGGGCAGTGTTATAGACTACATTGAAGCTCCTTCACGTTTTTTCGGCGTGCCGGTGAATCCAGTTTACATCTCTGATCCATCCATAACAGTATTGCCTAACGGTGATTACATTGCCTCCCACGCCCGTTTTGGATGGGGCTCTGATTCAAGCGAGACGGGCAAAACCTCCGTGTTTCGTTCTTCAGATGGAGGCGCAAGCTGGACGCACCTTACCAATCTTAACGGCATTCTCAGGGCAAGCCTTTTTGTTCACAATGGAGATTTGTATCTTCTGGGAGCATACAACGATGACGGCGGGCAGAATGTAATCCGAAAATCCACTGATAACGGCAGTACATGGACAGATGCCTCCAATTCGCAAACAGGCTTGCTGGGCAGTCACGGTGTAGGCTCGCCGAATAATCCTGTGGTGTTTAACGGGCGCATCTGGTCTGGAGCCACAAGACGACTGATCTCCGCCCCAACCGGCGCAGATTTGCTAAAAGCAAGCTCGTGGACAATGACCAACTGGCCTTCAAACACCGGCCATCCGCTTGGTGATGAATGGGATGGAGGCTGGACTGAAGGTCAGGCAGTGGCCTCTGCTCAAAGCGGGATTTACATCCTGCCGAAAATTCGCGGGCTTCCCCATACCGCTCGTATAAGAGCCAGCTCAGCAACAAAACTAAGCTTCAATGCCTCTGCTGAAAACGCCTTCCCGCACTTGCCGGGAGGAGAGAAAAAATTCGGAGCTTCTTACGATCCTGTTTCAGACAAATTTTATGTGTTGAGCAATCCTGTATTGGATGTGCATAAGGGAGAGGGCACTCCGCCTGAGCTTGTTCGCACTGCGGGAGGACTGCTCTGTTCAGAAGACTTGATAAATTGGGAGCTGAAAAAGATTTTCATCTTTACCGAAAACCTTGACAACAGCTCTTTCGGCGAGGGGTTTCAGTATTTCAATTTTGATTTCGATGGGGATGATATGGTGATTGCTTCCCGAACGGCTTTCGATGTTGGCGGCGGCGAGAGAAAACCGCCCAGAGGGCACGACAGCAATCTGCTCACCTTCCACAGAATTGAAGACTTCAGAAACGCATCGCCTGAGCATTTTCTCGCTGTAGATTCAGGCAGCGACGCTATTCTGAGATACGAAAGAACGCAGCATCAGGATGCCCCTCTTGGCAGTTTCGTTTTGGGCAGCACTTTTGACGGCGAGCCGCTTAACAGCCCAGATGCAGTTGCTCAGGACGATAATGGAGATGTTTATGTTCGTCAGCAGAACGGGAAAATACTGCGTTTTGATGCGATGGGCAATTACATTGATTCACCAGCCCAATCGCCTGCGCAGTTCCAGACATCAGATTTGGCAATCTCTCAGCCTGCTCAGGGAGAAAGAAGCTGGACTAAAAACGGCTCTGGAAATTGGGAAGAATTAACCAACTGGTATTACCGTGGCAGGCCGGATACAGATTACGAAATCGCAAATTTCGGCAGCGCGGCAGATTCTCCTGCAGCGGCTCAGATGAATAAGGATTACAGCTTTAAAGGAATTCGGTTTAGAAACGATTCGTCTTATACTATTGGCGGGTCAGGAAGCATCAGCCTTGAATCAGATGACTATCAGGGCATAATTGAAGTTCAAAGGGGCAGCCACGAGATAGCAGTTCCTGTTGAGCTCAGCAGTCATACCGATATTTCTGCTGATGAGGGTACAGAGCTTCACCTTACAGATGAAATTAATCTGAATTACAAGAAACTTGCTGTCCGGGGGCAAGGCAGCGTTCATATTGAAGAATCTTTCATAATGAATAACGGCACTTTAGAAGTGGATGGCTTATCGGCGCTTCACTTTGAACAGGGGTGCCAAACTTACATCACCGGCAGATTATTCTTCAATCCGCACGAAAGCATAAGCCTTGAGCCCCACGCATCATTTCAGCTAATCGAAGGTGCAGACCATATGAGCGGGGAATTCTATCTTGAAATCCTGCCGCAGCTGGAGGAAGGGCTTATGTGGGACACTTCAATGCTCTATACCGAGGGAATTGTAACTATAGTTCCAGACGACTCAAAACTGGACTACCTGAATTTTTCACATCTTGCTTATTGGTGGCTTGCCGAGGACTGCTTAAACAAACCGGGGTGCAGCAGCTCTGATTTCAATCAAGACGGATATATCAATACAGATGATTTGCTGGTTTTAGCGGAAAACTGGCTTGATTGATTTGTCGAAATTGTGAGTGCTTAATAAATAATTTCGCTGCAGCTGTAATTAACGCTGGGGCTTATATGGGGTAAAATCGCTTATTGGCAAGTCTCCCCTCTTTGCGGCTGAGGCTTTTTGTCAATTTTCAGGTTCAGCTTCGGATTTGTAAACATCGGCTGAAAAGTTATAATTCACTTAGGATTGAGATAGATTTGTGATTTTTACAGCCTGCAGAAGGTCTATGCGCAGAAAAAAGAAAATACTCTTAGTTATCAACAGGACAAAGAGCAACGGCCGCGAGCTCTTGAGAGGCATTGTACAATACGGGAAAAAGAAAGATTATCTGGAGTTTACTGTAATAGACTCTGAAAACTCGCTTTATTTGAATAGAAAGCAGTTTGAAGAATGCGTTATGGAGGCTGCAGATGATGCTCAAGGCATAATTATGGTAGAGCTTACCTGTCTGGATAAAGTTAAAAAGCTAAATAAACCCATTGTGCATTCATATGTTTACAATTCCCAGATCGAAGATAAATACACAATCACCACAGACCCTGTTACTGTAAGCAGGGCTGCTTACGAGCACCTTCGCACCATGGGAAATATAAACTTTGCTTATATCGGTTATAAAGGTGTTGTATGGGCTGATGAAAGGCGAAGCTGCTTCGAGAAGAGCTTGCCTGCTGAAAAACGGCCGCTAAAATATTTATACTATAAACAGCCCAAGAGCACCGGAATAACCACCAAATCTCTGGAGAAAATAGCTGACTGGCTGAAAACTCTTCCAATACCCACAGGGATTATGGCCTGCAACGACAACTGCGGAGCAGATTTGATAAGTGCATGCAAAAAAGCCGAGCTGGATGTGCCGGATGATATATCTGTAGTGGCGGTGGATAACGACGATCTTGTATGCGATTTTACATCACCCACTCTTTCAAGCATAGATCTCGATACAGACAGCGCAGGCTATGAGGCAGCAGAGCTTATTGATAAGATTACAGAAACCAGAAAAATTCCGCCAAGGATGATTCGTGTGAAGCCGAGAGAAGTTGTGATTCGCCAGTCAACTGATTTTGTGGCAGTGGAAGACAGAGACGTAGCGGCGGCGCTTCGGTTTATAAGGCTCAATTCCGACCGTCCGATTCTGGTGCAGGAAGTTTGCGATTTTTCCTGCTGTTCAAGGCAGTATCTGCATAGAAAATTTATGAACGCACTGGGCAAATCGGTACATAAATGCATTAAAAGGGCAAGAGTTAAGGCGATCACTACTCTGCTTCTGGAAACTACACTCCCAGTTACCGAAATCGCATATATGCTGAACTTCCCTGACTCAAACCATATCTCCAAGTATTTCAAAGATTACGTAGGCCTTACTCCGAAAGAATACCGCCACAAATATCAACCTCTTGGAACAGAAAAATTTGATGACCTTGATTAGCCGCTCAGCAGTGCTGAGATTCTCTGAGGATTTACTCACAGCTAATACCCGCTAATTTTCAATGGCAATTTTTGGCAGGATTTTTGCGGAGCATCAACTCGCTGAGAAAAATCTGGGGGCAGAGCGGGAAAGATTTTTATTTTGTGATTTATATTTATCGCTGGCGGCTTAGAATATATATGCAAGGTAAAGAAATGAAACAAATTCAGGACAATTTCGTTTGTATTCAGAGCTGAAAAAGAAAAAGGCTGAGCAGAGGGCCGCGATTAAAGAGGCTTTATCAAAGCTTACGCCGGCACAGGTGCAGGCCAAATCGCTTGAGATTTGCAGTCGGATTGAGCAGCTCAGCTTATACAGGCAGGCAAGGACTGTGATGGGGTATCTGGCTTACGGCAAAGAGGTTAATCTGGACAGCCTTCTCGCCGATGCGATAAAGCAGGGAAAAACCGCAGCTGTCCCTGAAGTTCAGGCGGAGCGGGGAAAAATGCGTGCTGTTCGGCTTAATTCGCTTGAAAACTGCATTAAAAAAGATAAATTTGGAATAAGAGTGCCGGAAGAACGCACTGAGGTTTCCCCGGAGCGGTTTGATTTAATTCTCCTGCCCGGTCTGGCCTTCGATATTCAATGCAGAAGGCTCGGAAAAGGCGGGGGCTACTACGACCGTTTCCTCAGTACTGCAAGGCTCCAAACGCTTCGTTGCGGGGTTTGCTTTGAGGTTCAGCTTCTTGAGCAGACCGCAGCGGGGGATAGAGATATTCCGGCAGACACTATAATAACAGAAAAGAGAATATTAACACGTCCATAAGACAAAGGATTGACAATGGCAAGGAAGGGCTATGTGCCTTACAGTTCAAGGCAGAAGAAAAAGAACACATTTATTTTTGCAGTTATAGCAGTAATCATTGCGGCGGGGATATTCTTTGCTTTCAAGGCTCTCAACAAGGCAGAGGAAACAGAGAGCCCCGAATCTTCTCAAACAGCTGAACTGGGAGAACAATCCGATCCGGCTGAAACTGCAAGCGAGGCTGAACAGCAGGTTTCCACAGAAGAACCCGCAGAATTTGAAGAAGGCTCCGAACAATCCGAACAATCAGAGCAGGCTCCCCGTTATCTTGTAGGCGAGGCTGAGCAGCAGATTGAAGAGCAAGCCCGTGCTGAACGTGAGATGCCTTTAACCAAAGGCGAAGAGGCCGGCTATACAGAAAAAGAAGAGCACGAGCAAGCCCCTGCGGATACATCAGAGAGCAAAGAAAAGGATTCAGCCTACAGTGATACGATCGGCAAAGAGGAGCCCTCAGATTCTGAGTATTCAGAGGGATATTCCGATGAGTCTGACATAATCAGCGACAAAATCTCACAGGCACGTTCGCTTGTTCGCTCAGAAAAGGTTATAGAGGCCAGAGATATGCTCAACAACACGCTCAGCAGGTATCCCGATTCTCTTGAGAGACGTGCGCTGAAGGATATGCTCGAGAAGCTCTCGGAGAGCTGGCTTTTCAGCGAGGAGGTACTCAAGGGCGATCCGCACTGCCATTATTACACCGTAGAGAGAGGCGATATGCTAAGCCGAATAGGTGATGAGTATAATGTGCCTTGGGAATTTCTATTGAAGATAAACGATATGCTCAGGCCAGAGCAGCTTCGTGCCGGCGAGGATATCAAGGTGGTTAAAGGGCCTTTCAATTTGATAGTCAACAAGAGCACCTACAATATGGATCTATACCTTGATAATCTCTACGTAAAATCCTACCCAATAGGAATAGGCAGAGAAGAACACGCCACACCGACAGGGATGTGGGTTGTAAAACCGGGCGGCAAGATGGTTTCGCCAACTTGGACAGACCCGGACTCCGGCAGGACTTATGACGCTATGGATCCGGACTACCCTCTTGGAAAGAGATGGATAGCTCTTAAGGGCATCTCCGGGGAGGCAAAGGGCAGAACTGGATTTGCTATTCACGGGACAAGCGAGCCGGAAAGCATTGGGCAGAAGAGCAGTCGAGGCTGTATAAGGCTCTCCAACGAGGATGTTGTAGAGGTTTACGACCTTATGATGCCGGGCGAATCTCATGTACAGATTATAAATTGATTTATTCAAAAAACTGCTGCGGGTGTTTACGGATTTGAAACCGAATTCTAATGCTTTTTTTTGTTTCAATAACCTTAACAGGGATTATAATCTATCGCTTTACTAATTTTATGAGTACATTTTTTACTTGATGGTAATTGAACAGAAAAAAATAGATTATATCGCCCTTGCCCTCACTGTGTTTGTGCACGTTGTGCTTCTGGGCACATTTGCCTTGATACAGTTCTCAAGAGGCGGCTTCAAGGAGCTTTTGAACAACCCTGCTGTGGTAGCGGTTCGAGAGCTGGATTTTTTCAGCTCGGGAGATTTTATTGTAGATACCCCTTCAGTAAAGCGTTCGGGCTACAGCAGCGCAGGCTTCGGTTCAGGTCAGTTTGATGTTGATGTAAATATGCGCAGCGAGGGAGTAGCGAGCCTGTCCGGAGCAGGCAGCCTAAGCTCTGTGCTCGGGATTTCAGGGGGCAGCCCTGAAGGTGCGGGCGGTGAAGGCGGCCCCGGCGGAGGTGCCGGAGGTCAAGGCGGAGCAAGCGGCGCAGGCGGTGCCGGAGGTCTTGGCGGCGCAGCAGCCGGTGAGGGCGGCGGTGCCGGGGGCAGCGAAGGCTCTGGAACTGGCCAGGGCGGCGGCGAAAGCGGCCAAGGGCAAGGCCAGGCCGGTGAAGGAACCGGCGCAGGCGGTGAAGGAAGCGGTGAAGGCTCCGCAACCGGCGCAGGTGAAGGCGGCGGAGGCGGAGAAGCCGGCGGAGGGCTCAGAAAACAGGGCACATACCGTGTTTCAGGGCCGAGGCTCAGCGGACAGATCGCAGGAGTGCCTCAGGCAACTGAAGAACGGCCCGCCACAAAATCCAACAGGATTGAATTTTTCGGAAACGTAGCCAGCGCTAGGAAGGTATGTTTTGTAGTTGACTGCTCGGGGAGTATGCTCGGATTTTTCGGTGAGGTTAAACAGAGGCTCAATGAGGCCATAACAAATCTCAAGCAGGATAATTTCTTTGCGATTATAGTTTTCAGAGGTTCGGACATTTTAGAGCTTGAGCAGGGAAAGCTCATCAGGGCGAGTGATAAAGGCAAGCAAACAGGCCTTCAGATGGTGGAATCTATTCCTATGCCTATGGGCGGACCGGATGCCATGGAAGCTGTTAAGAAGGCTATAGAATACAAAGACAGCATCGGCGATCACGCCGGAGTGATATATTTCCTTACAGACGGATTCGATTATGCCGGCTTCTCGATGGAAGTTGAGCGGTACAGGAAAGAATATGCGCCGGCTGTAAAGATACATACAATCGGTTTTAGAACTAACAGTAAAGACGCTGCTATGCTCAGGCGTATGGCCGAGAACAGCGGCGGTAAGTTTACACTTTATTCTGAGGGAGTAAATTAAATTGAAAATGAACAAGAACTGGACAAGACTTTGGCTGCTTGTAATAAGCCTTTTCGTACTTATTGGCCTCTCGGCTCAGCTTCAGGCTCAAGGTGAGGAGTCTTCGCTGGATGAAAGCGCCGTTCTGGAAGGCGATTACGATGAGGGCGTTTCATTCTTGAGGCAGTTTGTTATAGAGGGCGGGCCGATTGTATGGTTTGTACTTATGCCTCTTTCTTTCTATTCGTGCTATCAGGCCATTGATTTGAGCATCAAAACCAGCAGGAAAATACTTCTGCCGCAGGAAAATACCGAACAGCTCAAGAAAATTGCGGAGAAGGGAGATAAAGAGGTGATTAAAAGCGCCGCAGCAAAACAGGATGACTTGCTCAGTTATTCGCTTTCAAGGGCGTTCAACCTCGTAAAAACCAAGGAAGTTGGGTATATGGGCCTTCAGCAGATGATTTCTGATGTGCTTCAGGAGAGAACGCTTGAGATTTTGAGAAAGGTTGAAAGGCTGAACCTTACTGGTAACATCTCTCCTATGGTTGGTCTTTTCGGTACAGTTTTTGGTATGATTAAGTCGTTTAACACGATTGTTGAGGCGGGCGGCCAGCCGGATGCCTCACAGCTTGCGGGCGGTATTTCGGTTGCTCTTGTAACCACGTTCTGGGGGCTGTTTGTGGCTATTCCTTCGCTCTTTATCTACGGCTATCTGAGAAATAAACTTGAAGCAATGGCGAGTGAGGCCGCTGTGGAGGCGGAAACAGTGCTTGATAAGATAGAGGATATCTATTAATGCTTCTCGAAAAGCTGAGAAATGCTGCGGGATATTTAGAATTTAATATTACCGCTATCATTGATATTATCTTTATTCTTATTATCTTCCTGCTTTTCCTCGGGCAGTTTATCGCTTCTGAGAACTATCCTGTGGAAGTGCCCGAGCAGATGCATAAATCTGTGGCAGATGAAGGCGCCAAACCCGGTGAGGTGGTGCTGAATGTTATGCGGGAGGATGACGGAACGATAATGTGCATCTTTCAGGATTCAAAACTTGCACTCGAGCCGGGTCGGGGTACTGTGCTCGAGCTTGAAACTATGATTAACAGAGGGATTGAGCTTCTGCACGGGGAGGCATTGATAAATCTCAGGATGGACAGAGGCCTTGTGTTCAGCGAATACAGGCCAGTTATCACGGCAATAGCAAACAGCAATGCTTCAGAGATGATTATCTCCGGCCTTCAGGAAAAGAAGGATCGAAGCTCCGCAGTAGGGAATAACTCCCCTCAAACTGACCAAGCAGGAGAGTAGTCTGTCAATTTGACATTTCCCCTTTAATAAGCAGGCGGGCAAATAGAATTAGCCGGCAGCAAACCATACCTTCCTTAACAGTTTAAAACCTTTATTAGCAAGACTTTACAGTAAATATTCTGCCATTGCACTGAGGTTTCTGAATATGCTGGCATTATAGTTGCTTGAATAGTAATCCGTAAATTGTAAAAATCGATATTACAGGAGCAGTAAAATATGGCAAAAAAAGAACTTTCCTTCGAAACCGATGCGAGAGCATCGCTGCTTAGCGGTGTTGAAAAGCTCTCGGCGGCCGTTAAATCAACACTCGGGCCGCGGGGACGCTGCGCAATCATAGACAAGGGCTGGGGAAGCCCGACTGTAACCAAAGACGGGGTTACGGTAGCAGAAGAGATCGAGCTGTTCGATAAGAATGAGAATATGGCCGCTTCGCTTGTTAAGGAAGCTGCGAGCAAAACAAACAAAAAAGCAGGCGACGGCACAACCACTGCTACAGTACTTGCTGAGGCCATCTTCAAAGAGGCCTACAGGAATCTTGCAGCTGGCGCAGACCCTATGGCAATGAACAGGGGCATTAAGAAGGCCGTTGATGCTGCTGTAAAGCAGCTTGCTAAGATCTCAAAGCCTGTAAACATTGAGAGCAAGAAGGATATTGTGAGCATCGCTTCAATCTCTGCTAACAACGATAAAGAGATCGGCAAGCAGATGGCCGAGGCATTTACGAAGGTTGGCAAGGACGGAGTGATTACTGTGGAAGAGGGCAAAGGCCTTGAAACCTCAGTCGATTACGTAGAAGGTATGCAGTTTGACCGGGGCTTTTTATCCCCGCATTTTGCCACCAACAACGACAGTATGCTTTGCGAGATGTCAAAGCCTTACGTACTTATCTATGAGGACAAAATCAGCAATGTGCAGAAGATTGTTCCTCTCCTTGAAGAGGTTGCCAAGACAAAAAGGCCTCTTCTTATCATTGCAGAAGATGTTGAGGGCGAGGCCCTTGCAACTCTCGTGGTAAACAAGATGAGAGGCGTGGTTGATGTGTGCGCTGTTAAGGCTCCCGGCTACGGCGACCGCAGGAAGGCAATGCTCGAAGATATTGCTGCCTGCACTGGCGGAGAGGCTGTGATGAAGGACTTGGGCGTTGAGCTCGACAGCCTTCAGCTTGCACAGCTCGGACAGGCCAAGAAAATAGTTGTTGATAACGACAGTACAGTAATCGTTGAAGGTGCTGGGGCTGAAAGCGATATCGAGGCCCGCATAAATATGATTAAGAGCGAGATCGAAGCCACAACAAGCGATTACGATCGTGAGAAGCTTCAGGAAAGAATGGCCAAGCTAACCGGCGGAGTTGCTCAGATTAACGTTGGCGCCGGCAGCGAAGCCGAGATGAAGGAAAAGAAGGCAAGAATCGAAGACGCCCTTCACGCAACAAGAGCGGCACTTGAAGAAGGTATTGTAGCAGGCGGAGGCGTTGCCTTTGTTCGCTGCATGGATGCCGTGAAGAAGCTCAAGCTCAAAGGTGATGAAAAAACCGGAGCGAATGCTGTTGCCAATGCTCTTAAAATGCCCTGCCACTGCATTGCAGAAAATGCTGGTGCTGTTGCTAATCTCGTTGTTAATAACGTTTTGGAAGGCGAAGAGGGCTATGGATATAACGCAAACACCGGAAAATACGAAGACCTCATTGAGGCTGGTGTGATTGATCCGGTAAAGGTTACGAGGATTGCCCTTGAAAACAGTGCAAGCGTTGCAGGCCTGTTGATGACAACAGACTGCGTTGTAACACAGAGCCCTGATGAAGATTCCGGCGCAGGCGCTGGAATGGATCCGTCCGGCGGCATGGGCGGTATGGGCGGTATGCCCGGCATGGGCGGCATGGGCGGCATGGGAGGAATGGGCGGTATGCCCGGTATGGGAATGATGTAGTCCCTGCTCCCGATTAGCTTATAGAATTTTTTGACAATACTAACTGTCTGCCAAATATTATACAGGAGATAGAAAAATGAAAATAAAACCTCTCAGTGACAGAGTAGTGATTGAGCCTTCAGAGGCTGAAGAAGTAACACAGGGCGGGATTATTCTCCCGGATACAGCAAAAGAAAAACCCCTTATGGGCAAGGTTACTGCCGTAGGCGAGGGTAAAATGCTCAAGAACGGCGAAACTGCTGAAATGAGCGTAAAAGTTGGTGATCTTGTGGCTTTCGGCCGCTTCGCCGGCACCGATTTCAAGGTTGACGGCAAAGAGTACAAGATTATGCACGAAAGCGATATTCTGGGCGTAATTGAGTAATTCATTGACACTGACTTAATGGCCTTAGCCGGCCGGAGGATATAAAATGGCAAAACAAATGATGTACGATACAGATGCGAGAAAGCAGCTTCTTGAAGGGCTTCAAACCCTTGCATCTGCAGTGAAAGTAACGATGGGGCCAACTGGTAAGAATGTGCTCCTTTCAAAGAGCTTCGGAGCCCCGAAGGTAACAAAAGACGGCGTGTCTGTGAGCAAAGAAATCGAGCTTGAAGACCCGTTCATGAATATGGGCACCAAGATGGTTAATGAGGTGGCCAATAAAACCAGCGATAATGTAGGCGACGGTACTACCACTGCTACAGTTCTCGCTGAAGCTATCTTCTCAGAAGGCATCAAGCACGTAACTGCCGGAGCGAATCCTGTGGCAGTTCAGCGGGGGATAAACAAGGCTGCTGAAGCGGCTGTTGAGTTTATCGAGCAGAGCTCCAAGAAAGTCCGCGGCCACGAAGACATAGCCAAGGTCGCATCAATCAGCGCCAACAACAACAAAGAAGTAGGCGAGATGATTGCCGATGCTATGGACAAGGTTGGCAAAGAGGGCGTGATTGAGGTAGAAGAAGGCAAGGCAATGCAGACAGAGGTTAGCGTTGTCGAAGGTATGCAGTTCGACCGCGGTTATCTGTCTCCATACTTTATGACCAACACCGAATCTCTCGAAGCGCAGCTTGAAGATGCCTACGTGCTTTTGTACGAGAAGAAGATTACTAACGTAAAAGAGATTGTCCCGCTTCTGGAAAAGGTTTCTCAGTCTGGCAAGCCGCTGCTTATAATATCTGAGAATATCGAAGGCGAGGCGCTGACAGCTCTTGTTATAAACCGCCTTCAGGGCGTTCTTAAGATTGCGGCTGTAAAGGCTCCAGGCTTTGGAGACCGCAGAAAAGCAATGCTGGAAGATATTGCAGTGCTTACCGGCGGTGAGGTTATCACGGAAGACCTCGGCGTAAAGCTTGAGTCTGTGGAGCTTTCTCAGCTCGGCAAGGCAAGGAAAGTGGTTGTGGGCAAGGAAACTACAACTATAATCGAAGGCGAAGGCAAAAAGAAAGACATCAAGGCACGCTGTGAGCAGATCAGGGCGATGCTGGAAAAATCAACCAGCAGCTATGATCAGGAAAAGCTTCAGGAACGTCTTGCAAAACTTACCGGCGGTGTGGCGGTTATCAAGGCCGGCGCTGCTACGGAAGTGGAAATGAAGGAACGCAAAGACCTGCTTGACGATGCCCTCTGCGCTACAAGGGCAGCAAGCGAAGAAGGTATTGTTGCCGGAGGCGGAGTTATTTTCCTCCGTGCAATCAAGAGCGTTAGCGAAGCGAGAAACAAGGTTCGCGGCGACGAGAAGCTCGGCTTTGATATAATGATAAATGCATTAAAAGCCCCGGCGATTCAGATTGTGAAAAACGGCGGCGGCGACGGTGATGTTGTTGCCGAGCAGATGCTCGAGATGACCGGAGGCAAGGGCTACAACGCTGCTACAGGTGAATTCGTAGATATGATTCAGGCAGGTATTATAGACCCGGCAAAGGTATCTCGAATCGCCCTTCAGAATGCAGCGTCTGTTGCAGGCCTGATGCTTACAACAAACGTTATGATTACCGATTACGAGCAGAAGGAAGACGAAGCTGATATACCGGGTTCTGTTCACTAAAAGATATTGAATCAGCCAGACCGCAGGGCCTTTAGCTCGGAAATTATTTGAGTTTTGCCCTGCGGTTTTTTCATAAACGCAGCTTTTCCGAGTTGTTCGGAGTTGCCCGTGTCTCAGGGCTTGGCAAGGCACGCGGGTTTCTTTTGTAAACAGGCGAGGCGGAAATTAGAGCTTGAGCTCGGCCCTTGAGTCGGGCTGCGAATTAAAAACAACGGGCAGAAGTTATGACAAAAAGAGATTATTACGAAATACTGGGCGTCAGCAAAGACGCAAGCGCAGATGAGATAAAAAAGGCTTACAGAAAGCTCGCAGTTAAGTATCACCCTGATAAGAATAAGGGCGATAAAGAGGCTGAGGAGAAATTCAAGGAGTGCGCTGAGGCATACGAGGTTCTCAGCAATCCCGAGAAACGAAAGAAATACGACCAGTTCGGTCATGAAGGGCTGAGGGGTTCAGGCGTTCATGATTATTCGAATATGAACGTTGATGATATATTCTCGAACTTCGGTGATATTTTCGGCGATATATTCGGAGGCGGCTTCAGCAGCGGTTTCGGCGGAGGTTTCGGGAGAAGAGCAAACCCAAATGCCCCGCGTAAAGGGCTCGACCTTGAAACAAGTGTGGAGCTTACCCTTGAAGAAGCGTCCAAAGAAAGCAAGAGAACGATAGACTTTACCCGTCAGGATAAGTGCGATAAATGCGGCGGGAGCGGCTGCGAACCCGGAACAAACCCGAAAACCTGTCCAACCTGCGGCGGAAACGGACAGGTTAGCACAACACGAATGGGCGGCTTTTTCCAAACTATTTCAACCTGCCCAAACTGTAAAGGCACAGGCAAAGTAATATCCAACCCTTGCAGTAAATGTAAAGGCAGCGGCAGGATGCCCGTTAAGAGGAAGGTTACTGTTAAGATTCCTGCCGGAATACATGAAGGACAGGCGGTCAGGGTGGCCGGTGAAGGTGAACCGGGAGTGAACGGAGGCCCTAACGGCGATCTGTACTGCTATGTTGACATAAAGAAGCACCCGTTCCTCGTTAGGGACGGAAACGATCTGATAGCCGTAGTGCCGGTGAGCTTTACTCAAGCGGCGCTAGGTGCGAAGATTGATGTTCCAAGCCTTGAAGGCAGAAAACAGCTTACTATACCTGCCGGAACGCAGTATGGGGATGTATTTAGAATAAAAGGGCAGGGTATGCCCGATCTCAGGAGCTCGAGAAAGGGCGATGAACTCGTTCGAGTAACTGTGGAAATACCCAAAAAACTGAAACCAAAACAGGAGCAGCTGCTTAATGATTTTGCACAAACTGAAGATAAGCATGTGTCTCCTGAGAGGGATAATTTTTTCAAAAAGTTGAAAGATTATTTCGGGAATAAAAAATGACAGAAGAAAAAAACAAAAACACTCAAAACCAAGAGCAGAACAAGGCTCAGGATATAAACGCTAAGGCTGAAGAGAAAAAGGCTGATAAGCACAGCGAGAAGGAACAAAAAAAGCTCAGTAAAAAAGAAAAGATTGAAAAGCTCCAGAAGGAGTATAACGAGCTTGAAGAAAAGTTCCAGAGGCTCAGAGCAGACTACGCCAACTATCAAAAGCGCGTTCCGAAGATGATTCAGGACGAGGTGAACTACAAGGTAGAGTCTTTTATAAAGGCTCTTCTGCCCGGGCTGGATAATTTTGAGCATGCCATAAAGCACTCTGAAAACAGCGAGAATGTAGAAGGCGTTGTTGAAGGTGTTGAGATGGTGTATGCGAACCTGCTGGAGATACTGAAAACTCAGGGGCTTGAACAGATTGCAGCGAAGGGCGAGCAATTCGACCCGTCTGTACACAGGGCTGTTGTGAATCAGAGCCTTGAAGACAGAGAAGACGGCGTAGTGCTTGAGGAGATACAAAAAGGCTACCGTATTAAGGATAAAGTTGTTCGTCCGGCAATGGTGGCAGTTAATAAGCTTCAAAAGCAGCCGCAGACTCAGCAACAGCCGGCCGGGCAGGAGCAGGAAAATCCGGAGCAGGCAGGCTCCGAGAAAGACGCCTCACAGGAAAATGATAACAACCAGAGCGAGGAGGATAAAAACGATGCCGACGTATGATTACAGGTGCGCTGAATGCGGGTATGAGTTTGAGAAGTTTCAGCAGATAACCGCCTCGCCTCTCAGGAAGTGCCCAGAGTGCGGGAAGATGACGCTCAAAAGGCTTATCGGCACAGGCGCCGGAGCAATCTTCAAAGGCTCAGGCTTCTACGAAACCGATTACCGCTCCGAGAGCTATAAGGAAGGCGAGAAAAAGGCTGCCGAAAAGAAATCAGAGAAAAAGAGCGGGAAGGATTCCGCAAAAAGCGAAAAAACTTCCAGCTCTCAATCAAAATCACAAAGCAGCAAACCCGCGGATACAAAATCCGCCTGAAATTACCCTCGGCTCGCTTTCTTCAGGCCTTCTGGCACTCCCCCGAGCATACTGGCGAGCTTTCTGCCCAGTGAATTCAAAATTGGTTCGCTTGAGGAGAGCTCGGCGAGGTTATGCCATTCGTATGGGTCGTTCCTGTGGTCGTATAGCTCCTCAGCTCCGTTGCGATACACAATATAGCGGTAGTTGACAGTTCGAACAGACCAGTTCTGCTTCATTGGATCGCTGCCTGTTTCCCTGCCAGCATAGATCATTGAAATAGCCGCCTCTGGGCCGTCCCAATGCATAGATTTCGGATTCTCAAGGAACGGCTTCATGCTGAATCCATCGAGCTTTGCACCTTTGGAATTTTTGCGTGTGTCTCCTTTGAGCCCGCAGAGATCTTTGAGGGTAGGGTATATATCAATCAGCGATACAGGATGTTCTGCCCTTGTGCCGGGTTTGGTAAGCCCGGGAGCCCGCACAATCAGAGGAACGCGCGTGCTTTCTTCCCAAAGCGAATTTTTGAAAAGATAATCCTTCTCGCCCATATTCCAGCCATGGTCGCTGGTCATCACGACGATTGTATTATCCCTTAACGAGCTGGCCTCAAGGGCATTCAAAACTTTGCCGATGCAGTCATCCACAGCGGCTACGCTCGCAAGATAGCCCTGCGTGAAGTGCCTGAGCCCCTCTTCAATGCTTGAATATGATTCTCCGAGCGTTTTGAAATACCTTGGGCCTTTCTGGTCATCATCGTAAACGTCGAGGTAGTGGGTGTCTTCTTTATCGCCCAGCTTTATCATAGGCACCTTCACATCCTCCACTGGAAACATATCGAAGTATTTCTTCGGAACGTGGAAAGGCGTATGCGGGCGAACAAAGCCTACGCCCAGCATAAACGGGCGGCTGTCTTTTGATTTCTCAAACTCCCTTATCTTGCCGGCAGCCCAGTCTGCATTTCTTTCGTCCGGCGTTGGGTCTCTGTGTTCGGAGTCTTCGTATTCCATCTTCTTGTTTTCGCCCCAAGGGTAGCCGTAAATCCAGCCCTTTTCGCCCGATTTATCCTTAGGGAAAGGATCATCGCTGAGCGGGGCGTATGAGCCGTCAACCGCTCCTATCTCGCTGTAGGGCTCGGGGACGGAAGGATGAGCAATCCTGTTTTCCCCGTCAAAAACGAACGGCCCGTAATCGGGGTGGTACTTGTGCTGGTTCCATTCATTCGGACGGCAGTGGTGCATAAGCTTGCCAGAGCCGGCTGTTTTGTAGCCGTTTTCGCTGAAGTATTTCATCAGAGACTTAGAATTTTTCAGCACGGGGTTTTTGAACCACTTATTGAAGAAAAGGTTCTTTGATGATTGCGGATATATCCCTGTTAGAAAGCTCGCGCGGGAGGGAGCGCATACCGGATTGTTGCTGTATGCCCTTTTGAAGAGCGTGCCCGATTTTGCGAGCTTCTCTATGTTCGGTGTTTTTGCTTGCGGATGGCCCCCCATCCCCTGAACGTAGTCGTTGAGGTCGTCGCAGACAATGAGAAGTACGTTAGGCCTTTGCTTTTCACCGGCCGAAGCCCCCGAAGGCCAAAGCGAGCCAAACCCCGCTGCGGCGGAAAATGATGCTGCACTTTTCAGAAAAGTTCTTCTTTTCATGAGTATAATCCTTTCCTTAAAACATTTCTTTCAATTAAGTATGTTATTAAGCCGCAAATTTTTCTGCTTTTTTGTTGGGAGGCAGTTTTTTTGGCGCCGGCAATCGATTTTTGGAATAAGCTTGAACATCCCGGTTTTAGTTTTAAAATGCTGTTTTGGCCTGAGAGCTTAATTATGAAGATATTTAGAAAAAAAGTAAATGCCCGAAGGAAGCAGGTACGCAACACGCGGGCTGCGGAGCGGGCATCAAAATACAACGAGTTTGTAAGGCAGGGCTATATGGCAGCCGTTATCACGGCGGTTATATTCGCATTTCTCTGCAGCGCGGTTCTTTCCTTCAGTGTAGAAGGCTCGTTAGTGAGAATAGCCGGCCCGGCTGAATTTCTTGCATACTTCGCCCTGATGCTGCTTATAACAGCCGGGATGGGTGTTTATACATACCTTTTCCGCCCGAGAATTATCCGCAAAAGGGCAAGGCTTCTCGCCCTCACAGGACTTCTTCTTCTGCTGCTTTTTATAGCAAAAACAGGATCGGGCTCTGAGGAATGGGTTTACCTTACAACAGGTACTGGGGTGGTTTCAGCTATGATCCTCACTATCACCTACTCCCAGCGTTATTCGCTCACGATCTCCCTGTTGTATGCCCTTATGGCTTCGTTTGTACTGCCCGGGCAGGAGGCGGTGGAGCTGTTTCTAACGATGGTTGCGGGGATATTTGCCTGCTGCTTTACGATGAAGGAAATACGCAACCGCTGGAAGCTAATACAGGTGAGTATGTTCGCTGCTATATGCGTGATGGCGGTATCGGTTTCGATGGGTGTTATCAATCGGCTTGAGGGGCTTGAGGTAGTCCAGAGGGCTGGAACGGCTGCCTTATCCACGTTCTTTGTAGGCGTGATAATTCAGGGGATTCTGCCGGTGATAGAGAAGGTTTTCGGAGTTGTAACGAGCATGACCCTGCTGGACTACTCCGATGCAAACCAGCCCCTTCTCAAGAAGCTCGCTATGGAGGCCCCGGGAACATACAGCCACAGCCTTCTGCTCGGCTCGCTCGCTGAAAACGCTGCCGAGGCGATCGGGGCAAACGGCCTGCTATGCAGGGTCGGGGCATATTACCACGATATCGGAAAAACCAATAAACCCAAGTATTTTGTGGAAAATCAGATGGGGCAGGCAAATAAGCACGATACAATTACCCCTGCTATGAGCCAGCTTGTGATTGTGGGGCACGTGAAAGACGGGATTGAGATTGCCAAGGAATACAACCTCCCGCCTGCGATAAGGCAGTTTATAGAAACCCATCACGGCACAACAATCATCAAATATTTCTACGAAGAAGCCAAAAAACAGAGGGGCGAGGAGAACGTTTCGGAAGATGATTTCAGGTATCCAGGGCCGAAACCCAGCACAAGAGAGGCGGCTATCCTGATGCTCTGTGACGGAACAGAAGGGGCTACGCGAGCCCTCTCCGAACCAACGCCTTCAAAAATATCGGCGGTGGTGCATAATATTCTGATGTCCCGCCTGAGGGATGGGCAGTTTAACGACTGCGAGATAACTATAAAAGAGCTGAGCAAGATTGAGAAGGCCTTGGTTAAAAGCCTAACAGCTCATTATCACGGCAGAGTTAAGTATCCCGAAGATAAAGACGAGGAAAAGAAAGCTGAAAACGGGAATGGTGGAAACGGAAATAAACATTCAACTTCCGAATCTCAGCCTCAGCGAGAGGCGATTCAGAAACCTGATTGAGTTTACCTGCGAAAGATTCGAGCTTGAAAATGCCTTGATAAGCATTGCGGTAGTGGGCGATGAGGCTGCAAGCGAGGTGCACAGGCTCTTTATGGCTGACGATAAAACCACAGACGTTATAAGCTTTGACCTAACTGAGCCGGATAGCGGGGAGCTGAATTTCGAGATTATCGTGAATTACGAAATGGCGGAAAGAACCGCTCAAGACAGCCCGCATTCATCAGAAGATGAGCTGCTGCTCTACACACTGCACGGCCTGCTGCACAATCTCGGCTTCGACGATACCACCGAAGAGGCTTTTTATAAAATGCACAAGGAGGAAGATGATATCCTCGAGGAATTCGGTGTAGGCCGCATATTCGGCAATAGGGAATTCGAGCCCAAGGGTTAGTTTTAGCCGCTGTGGCTCAGAATGATGCTGATGAACCGGTCTTCAATAATCTCAAGCTGCCAGTCATTAAGCTGGAGTACTTTTCTAAGCTCGGAAACTGTCTGGGGTTTCCTGCGGGACACTTCCTCAATGCCGGCTTTATTCACAAGTATTGAAGGGTCTATTCTTCTCTCTTCCGCAGCCTGCGCAACAAAGCCCCGAAGCTCTTTCATAAGAGCCTTGTCGTAGGCAGCAGGCTTATCCTTTTTTACATACTTATCAGGCCAGTTTTCTTGGGGGAGTCTTTTTGCGTAATCGATTCTTTTTTTCAGCAGACCGTAAAACTCGCCCTTGCATGCTCTGGGAAGAAATTTACTTTTTGAAAGGCTGTATTTGCCATCCCCTGAGAGCTTTTTTGAGAGCTCAATCATCGATGAGCTTCTCATCACCTTAAACGGGGGCAGGTCTATCTTTGCGGCAATTTCCTCTCGCCAGCTCCATATTACCTTCAGGTATCTCAGTTCAGTCGGCTCTAGAACGGAATAGCCTTTCACCCTCCATTTTTCAGGGGAGTTCTTTTCCTTGTATTTCGGCGTGTTCTTTGCCCTGTCTTTCATAGACTGGCTCACCCATTCACTTCTGCCCATATCCTCAAGCAGCTCTGTGAGCTTGTCGGCAAGCGGTTTGAGGAAGGCAGTGTCTGCTGCTGCATAAGAGAGCTGCTTCTCGCTGAGCGGCCTTTTTGTCCAGTCCGAAAGCTGCTGATCTTTTGGATGCTCCACCCCGAGAAACTCTTGGAGCAGATTAGAAAGGCTCGTTTTCTCAATACCTGCAAGTGAGGCGGCCTGCTGTGTATCAAAGATTTTGTGTTTCGGTTTGAAACCGAAATCTTTATCAAGCATTCTCAGGTCGTAGTCGCCGCCGTGAAGGATTAAAAGCTTTTTTTCGAGCGTTTTAATAAAGCGGGAGAAATCAATATCCTTCAGGGTGTCAACGATGAAACTGCCATTTTCAATGCTTATCTGCATAAGGCAAACTCGCTCGTAGTATGCGTGCATTGAATTTCCTTCGATATCCACCGCTGCGAAGCTGGAGGCGGCAATATCTTTTTCGAGCCTGTCAATAAGGCTTTGGGTGTCTATGTATTTATAAGAAATCATATTCATAAAAAGGATATTACCAGCAATTGCTAAACAAGTCAATCCTGCCTGTTAACTCCCGTAAATTTTCTCAGCCGAAGATGAGGATTTTTATGCCCAGAGCTATAAGTATAATCCCTCCGGCAAATTCGGTTTTATTCTCGAAAAGATGTCCCGCTCTGCAGCCTAATTCAGTGCCGATAATGCTCAATAAAAATGTTATTACGCCTATAATCGTAACGGCAAACCACACGCTCGCATCAAACAGGGTTATTGTAAAGCCGGCGGCCAGAGCATCAATGCTGGTGGCAAAAGCAAGAACTATAATTGCCGCTACGTCTGCTCTGACTTTTCCCGCTCTTCCGGTATGAAGCAGTTTGCCAGCTTCGTATATCATTTTTATCCCCAGAAATGACAGGATCGCAAATGCAAGCAGATTTGCTGCATTCTGAAGGTATTTAGAAAAAAAACCTCCTGCAAAAAAACCGGCAAGAGGCATTAGAGCCTGAAAAAGCCCGAACATCATGGCCATAAACATTGATCGGGAAAATTTCAGTTCTTTGTATGTTGCCCCGATTGCCAGCGATACGGAAAATGCATCCATCGCAAGGCCTAAAGCAAGGGCTGTTATTTCTATATAAGGCATAGCTGAAATTGTAAACCGGCTGAGGAGAATAATCAAGTAATTGAAAAATGAGCAAAAAACTGCCAATTGAACAAAAGCCAGAAAAAATGCAAAGTGGGGCGATAGAAATCCTTCAGGAAAAGTGCGTTTTAACACAATAAACAAGCCCTCAACGAAAAATATATGAACTTGCGGGATGGCCGGGTGATAAGTTTTAAGTAATAAGTGATAAGTTTTAAGTAATAAGTGATATGTTTCAAGTTTTGGGGATTGGGGGATTTGTTTTTAATTGACACCTCGATTAGACAAATTATAATCCTTTGAAAGTAATTATTCGTTTTTAAAGTTCGGCGAACACCTTTTTGGAGACAATAGATGTCTATTAAAATCTGTAAGATATGTTTGCTGGCGGCAATGCTTTCGTTTACATCGCTGCTCAGCGCTGCTACTACTAAAGAAAACTGGAACGACTTCCTGCACTACACAGCAATTGGCCGGTATGAGCTTGCAAAGAGCAAGGCCGAGGCGATTATAGAAAGCGAGCCGGATCCGGTAGAGATGCTTGAGCTCACTCAGGAAAATCCCCGCGGATATTCGATCCTGCTCAGGGTTTACAACAGCAACGAACAGCTCAAAGACGCCGCCTCATCGATTATCGATATTATTGAAGAAGGGCGTTACATCAAAAGGACTGACCCGGAAATCATCAGGCAGGAGATTAAACGCCTCAGCACAACTATAAGAGGCCGAATCAAGGCCGAGAAGCGGCTTCGAAATTCAGGCGAGTTTGCCGTGCCTTATATGCTTGATGCGATTGGCGATGAGTCCCGCAAGGACGAGATGCCTTATATCACAGCAGCCCTTGGGAAGATGGGCAGGGATGCAGTGAGGCCGCTCTGCGCAGCATTGCAGATGAAGGATGTGGCGGTTAAGTCTGAGGCGGTTCGTGCTCTAGGGAGCATCGGTTATTCAGAGGCGCTTCCGTATCTCAAGCACGTTTATGAAACTGCTGAAACGGAAGAGCTCAAAAAGCTTGCAGCTAAAAACCTGCAGAAGATCAAGGGCTCTTCCCTTCAGGTTTCTGCATCTGATCTGTTCTTCGCCCTTGGTGAAGACTACTACTACCATAAGGATTCGCTCAAGCCGAACGCAGAATTTGATTTTGCAAATGTTTGGTTTTGGGATAAAACTCAGAAAAGACTCTCCCGCGAAAAGGTTGAACGCGGATATTTCTTTGAGCTGATGTGTATGCGCAGCTGTGAGTGGTCTCTCAAGGCAGATCCCGAAACAGGCGAGGCAATTGCCCTCTGGCTCGACGGCTTCTTCAAGGCTCAGCAGACCGAAATTGCGATGCCTGAGTATTTCGGTGATGGTCATGCAGACGCTATGACCTATGCTGTAACAGCAGGCCCTGAATACCTCCATCAAGCCCTTTCACGTGCGATAAAGGATAAGAACAACTATATCACCCTCAATCTCGTAGAGGCGCTTGCAGCAAGTTCCGGCGAGGCTTCCCTGCTTGAAAGCTTTGGAACGAGCCAGCCGCTTGTGGATGCACTTGAATACGATAACACCGCCGTGCAGCTCAGCGCAGCTATCGCTCTGGGCGGGGCGAATCCAACGAGGGATTTCGTTGGCAGCTCACTTATAATCGAGCGTCTCAGCACTGCGATTATGCAGGAAAGTGCCGAAGAGCTCGGCGAGGATAAGGCCGCAGAATATGCTGACAGGGCATTTGATGTGCTCGATCAGCTCTGCTCTGCGAGGAATAAGATTGTGGATGTGTCTAAGGCTCAGAAGCCTCTGATCAGGGTTATCCGCTCAGACAGCGATAAATACCGCATTGAAGCGGCTCAGGTGCTCGCATATCTCAAAACAGCAGAGGCTCAGAAGTCCATTGCGAATGTTGCCTTGAGCGAGGATTTTGATAAATCCGTACGTATGAGCGTGTTCGATTCGCTCATCAATTCGGCCAAGCTCAACGGCAGCAAGCTAACAGATGAACAGATAGACAAACTCTATTCAATGACAGCTTCGAGGGCGGTAGATCCTGAGCTGAGAGAATCATCAGCCAGTGCTTACGGTTCGCTGAACCTCCCGAGCGAGAAGGTGAAAACTCTGATACTCGATCAGGCCAGAAGCTGAACTAAGCCAGAATTACAGGAAATTGAAGCAGTGCATCTGCCGGCTGGAAAAGGCTTTGGCGATGCACTGTTTTTTTATGGATGATTTATGAAAGATGAAAAGGATAAAAACAGCGAAAGCCATGGCGATTACTACCGCTGGGTAACCGTGGGCATAGAGTATGCGGTTTTAATGATGCTCGGTGCATTTCTCGGCTCGCTTCTGGATAAGATCCAAAACACAGAGCCCGGCTTTATCATTATCGGGGCTCTCTCGGGCTTTGCCCTTCAGCTTTATATAGTGCTTAAAAGAAACAGAGAGGATGAGGACTCCGGCGGCGATTCTGAGGATAAATCCTGATTTAGCGTGAAATCATAAACATATCTGTATTTTTTTGTAAAAAATTTAACCATCCTGCTATTTAATAGTAAGGCCGCTGTGTTTAGCGGGTTTACTAAATAAGATTTAGACTTTTCGGAGGATATATGAATCGCAGAAAATTCTTGCAGAGGGCCGGTTTTGCAGCAGTTGCTGCTCCGTTTGCCGGTCATATCAATGCGTTTGGTGCGAATTCTGCAAACATATCAGGGGCAGCCGAGGCCGCCAAAAGGCCGAATATTCTTCTGGTATTGTTTGATGATCTGGGCTACAGTGATCTAGGCTGCTACGGCGGCGAACTGCCTACGCCCAATATTGATAAGCTCGCAGAGAGCGGGCTTCGCTACACACATATGACAAACTCCGCACGCTGCTGCCCATCAAGGGCGAGCCTCCTTACAGGGCTTCATCCCGGGCAGACCGGCATCCCGAATTTCGGCGGTTCACTCGTTGACAATTGCGTAACCCTTGGTGAGGCGCTCGGGAAAAGCGGTTATCAGACATATCACGTTGGTAAATGGCACGTTGGAGCAAAAGAGGGCACTCGCCCAACAGACCGCGGCTTTGATGAATTTTACGGCTTCTATCGAGGCTATGCGCAGGATCAGTGGGAGCCGGACAAATATCACCGACTTCCCGAAGGACGCAAGCCCGAAATTACATACGATAAGGAAAATTTCTACGCCACAGATGCCTTCAACGACTACACCCTTGAGTTCCTCGATCAGGCGAAAAAGAAGGATAAGCCGTGGTTTATGTATCTCGCTCACTCCTCGCCTCACTTCCCCGTCCAGGCTCCTTACGAATCAGTGAAGCCTTTGCTTGATACTTACCGCAAGGGCTGGGATAAATTGAGAGAGCAGAGGTTCGAAAGGCAGAAGGAGATTGGACTGGTAAATCACGACGGCTGGAAACTAACAGACCGCTCGCTCGTGCCGGTTGAGAATAACAACAAGATCGCAAACGGCTATTCGGGAGAGCCAAACCCCTCTTGGGATTCGCTGCCGGAAGACCGTCAGGAAGATCTCGCCCACAGAATGGCTATATACGCAGCTATGGTTAAGCACGTGGATGAAGGTATTGGCAAGATCGTTCAGAAGCTCAAAGACCAAGGGGAGTATGAAAATACAATCATAATGGTCCTCTCGGATAACGGTGCATGCTATGAATGGGGGCCTTTCGGCTTCGACGGCCGCTCCAGAGCAGGAATAACGAAACTGCACAAGGGCGAAGAGCTCAAGAAGATGGGCGGCCCGGGTACGCACCACGCATACGGATCTGCTTGGGCGAATCTTTGCAACACGCCTTTCCGCCTTTACAAGCACTTTACCCATCAGGGCGGTATTGTAACGCCGTTTATCGTGCACTGGCCTGCAGGACTGAATTCTACAGACCGCTGGGTTCGCGATTATACGCATATTATTGATGTTATGCCGACTCTGCTGGATGTCGCCAAGGCGAAGTATCCAAGGGTTTATAACGGCAGCAGGATTCAGCCTATGGAGGGTGTGAGCCTTACCAAAACTTTCGAGCCCGGCGGAAAGCTCGAACCTCGCACACTTTGCTACAATCACCAGAAGGCAAGGGCAATTATAAAGGGCAAATGGAAGATGGTTTGGGGCAAGAGATTCCCCGAGCCGATCGAATGGGAGCTCTATGATATTGAGAAAGACCCCTGCGAGACCGAGAACGTGGCGGATAAGCACCCCGAGGTTGTAAAATCTCTCTCGAATGAGTGGCAAAGGTGGAAAGTGCGAACTAAGGCTCAATCCAGAGGAAATAAATAACGCAGAACATATAAATCTCGGGTTTGCTTCAGACCCGAGATTTTTTATACGCCTTTTTCCTGCCGAAACGTTTTGAAATAATACCTCTGAGAGTTATAATTACCGTCAGGCCGAATATAATCGGCAATTAACGAAAGAATCAATTTTGGCAGGAATCAGATGGCAATAGAGAGAGTTTTAAGCGCAGAAGAGAAGAACCCGGCGGAAAACAGCTTTAATGCTGCCCTACGCCCTCAGAGCCTTTCGGAGTGTATCGGGCAGGAGAATGTGCGTGAGAAGCTTCGTATTGCAGTAGAGGCGGCAAGCAGACGAGACGAGCCGCTCGAGCACATACTCTTCTACGGCCCTCCCGGGCTCGGTAAAACCACTTTCGCCAACATCATAGCCCGTGAGATGAATGCGGCTATCCGCGTTACCTCAGGCCCCGCTCTTGCCAAACAGGGCGATATAATGGGGCTTTTGAGCAATGTCAATACGGGCGATATTGTGTTTATAGACGAAATACACCGCCTGAATTCTGCTGTGGAGGAGTTTATTTATCCCGCTATGGAAGATTTTAAGGTGGATTTCACGGTTGACAGCGGGCTGCATGCCAAAACGATAAACTTCCCGCTCAAGCGGTTTACGCTTATCGGAGCTACAACAAGGGCAGGGCTGTTGAGTTCTCCTCTTAGAAGCAGGTTTGGGATGCTCTATCATCTGGAATACTATAAAGTTGATGAGCTTGCGGAAATTGTCAACCGCTCGGCTGATATGCTCGGACTGAAGGGTTCGCAGGAAGCTATAAGGCTCATTGCTGCGAGGAGCAGACGCACGCCGAGAATTGCAAACCGCCTTCTGAAGAGAGTGCGTGATTATGCACAGGTTAAGGGCTCCGGCGAACTTACAACGGAGATCGTGAACAAATCGCTTGAGATGGAGCGGATTGATTCTGCCGGCTTAGACCAGCTCGACAGGAGCTTTCTCAAATCGCTGATCACAGTTTACGGCGGAGGACCTGCGGGCATTGAGGCAATCGCTGCCACGCTGGGCGAGGAAAGGGATACGCTGGAGGATGTTGTAGAGCCGTACCTGCTGCAGGAAGGCTTCCTCAGAAGAACAAAGCGGGGCAGAGAGGCCACGCCGCTGGCCTATTCTCATTTGGGCATATCTCCTCAAGCTCCAAACAACCAGCCGCTCTTCGAATAGCTGCGGTATTAAGGTTTTATTAGAATAGGCTTTAGGTTTCTGAATCGCTTTTGCTGTTAGGCTGATTTACTCCTTTGGGCATACAGCCCTGCAGAAAATCTATCCCGCTTTTGATGTCCTGCTCTATATTTTCAACTTCCCTTTCATACATTGTTTCCGGAGTAAATGAGATATCCGGGAGAGCCGTGCTGAAATTTAAATGTTTGCCGGCATTATTCGCCTGAGCAGGCTTTTGGGGTGTTGTGTTGGAATAGATAAAAAACGCACCGGCAAGCAGGAGTATTCCTGCTGCTATAGACGAAGCAAATTTCAATTTCGGCAGAGCCCTTCTGGAAGGCTCGGCATTTTGGCTGCTGTCAATTTCGTTTAGTTTATATTCAATTTTTTTATAAACCTCTTCCTTCTGATTTTGAGATATACCTATATCGCTTTGGTGCATTATCTCATCTATCTGGCTGGCAGTGAGCCTTCTGCGGTGATTTTTGCTTTCATCCGTTCGCATAAAGCTGAAAAGCTTAATTTTCATAATTTTGCCCTTTCAAAACTAACCCCCTCATCTGATCTAAAAAAACTGTTGTGTCTTTTTTCCTGCTCGGCATAGAGCTTTTTGGCCATCTTTTTTCGTGAGCGGTAAAGAAGAACTCTTGTAGCTGCGTTTGTTTTGCCCATCACCTTTGCTATCTCAGATACGCTCATTTCCTGCTTGTATTTCAGCCATAGAACCAGAAATGCTTCTTCGCCGAGTTTTCTTGCCTTCTGCCACACCCAGCCGTAATCTTCATGGCTTTGTTCAGTAATCTCAAGATTTCTCTGAGATTCCTCGCTCATTAGAACCGGCTTGCTTTTCCTTGTATTAGACACAAGCGTTCTGTAAGCGATTGTAAAAATCCATGTCTTGAAGCTGCTCTTGCTGTCAAACTTTTCAATATTCCTGTATGCCTTAATCATAGTCTCCTGCACAATATCCTCTGCATCATGATAGTTATTCGTTTTCGAGGAAACAAATAAAAGCAGCTTTCCTGTAAATCTGTCTGCAAGCTCATCGAAAGCCGCCCGGTTGCCGTTAGAGGCGAACCGGGCAAGCCTGCTGTCATCAATATTTTTCAGGTTATCGTGCATCGAAGTTTGTTACTTATCAGAGTCCTCAGCTTTTTCTTTTTCTGCGTGTCTTTTGATTGCCTTATAAACCTTTTCAGATGGTATTTCAATACTCATAAAAAGCTGGTTTTTATCGCGGGTGAGAGTGGTTTTTTCAAGAATTGAAAGAGCATCAGTGTTGTTTTTGCTTTTCAGCATTAAGAAAGCCTTGATACCGGAAATCATCTTTTCAACCTGCTTGGCAGATTTTTTATCTTTCGTTGTTAGGTCAAGATCTATATATGTTTTCCCTTCCTTCTCTCCGCTCACAACAGCGAGCATACTGGAATTGTTGAAAATGGCATTTTTCTTGCCGAATTTGTCAAGGTTGCTGATTTCGGTTATCCCGATAATCATAAAGGCATCATCGTTTGCTGCTTCAAGAAGAGAGCCGAGAGAAGAAGAACCCGCTGTCTTTAGGCTTTCCCGGTCTTTCGCTTTCATATCAATAAACTTCTTAAGAGCCTTTCTGTTCTCTGAAACAACCACCTGTTTCGGGCTTGCGAATATACCGGATTTGAGTCTGTTGTCCTTTTGGTCTCTCCATTGATGAATCCTCTCGCTTCTGTAGAGCTCAAGCTCATATTCTTCATTTTCCTCAAGCTGAGAAATTACATGCGGCTTGTCGAACTCTCCATAAACCATTAAAACGGCGTTCTGTTTTTTTGAGTCCGGTCCGTACAGCGTGACTCCATGGGTTTGCTCCAGCACATCATACCCGAGGAAATCTGAGAGCCACTCAATCTCTTCCATTTTGTCTGCGGGTATGTCTCCTTTGCCCATCTCCCAGTATTCGGTTTCGCTGAACCGGTCTGAATTCCAGTGAAAAACCCACTTTGAATCTGCGGGTATGTGGTTCATTTTCAATTCTGCTGCTGTGGCTGCAGAGCCAATGAATGTAATGGCTATAATTGCAGTTAAAATTTTCTTCATTTTTAATCCCTTTCGTTAAGTTTGATGCCTGATTTTTGTATATCTTTCCTTAAGGATGATCTCATTTTGTAATACGCTTTGACAGGCTTAAATGTAACATAAAAAAAATAAATTTAGAATAATCTTGAAAATTTTTTAATATTATTAAACCTTTTGAAATATACCCTGCTCTCTATACGTCTAATATAAGAAAACAGTTTAATATGAATACAAACCGTATAATTTTATTTTAGTTAATAAGGATTGAAAAATGAAAAAGAAATTAGTGTTTACAATGCTGCTTTTTGCAGTTTTATCAGGCGGACTGTTCGCTGCTGAAGGAGACCGTGAAGACAGAGGCAGGGCAAGGCCGGACAGAAACAGAAGGCCAAGGCGCGATATGGACGAGATGCGGAAGATGATGCAGCAGCGCATTATGACCGCAATCAAGGACAAACTCGCTGTGAACGATGATGAGTGGGCTGTTGTTAAGCCGCGTGTTGAGACGGTGATGGAGCTCAAGCAGAAGGCGCAGCTTGGTGAAAACAGAGGAATGATGAATGTGTTTAGAAGAAGAGGCGGCCCTGAAAGAAACATCGAGGAGCTTGAAGGTTCACGCAAAGCGGCCGCAGAGCTTGAAGAGGCATTGGAAAAGGAAAATCCTGATGTAGATGAGATCAAAAAAGAGCTCAGCGAACTGCGTGCTGCAAGGGCCAAGGAGCAGCAGAAGCTTCTTGAGGCTCAGAAAAAGCTCAAGGAAATTCTTACCGTTGTGCAGGAGGCGCAGATGGTATCAATGGGGCTTCTCAAATAGCTCTGTAAATAAAAAACAGTGCCGGCTGCGTTAATTGCGGCCGGCAGTGAACATAAAAAAACTATTTTTCCGGACCTACTGCTAATGAGTTTTTTATCGCAGAAATTGAAGGAAAAGAGCCTGATAAGTGCGTCTCAGGCTCTTGCCGTTGATGAATCAATCTCCAAAAACAACACCATTCTTGGTGCTGTAAGTTCGAATACGGACTTGGATGAACCAAGTTTGCTGGAGGCGATCGCTGATATTATCGGCTGCAGATACCTGAGCTCTCTGGAAAGTCTCCTGCCCTCTCGAGATATGCTTGCAAAATTCCCAGCGAGGCTGCTGCTTGAACACTGCATAGCTCCCGTAGAGATTGACGAAAGGCTGCATATTGCCGTGAACGATCCTTTCAACAGCAGAGGGATTGATCAGGTGCGCATATCAACAGGACTGGACTGCCCGATTGCGCTTTGCTGCAGGTCTGATATAGACCGCTTTATCAAAACCCATCTCGGCCTGGGCGCCGATACGATCCAGACTATGGTAGATGAGGCTGAAAGCAGCGGGCTTACGATACTCAGCGAGATTGAACAGCAGGATATAGACCTTGAAGATGAGGCTGAAGGCGCATCGATAATTCGATTTGTCAATCAGCTGCTTACAGAGGCCATAGAAAAGAGAGCAACGGATGTTCATATCGAGCCGTTTGAAGATGAACTGCGTGTGAGATACCGGGTGGACGGAGTGCTTCAGGGGGCGTCAGTACCGCCTGAGGTGAAGCAGTTTCAGGCGGCGATTGTTTCACGTATAAAGATTCTCAGCAATCTGGATATAGCCGAGAAGAGGGTGCCTCAGGACGGAAGAATTAAGGTGCTCCTTTCGGGCAAAGAGGTGGATATCCGTGTTTCGATTATCCCGATGCTCTATGGCGAGGCGGTAGTATTGAGGCTGCTGGACTGCTCATCAATGCTGCTTGGGCTTGAGAATATCGGTATGAACCGCGAGGACAGGGAAATTTTCTCTGATGTGATAACGAAGCCGCACGGGATTATTCTCGTTACCGGTCCGACCGGAAGCGGCAAAACTACCACGCTTTACGCTGCTCTTTCGAAGATAAACGATCTTGAGCGAAAGATTATCACTATAGAAGACCCGATCGAATATCAGCTTTACGGCGTAAATCAGATACAGGTGTCTAATAAGCGCGGGCTTACCTTTGCAGCGGGGCTTCGCTCTATTCTCCGGCACGACCCGGATGTTATTCTTGTGGGCGAAATACGAGATCTTGAGACAGCACGAATCGCTGTGCAGTCATCGCTCACCGGCCATTTGGTATTCAGCACACTGCACACAAACGACGCCTCCGGAGCTCTCACAAGGCTTGTGGATATGGGTGTTGAGCCGTATCTTGTGGCTTCTTCGCTTGAAGCTGTGCTCGCCCAGAGGCTTCTCAGGAAGATCTGCCCATACTGCCGAGAAGAGATTGATAAAGATGAAGCTAATGCCCTCAGGGATAAATACGGCGAGATAATCCCTGAAACGCTCTACAAAGGGGCAGGCTGCAGAAACTGCCAGGGGACAGGCTACAGAGGCAGGGCAGGAATCTTTGAGCAGCTTGTTGTAAGCGATGATATAAGAGCTCTTCTTATGGATAACGCCTCGGTTACAGACATCAAGAAGCAGGCGAAGAAAGAGGGCATGAGAACCCTCAGGGAAGACGTGCAGAGGTATCTTGATGCCGGCGAGACTACCGTAGAAGAAATGCTCCGAGTAACGAAGGTGTAAGGAGGGAATATGCCTTTATTTGAATACAAAGCTTTCGACAGCTCAGGTGCAGCGGTGTCCGGAAGGCTCGAGGCGGCAGGACGCAAGGCCGCCTTGGATACTCTTGCAGCAAAAGGGCTTATGCCTTCTGAAATCCAGCAGAACGATAAGCAGTCCGCTTCACAGCGTGCAGGCAGGGTTTCAAAGAACGATATCGAAACATACACGAGGGAGCTTGGCAGCCTGCTTACTTCCGGGATGCCGCTGAGCAGGGCAGTGAAGGTTCTTGAGAATGAATCGGATAAGCCGGCCAGCAAAAATCTCTGGAAGGATGTTTCAGAGAATATATCCAACGGAGCGAGCCTTGCAGATGCCTTGAGCCGTTGGCCGAAATATTTCCCGCCTGTGTACTCAGCTATGGTTCGGGCGGGCGAAATGGGCGGATTCCTGGATCTTGTGCTCAATCAGATTGCAGATTTCCGTTCAAGCGAGAATGAGCTGAGGAGCAGGGTTCAGTCTGCAATGATTTATCCGATTATCCTGAGCGTATTCTGCTTTGCTATACTTGTATTTCTTATGCTTTTTTTTATACCGCGTTTTTCTTCCATTTTTATGGAATTTGGAGGGGAGCTTCCCGGGCTTACCAAAACAATAGTTGCGGCAAGCGAATTCATTATGAGCTACTGGTACATAATCCTCTTTGCTGTTTTTGGAGGTGTTGTATTTTTCAAAAACTATATCTCCACGCCGCAGGGACGAGCAAGATATGAGAAAACGCTCCTTTCGATACCTATTGCGGGGACGATTACGGCAAAATTTGCGTTTGTGCGTTTTACAAGGATGCTCGGAACTCTGATAGGGGCGGGCGTTCCGCTGGTGGATTCTCTCAAGGTTGCAAGGGAGGCGATCGGCAATCACGTACTCTCAAGAGCTGTGAGTGTTGCGGTTGAAGATGTGCAGAAGGGCAGCTCTCTTTCGGCAAGTTTGAGAAGATGCCCGGAGCTTTTTTCCGGAGCCAATATTGAAATGATCTCGATTGCTGAGGAAAGTTCAAGACTTGATCAAGAGCTTCAGCGTCTTGCAGAGATGAATGAAAAGCAGCTCGACAGAAAGCTCAAAACTGCTGTCTCGGTATGCGAGCCGCTGATGCTTTTTATTATGGCTTCAATTGTGGGAACGATTGTAGTGGGGATGCTTCTTCCAATATTTAATTTACAGGAACTTATTCATTGAGGGAAATATGAAACAAAACAAAAGAAAAGGATTCACGCTCATAGAGCTTCTGCTTGCCGTGGTGATTCTTGCGGTTTTAGCGGCTGTTGTAGTACCGAAGTTTACAGGCAGAAGTGAAGAGGCAAGAGTGAGCGCAGCTAAAACAGATATATCAAATATCGAGCTGGCTCTGGATTCATACGAGATCGATACAGGCGATTACCCATCAGACAGTGAAGGGCTTGAGGCTCTTGTTGACAAACCTTCGGGCAATGATTCTGAGAGATGGAAAGGCCCTTATCTCAAACGCGGCGTGCCTGATGACCCGTGGGGAAATGAATACAATTATGAGTATCCTGGCAGGCATAATGAATACGGCTACGACCTCTATTCAAACGGTCCCGATGGAAGGGGCGGCACTGACGATGACATAATAAACTGGGATGAGGACAGAAACTGAAAATGCGTTCTGCTGGAACAAAAGCCTTTACGCTTATTGAGCTTATTTTAGTGATGGTGATCATCTGTACGATGCTCGCTGTTGCTGCGCCCTCGCTCAGAGGCTTTTTCTCTTCGCGGCAGCTCGGCGAGCTTGCTGAGATGTTTGTGGTCTCGGCAAGATACGCCCGTCTTCAGGCTATCTCCGAAAGCAGACCTTACAGCTTTATGATTGATGAATCCAGAAAGAGTTACTGGGTGGCAGACAACCCCGGTCGAGAGGATGAGCATACAAAGGAGAGTATGTCTGTACCTCGGGATATCCCGAAGGAAGTTGAGATCACATTTGAGGGTTTCCAGCGTGAAGGAAACGCCCGCTACATTGAGTTTGATTCGCTTGGAGACTGCAAAGACTGCAGCGCACTGCTTGAAGATTCAAGGGGCAACCGCTTCCTTGTACAGTTTAGAGGATTGGGCAGAAAGTTCACCAGCATAGAGCTTGAGAATTTACGGAGGAACTGATGGAAGGTCTGCGGAAAGCCTTTACACTGATCGAAGTTCTTGCGGCAGTGGTGCTTGTGGGAATCATACTTCCCGCTGCTGTTTCAGGGATCTCTATGGCAGTTCGGGTGGCTTCAAATTCTGCCAAAATCCAGCGTGCGGGTATCCTCGCAGAAAACCGGCTCGCAGAGATCAGACTGGAAGAGAATTGGACAAAAAGCCAGCAGACCGGGGATTTTGAAGAAGAAGGGTTTAAAGATTTTCGCTGGCTAATGAGAGCAGAAGACTGGACAGACCCCTCGCTTCTGGAGGTAAGTATTACTGTTTACTGGGGCGAGGATATCCAGCGAGACAGTATTGAGCTTACTACTCTCGTGAAGCAGGAAACGGACTGACACAGATGAAAAAGGCAGGTGCAAACAGAGAATGTGCTTTCACGCTTATAGAGCTCGTTATGGCGATGGCTCTTATAAATATCATTGCGCTGAGCCTTTATTCATCTTTGCATATTGCTTTCAGGGCTAAAGATTCCGCTGAAACGGCCCTTCAGCCGTACAGAACGATTGTTCCTGTGTTTGAATCCATAAGGCGTGATTTAACTTGCACCCCTTCGCCTGATGGAACACTTTTTGGAGAGTTTACAGGCGAATCTGATGAGCAGGGCGATTTTCCGGCTGATCAGCTTTCGTTTTTTTCAGCAAGCTTAAGCGGGGAAGCAGAAAAGCAAACCTGCAATATTGCAGAAATAACCTACGCCCTCACCTCAGGGCTGGATGAGGTGCCCGCCCCTGCGCGGGTAAACATAGACGAGCAGAAGAAGAACCTGCTTGTTAGATACGTAAGGTACAATCCGCTCTCAAAGGATGCCGAACAGCTCAATGAGGATATACTGTTTGAAGGTGTCAGATCGCTTGAGATTGAATATTACTATCAGGGCGAGTGGCTCGAAGAGTGGGATTCTCAAGAAAAAGACGGCGTTATCCCTCAAGCGGTGAGATTCAGTATTCAGCTCTCTGACTCTCAGAAAAATGAGGAGAAAGAGGTGCATAAGAGGCTCAATAATAATGGTGATAACCCCGTTTATTCCAAAACCTTTCTTCTTCGCTGTTATGAAGGAGCCAGTGAAGACTCTCAGGGAGAAGCAAATGCCGGCCAGCTTTAAAATACACAGCCGAAGAAAAGGCACAGTGCTTATCGTTACGATATGGGTTACGCTCCTGCTTGCCGGGCTTGTGATTATTATGGGCAGGTCTCTGCGGGTGGATGCCTTGTTTGCAGCAAACAGCCTCTCAACGGTGAAGTGTGAGGCGGCAGCTGAGGGAGCGATTGATTACGTTTTAACCAGTATTTCCAGCGAGGAAGACTCTTCGGTGGAGTATGAACAAACGGCGTTTGAGGCGATGAGAATCGGGGATTGTTATTTCTGGGCGATTTCGCCTGATCTGTCGGATGAAGATCATCTCTCCTATGGACTTATAGACGAGGCGGGGAAAGTTAATCTTAATACTGCTTCCTACGATATGCTCACCAAGCTTCCCGGAATGACAAGCGAGCTTGCCTATTCGATAATTGACTGGCGCGACGGCGATCAGGAGGTGAGCCCGGGCGGGGCTGAAAGCGAGTATTATCTGCTGCTGGATGAGCCGTATTCGGCCAAGGATGATGATTTCGAAACTGTTGAAGAGGTGCTTCTGGTGAAGGGAGCAGAGAAGGATATACTCTTCGGCGAGGATACAAACAGAAACGGCCTGCTTGATGAGAATGAAAACGACGGGGCGGCTTCAGCCCCCGACGACGACGGAGACGGAAAGCTCGATCCGGGCTTTTACAATTATGTTACAGTTTGCAGCAGCCAGCCCAATGAGGCCAGCGGAGGCGGGGAGATGATAAACGTTAATGATCAGGCCAACAGTATGAAAATATTTAATCTTCTAAAAGAAAACGAGGGAGAAGAGAGGGCATACGAAATCCTTGCCGCAATTCAAACTCAGCAGAGTTATGATAATATTATTGAGTTCTACTATACCAGCGGAATGACCCTTGAAGAATTCGAAAAGTTAGGTGCGAATATTACCACAAGCGATGAGGATACGATAAACGGGCTTATAAATGTAAATTCTGCTCCTTCCGAAGTGCTTCTCTGCCTGCCCGGGCTTGAGGAGTCTGAGGTGGAGGATTTGGTTGAATACAGGGCAGAGAATCCGCCGGAAGAGGGGAGCATTATCTGGATTACAGAGGTTCTTGAAGAGGCTAAGGCCGTGGAGATTGGCAGCTTCATAACAGGAAGCTCGCATCAGTATTCGGCGGATTTGGTGGTTGCTGCCTCCGACGGCAGGGCGTTTGCAAGATACTTCATTATTATCGACACCGCCTCCGGTCAGAGCCCGCAGGTGATTTACAGGCAATCATTAAAACATCTTGGCTGGCCTCTGGATGCCCAGATTCTTGAAACGCTCAAAAGCGGAAAAGAATTAGAATAATCAGGACGATAGCTTTTTATTTAGGCGAATAGATGAAAAATAACAGAAAAATACTTGGCATAGTGTTTACCTCAAAGGCCGTTTCGGTTTGCGAGGTTCACAGGCGAAGGACGCATTTTGAAGAAACTGGATTTGCTCAATTCGAGCTTCATAATAAGCTTTCAGATGAAGCCGGCCGGTTCAGGGAGTTTTTGAAAAATGAGGGGTTCTCCGCATCTCAGGCGGTTCTCTCTTTAAGCTCAAGACACATAATGGCAAGCAGATTTGACGTTCCGGGCAATCTCCAGCAGGCTCAGCTTGCCGGTGCAGCGAGGCTGAAAATTGAGAGCTCGCTGGATATTCCCTTCGAACAGATTGAAGCGGATTATATTGCCTCAGAGGGAGCTTTGAATGTCTTTGTTATCACAAAGGCTGCATTAAAAGAACGCCTTGATTTTCTCCGTTCAGCAGGGCTTACCCCCGTTGCGGCCGGCTGTATAGCGTCGGTTTTGCAGCCTGAGGAGCAGGGTCTTTCTGTATTTCCTGTAACAGGCGGTTTTGAGCTGGCCTGCCGGACGGGTTCGGCCTTGAGCGATGTTGATTTTATCAGCAGTGAAAATGCAGGTGATGATCCTGAATCTGCTGTACGCAGCTATGTCCAGGCGCAGAAGCTCAAAGGCTCTCTGCCAGAGGAATCGCCGGTAAATATGCCGGAAAAACCGTCTGAAACAATGGATCAGCAGGCTGCAAGGATCGGGGCAGAGCAGTATTTAAGCTCAGCGTTCAAGATTGATTTTCTTGCCGGAAGGCTCCAGCCTGAGAATGGGAAGGTCTCCCGCCCCCTTATCTTAAAAGCGGGCTTAGCAGTGGCGGCTGTTTTGATTTTGGCGGGTGTTTTTGCTTATGATACGTGGAGTCGTTTCAAGGATATGAAAGCCTCGCAAACAAGGCTCTCAGAGATATCTCAGCAGGCTGAGGAGGCTGAGAAGATTATCGGAAGGGTTCAGTTTGCACGAGGCTGGTTTGACAATGAGCCTGTAAGGCTTGATATGCTCAAGGAACTCACAGATGCCTTCCCCGCTGAAGGCAGCGTTTGGGTGAATTCGATTGCCTCTGATTCTGCTCTCGGGCAGGTCGTTACGGGCAGAGCGGAGAGCGAGAATGCTGTGAACAAAACTATAGACCGCATCAAAGACGGCTCGGGTATGAAATCGGTGAAAACGCTTTACATAAGAAAATCCGGCAAGGGAAGCGGAATATTTGAATTTGCGGTGAGTTTTGATTTTGAGGAGGCAGGCTGATGGATCTGACGTTGAGAGAAAAGCGAATTTTGATTATTGCCCTTGCTTCGATAGCAATTCTGTTGTGCGATAAGTATATCATTTCTCCAGGACTGGGAAAAAGGGCTGAGATTATAAATGCAGGTGAGAAAAATAAAGAAGACCTCGCGCAGGCTCAGAATCTGATAAAGCGAAAGAAGCTCTTCCAGCCGCAGTGGGATCGGATGCAGGAAAACGGGCTGACTGAAAATGTTCAGCAGCTCGAGAGCAGGCTTCTTGATTTCATCGATAAAACCTCCAGCTCCGCCGGCCTTGATATATCCTTTGTTCAGCCGGATGTCTCGGAGGTGAAGGAAGGATTTGGATTGGTGGAAATGTCTATTTCAGGGAAGGGAAGCATCAGAGCGGTTACTGAATTTATGTACGAAGCGGCTTTATCCGATATGCCCGTGAGGACGGAATCTTTTCAGCTCGGAGCGGCCAATGAAAACGGCACAGAGATATCGGTTCAGATTGATTTGAGCGCTCTTTTTATAAAACCTGCAAAGGAGGATAATGATGAATAAGGTTCTGCTTGTACTGCTGATAACGCTCGCACTCTTTGCCTCAGAAGAAGAAAAGGCATCAAGCCTTGAGGATTACAGCGTAATTTACAAAAAAAATATATTTTCCAAAAACAGAATCCCTGATTTGCCTCCGGAACAAACAGAGGAAGCTGAAAAGAAGGTTCGCAGGGTGATCAGCGTTTATGTTCTGAAAGGCACTGCCTTCAGCGGCTCAAAGCCTTCAGCTTTCATAGAGGAGGAAGTTTCGGGAAAGGTTTATATCGTAGGCCCGGGAGAGGAGATTGCAGGCAGAGAGATTTTGAATGTGAGCAAGGATGCGATTGTCTGCAGAGAAGGTGATTCAGAGTCTGAGGTGAAAATAGGGGGCGAGCTCGGCAGATCGGAAACAGAGAAAACTGTTTTCGTGCAGCAGGATTCTGAGCCTGCTGAGCAGGATGATGAGAAAACAGAGCCTGCCGGCGATTCGGATAAAAGCGAGATACTGAAAAAATTAATAGAAAGAAGAAAACGTCAGTTAGATAAATGATGAGGTTTAAGCAAATGAAAATTGATAAGAAATTATATATTATCGCAGCGGCTCTTATATCCGCTTGTTTCTGCATGGCTCAGGCGGCCGAAGATAAGCCGGCAAAGTTCTCTGAAGATGTTGAGATCAAGCTGAATTTTCAGGATGTCCCAGTTGCTGATGTTTTGGATTATCTCTCGCAGGAGGCCGGGTTTGTTGTGGTTTCTGATGTAGTGCTTACCGACCGCGTTACTGTTGTGAGCAAGCAGCCGCTGGATGCCGATGAGGTGGTTTCGCTGATAAACAGCGTGCTTGTGGATATGGATTATGCGGCGGTGAGAGTGGGCAGAACGCTCAAGATCCTTGATATAAGCAGAGCCAAATACAGCAGCATACCTGTTAGCTCCGGCAGTGAGCTTGAGGATGTGCCGGAGACTGATGAGGTGATCACGCATATCATCCCGATAAAGTATGCAGATGCGGTGAAGGTTAAGGATGATATTGCCTCGCTTATCTCCGAACAGGCTGATTTTACCTCAAACGAAGCGAGCAACAGCATAATTATCACCGATACCGCCTCAAACATCCGAAGGATTGTAAAGATCATACAGGCCCTTGATACGAGAATGGCATCAATCGCTTCGGTTAAGGTGTTTAACCTCGTGTACGCTGAGGCAGACAATACTGCCGATTTGATAAATGAAGTATTTGAGCAGGATACTCAGGAGGAGGGCAGAAGGGGGCGGAATCCCTTTGAGCGTATGATGAGATCTAGAATGGGAGACCGCGATGATAACGGCTCCAGCGGTGCGGGGGTTATTTCGCAGAATATCAAGGTGCGTGCAGCGGCAGATGAAGACACAAATACAGTTGTGGTAAGCGGGCCTTCCGATACGCTGGAGATAGTGGCAGAGGTTGTGGAAAAGATAGACAAAAACCCCGCTGAGGAGCGTTCGTTCTTTGTTTACAAGCTCAAAAATGCCGAAGCCGCAAATCTAAAAGATGTCCTTAATAATCTTTTCGAGAAGATGGAAGATTTTAATGAAGACGACAGAGAGTCTTCCGGCAGGCGCGGCAATATCCGGCGAGGGGGCTCCGGCTCGTCAGAAACCGATTTGTCTGAAGAGGTGTATATGGAGGCAGAGGAGGATACCAACTCGCTTATTATTATGACATCGCAGGAAAATTATGATAAGATTAAGCCTATTATCGATGAGCTTGATGAGCCTGTGCCTCAAGTGCTGATAAAGGTGCTTATTGCCGAGGTTGCAAGGAATGATGATTTCGAGCTCGGCACTGAATTTTCTGTTCTCAGCGGCAAAGGATTTGTGGATACCGACGGGGACGGCACAGCCGATTCGCTTCAGGCAGACAGCGAACTTTACGGTACTGAATTTCTTCCCTCAGATCTCGGCGACGGCGGGGCAGTGAAGATTCTTGAAGGCGATCTGGAGTTTGCATTCAAGGCTTTAAGCAGCATTGGTGAGATGAATGTTCTCTCAAGGCCTTATATCCTAACCAGCAACAATCAGACAGCTACGATAAACGTAGGCAAGGAAGTCCCCTTTATTACCGATACAAGAACCACCGAAACAGGCCAGACAATCAATACGATTCAGTATGAGGATATTGGAATTATTCTCGAAGTTACGCCTGTGATAAACGATGAAGGACTTGTTACTATGGATATTGCCCCGGAAATTTCAAATACAACTACAGAAACCGTGCCGATATCAGAAACCGTGGATGCTACTGTGTTCAGCAAGCGTTCTTCCGAAAGCAGGGTGGCGATACAGGACGGCCAGACAATCGTTATCGGCGGGCTTATGCAGGATGATGATAAGGAAGTGAATAAGAAGGTACCTCTGCTTGGCGATATCCCAATTCTCGGCGAGCTCTTCAAGAGCAGGGATATTCAAAAGCAGAAAACTGAACTGCTTATATTCCTCACGCCGCACGTGGCTGACAGGAATGAAAATCTAATGAAGATCTCAGAGAACGAAAAGACAAACAGCGAGAGTATCTCAGAGATCGACAGCAACCCAGCGCTCAAGAAGCATATTGAGAATATGCAGTCTCAGCCGAAACAGTGATACGATTGCAGTGCTTGGTGAATTCTGGCCGGAAGATTTAATGTTCCGGCCAGTTTTAATTCCAGCTTGGTCTTTTAAAACGCAGATTACGCCGATCTTTTTGCGCAAGCTCTTGCGAGAGTCCGTGATTGTCCGTGAGGGGTAGTGTTTATCTTTCATCGCTGCGTTAAGATTCCCCGCTTCTTGCGGAATTATTATTCCTTAAAAGACTCCCCCATTTTCCCCACTTTGAACGGTTTGGGGAATTAGGGGAAAGTTTTTGAGTTCAGGTTCACTGCATGGTGTATTATTCCTTTCTCTCTACCTGAATTCATATCCCTGAAATCCCCGAAATTCACTTTCCAGGGATATCGGGGATATCTTTTAGGCATACAGTTTAGGATTTACAAAATAAGCCTCTCTCGGTCTGCCGGCTTTATCCCGCACCTTTAATCGCTTGCGGGAAACATTCTATTGACATAATTCTAAACGGAACAATAATAGAATTTCCAGTAAGTGTACAGTGAAAGATTTAACAGGCGGAATAATGGGAAGAAAAGTGAATATACTTCTAGCCGAAGATAATCCTGCCGATAAGATGCTTTTTGAAATTGGGATCAATAAAAGCAGTCTGGATGCTCAGATTTTCTGGGTTACAGACGGGGTGCAGGTTATGGATTTTCTTCATAATGCCGGCGACTTTGCAGATTCCCCGAAGCCGGACATTGTAATATTAGACCTCAATATGCCGAGAAAAGACGGCAGGGAAGTCGTAAAAGAGATAAAAAGAAATAAACTCACAGAAAAAATTATTACTATTGTCTTTACCACATCGGACGCAGATGCAGACAGGCAGGTTTGCCTTAAGGCCGGCGCAGACAGGTTTATAATAAAGCCGCTGGAATTTGATGGTATTACTAAGATTGTAAAAGAGATCGAATCTATCTGGCTCAGCAGTCAGGCGGATGCAGGGAACGTGTAATTATCTGGAGATTCTGTTATGAAAGAGCTTTTCCAGCAGAGGATTAAAAGCGTACGCAAGAATATCTATGAGCAAAAATGTCAGGCGGGAATATTTACCTCATGGGCGAATGTGAACTATCTCACGGGCTTCCGCGGGGATGACAGCTGGGTGATGGTTACGCCGAGGCAGGTGTTCCTTCTCACGGACTCAAGATACACCGAGCAGGCAGAGGGAGAATGCTTCGGATGTAAGATCATTTCGAGGAAAGGCTCAATGATTGAGGCGGCTGGCAGGATTATCAAGAAATATAAGACTGTAAAAAATATCGCTGTTCAGCGGGATATGCCTTACGGTGCTTCTCAGGATATCGAAGAGAAATTTGGCGTTCAGCTCCACCCGATAGAGGGCGTTATCTCTTCAGTGAGGGCGATAAAAGACAAGGCGGAAATCGCAAATATCAGAAAAGCGGTTAAGATTTCAGGAAGCGTTCTGCAGGCGGCCCTAGCAGAGCTAAAGCCGGGAATTACTGAAAGCGAATTCGCAGGCCTTATCGAGTATGAAATGAGAAGGCATTCTGCAGGCAGGGCTTTCACAACTATCGCCTGCTTCGGAGCAGGCGGTTCCGAGCCGCACCACATCCCGGGAAAAAGAAAGCTTCGCAAGAACGACTATATCCTCATAGACTACGGCGCATCCTGGCAGGGCTACTGCAGCGATATAACCAGAAGCTTTGCTGTTGGCAGAGCCGGCAGGGAATACCGCAAGGCATATGAAGCGGTAAAGCAGGCTCAGAAGGCAGCAATCGATATGATAGCTCCGGGCGTTAGGATGTCGGAGGCGGATAAAGCGGCAAGAAAAGCGATTAAAGACAGCGGCTTTGATGTTTACGGACACGGCACAGGCCACGGCTTCGGCCTCGATATACACGAACAGCCCCGCCTTTCGGGCAAGAGCCCGGATGTATTCGCCCCGGGCCACGTTGTTACTGTTGAGCCCGGGATATATCTGCCCGGGAAATTCGGCATAAGGCTCGAAGATGATATTCTCGTAACAGAAAAAGGGCGGGAAATACTCTCACGAGGCGAGAAAAGCCCTGAGATGGAGATAATCAAGCTTTAGAAGTGTTTAGCGTTATCATTTTTTGAAATACAGGCCTGTCCGAACAAATGGTGCAGGCTTTTTTCTTATAGAAAATGCAGAATTTAGAAAAAATCCAGCCTCCAAGATATATAATATAAGGCTTATTGAAAGCATTTACGAATAATTTGAGTTTATATAAGGGCTATAATATGTGTTTGAAAATGCGTACAGTTTTGTTTCAGGCTTTGCTGCTTTGTGTATGCAGCGCTTTTGTCAGCGGCGAAAGGCTTTTCACAGACCCCGCTGACACTCTCGCGGGATGGACAGAAGACTCGCAGTCCTCAAATGAGGCCGGCGATGACACAGGCGGTATCAGATCTGTTGTGAAGAACGGAGAAATTGTTTTCCAGCTCAACAGCTGGTGGGACGGGGCAGAAAGCACACAAATCACGAAAAACACATCAATAGATGCAGAAGCCGGCAAAATCTACTGCCTTACAGCAGAAATCGAGAGCTATTCAGACGGCAAGCCTGTAACGCTTGCTTTATTCAATGCCGGCGCGCCCTCGGAAACTCTTGATTCACGTACCGTTTATCCTGAAACAGACGGCTTCAGGAACTTTCAGGTATGTATTGACACTGATCAAAATCCCGATATTATCGGCAAAACGATCGGGATAAAGATCAATGCCGGCTCTTGGAATAATCTGGGCATACGCAAGATTCATCTTGATACAGGGCGTCCTGCTGCTGCAGCTTTGCGGCTTTTCACCGACCCCGCAGAAACGCTCGCCGACTGGACAGAAGACTCGAAGGCCGAGAATGAGGCCGGCGATGATACCGGCGGAATAAGAGCGGCAGAAGTAAATGGTGATATGTCATTCCGCCTGAACAGCTGGTGGGATGGGGCTAAGAGGGTAAAAATAAGCAGAGCAACTGATGCAGCTTCCCGCCCGGGAACAATATACAGCCTCACAGCGGAAATCCTGAGCTACGATAACAGCGATCCTGTTGAGCTGAAGATATTCAATGCTGATAACCCTCAGGAGGTAATAGCGGCGGAAACCGTTTACCCCTCTACCCAAAACTTCAGCAGCTGCGAGGTGCGTTTTGATACGGCAGAGAATCCAGAGCTTGCCGGCAAGACACTTGGAATTGAAATCAATCCTGGCTGGTGGAGCAATTTAGCTGTTAGAAAGGTCTGCATTGAGGCAAATCCGCCTGAAGCAAACACCGTTTACTTCTCCGCTAAAGCCGCAGGGGAAGACAAATCCCTTGATTACTGGGGAACAGATCAGACTTGGATCACCAGCAATAATATGGACGCAGCATTAGATAATTTGGGCTCACTTCTCGATGTTGTGCGGATAAGCTCCAGGGTGATAGAGCCTCTCACTTACGAAGGCGGGGAGCCCAAGCTCCCAGATTCAGCCAAAAATACCATAGACAGCGCTATGGCTCAGGCAGGGCGGGCGAGCGAGGCCGATCTCTCTATAATGCTTCTTCCTACCGATGTGCACCACGAAGTGGCAGACTGGTATATCTCCGATGGCGAGATTATCCCCGACCGCTGGGTTGATGCGCTTATAGCAGCGATTAACTACGTAAACAGTACCTACGGCTATTCAATGAGCGACTGGGCATTCGTTGAGGTGTTCAACGAGCCGGATTGGGACTGGCCTGTGGCCACAAAATCTGCGATGGCCGATATAATGGCCGAATACAGGACGAGGCCGGAGCTGGATTCGATTCCGCTTCTCGGCCCTTCAACGCTCAGCTCAAACAGCTTCCAAAGCTGGTATTCCGCTACATCGCAGTACACCGATATCTGCGGTACACACGTTATAAACGGTTCGCTTGAGAGCCTAATATGGTCTTTAGACAAATCTCACGCAGACGGCAAACCGTTTCTAAACCCCGAGATTCATAATATTGTTGAGCTTATGGTGCAGGCAAACTGCTCAGACCACGGCTTCGCCGGCGAAGGCGGGATTTACTGGGGCAAGATAGACGAAACCCGAGGAATATTTTCCAAAGCCCTCAGAGGCAAACGCCTTGGCTATAAAACCCACGAGCCCACTTGGACAGCGGGCTGCGTTTACAGGGATCTCGAGAAAAGGGTATGGGCGTTCGGCGCCGGAAACGAGCGAAACGCCTTAAACAGCAGATGGAAATTCCGCTGCATGGACAGAGACGTTTTCTTTAGCGGCGAAGGGCCGATGAGAAGCTGGGAAATTGATGTTGGCTCTCATACTGAAAAACATCTGGAGGTTACCTGGTCTGACCGCTGCCCGGAATACTTCACTATGTATATGTTGAATGAGGGCAGAAATTTAAGGCTCAATGCTGAAAACGGAAACCTCGATACCGAGCCCGCTGCTTACGGCGAAGACTCTGCACGCTGGGAGTTTGTGGAGGCGGGAGCCTTCTACTATATAGACAATATAGATTCGGCCTCGAATAAGAGGCTTGCGGCCAGCTCATCAACGGGCGGGCTGATCCTAACCGATACTGATAATAATCAGGACTTCGCCAAATGGCAGCTTCTTGAAGCGGGGGATAATTACTATCTCGAAAATATCGGCCTTCAGAGGCAGGATGACCCGTGCAGACTTATCATTGATTCTTCAGGCGAGCCCGGATTTGCCGCCTCATCTGATATTTCTCAGCAAGCGGTATGGAATCTTCAGGATGGTGGGCCTGCGGGGAATACATCCCCCTCTGCCCCGTATAATTTAACTGGAGATGTAGTTGACGGCGGGATCAAGCTCACTTGGGAGCACGAGGCAAGTCCTGAATTTGCGGGCTTCAATATATACCGCCTGAAAAACAACAATCCGATAGAACAGATCACCTCTAATCTTCAGGAGCCAAATTTCATCGATACTGATGTTGTGGAGCTTGCAAGATACAGGTATTTTGCAGCAGCGGAGAATCTCTCCGGTATGCTGAGCAGCTTCAGCAATCAGGCGGTTCTTCGGCCGAGGCCTTTTGATGCCGTGGATGATTTTCAGTCCGGCAATTTCTCCGGCGGCAGCGGCTGGAACGGAAGCTGGGCAGCCTCCGGCAGCGCATCTGTTTCTTCGCTGAATGGAAATCATTCCGCCAAGGTTGCCGGCAGCGCAAGCATAACCCGTGAATTAGACCCCGAATGGAGCTGGCTGCTCAGTTTTAAGTATGATGCAGATCTCCTCGCCCCGGGCGAATGGGCAGCCGCCCAGATCTATGATTTCGCAGACCAGAGCTGGAGGCCTGTATGGACAGCGAGATACTACAACAACGGCTTAGACTCCTCCGCAGCCGCAGGCATCCCCGACGGGCTCAAGCAGGCGGAAGTGAGGCTTGCCGATTACGGCTACAACGTATCGCAGATTCGTTTCATAACCTCAGGGACAAGCCAAAACGGCTGCATATTCATTGATGATGTAAAGCTGATCAAGGAAAACTACGACGAAACAGACTCAACCTCCCCGTGGAGCGATGCTCTCGATACTACCGCCGGCTGGAACGAGGTTTCCGAGGCGCCCGACGAACCGGGCGATGACACCGGAGGAATTCAGATTATCGAAGAAGACGGCCAAATATGGATGGAGCTATACAGCTGGGGCAACGGCTCTAAACACAATATGATCTGGAAAGACACATCGGCAGTTGTCCAGCCCGATACTGAATACTATCTCAGGGTTCGGGCGAAAAATCCCGCAGGCAAAGGCATCACTCTAACTCTGCAAAACGCCGATACCAATACAGATATCGTATCTCAAAAGGTTTATCCGCCGGCGGATGAGTATGCTGATGTTTCGGTTTACTTCAGCTCAAAGTACAAAACCTCCGCAGTAGGCCATCCGCTGGCTGTGTATATCGATGCCGGCTGGTGGAACAACTGCGCTCTTCAGAGAGCTTTGATTGAGGCAAAAGAGATTTATCATACAGGCGATTTGGATCAGAGCAGATCGGTAGATATGGAAGATTTCTCTGAGCTTTCAAGCTTCTGGCAGGCAAACTACTTCCTCGAAGACCTGAAAGAAACATCGCAGGACTGGCTCAAGATAAGCGATTAGAAATTAATGTTAGAATAGCGAAGCCCGCCTTCCGCTGAATGTTACATATTGACAGGCCCTGCTTTGAACGGCAGGGCTTTTGCTTATATCAGACAGGGCTCTCAAACGCTCCTGCTTTCTTCGCTGGATTATCCTTTTCGCTGCTGCCGGTCCAATCCCGGGAACTCTAAGCAGCTCGGTTTTTCCCGCTGAATTCACGTCCACAGGGAAACTCTCGGGGTGCTGATTTGCCCATGCGAGCTTCGGGTCTTTCTCCGCCGGCATACTTCCGTCTTTGAGCAGGGGTATCTCTGAAGCCTTGAAGCCGTAAATTCGGAAGAGATAGTCTGCCTGATAGAGGCGGTGTTCCCGCAGGCGAAGCTGGTTTGCAGTTGCAGGGTTGCTTTCCCCGGGTAGATCTGGGCTGCCGAGCCCCTTCTGATACGCGCTGAAATAAATCCGGTGCATATTCATATTGTCGTACAGTCTCTGCATATAGGCCAGCAGTTCGCTGTCTTTCTCCTCTGATGCTCCCACGATAAACTGCGTGGTTTGCTTTACCCTGCTGTATCGCCCGCCGGCTGAGGTGAGCTCGTTTATCTGCTTTAAAGGCTGCACGATATCCCGCAGATAGTCCTTCCTGCTTGATAGCCTGCGGAAGTTCTCCTCGCCCGCAGTTTCAATATTCAGCGATACCGCGCTCGAGAGCGATACCGCCTTTTCGATCGCTGCTGCGCTTGCACCCGGGATAATCTTGAGATGTATGTATCCGCGGTAGCGATGCCTTTTGCGGAGGATTTCGGCGGTGTCGATAAGCCGCTGCATTGCGAAGTCTGGGCTCCTCTGCACGCCGCTGCTGAGGAACAGACCGTGCACTTTGCCTTGGCGGAGATAGTCCATAAAAACGCTGCTGATTCGCTCGGGGCTCAGGCTGAATCGCTGCCCGCCCATCACGCCGCGCAGGGGGCAGTATTTGCAGTCGTTTGTGCAGGAGTTTGTGAGGAGCGTTTTGAAAAGCAGGCTCCTGCCGCCTTCGGGAAGCGTTGCAGGGTAGATCCAGTTACCGTCGCTGCCTGGTCTGCGGCTCTGCTCCCCGCTCACATTGCACGCGCAGGCGAGGTCGTATTGGGCGTCCCTGCTCAGGAGGCTGAGCTTTTGCTCTAAGTCGGGCTTTTTGATAATAGCTGCCATAAACCAGTCCTTGTTTACTTTGCTCTATGATACCGAACATAACCCGAACAATCAAGGGCTGGATGATAATTTTTCATGATTTGCTGCGATTGCCGAAAATTTTTTGCTTTTGCTTATGGAGGTGGGGGAAATATGAAATCTTGCTGTGCGCCGGTTTACTTATATCTCAGCGCATAAAAAAAGGCGGCAAGTTATCGCCGCCTTTCTCGATAGCTGGATTAGTCTCTTCTATTAAATGACCTGCGAGGTTTTTCCTCTCTTGGAGTTGCCTCGCTGACTTTCATAGTTCTTCCTTCCAACTCGTGGCCGTTCAATTCTTCGATTGCAGTGGCAGCAGAATCATCATCGCCCATTTCAACAAAACCGAAGCCTTTGCTTCTTTTTGTTTCACGGTCGAGAATAACTCTCGCACTTACAACATCGCCAAACTCTGAGAAAACATCCTCAAGCTGGCCTGCTTCAACCTTATAGTTAAGGTTGCCGACATAGATACTCTTGCCCATTTGAATCTCCTGATAGCTACTGGGCGATGACCCGTTTCTTTCTCTTTCCGGGTCTCTTGGAAAGGGTTTACATAAACCATCAAGCTCGCATTATAGGGTTGATTGGGGTATATGCAAAACAAATATACACTAATATCAAAAAAATAACAATATTTCTTTTCAATGATGAATAAATTGATTAAAACTCAGTACAAAAAGCCATTCAGCCTTGCATGTATGGTCTGGAACGCAAAATGGTTATTAAAATACGTGTAATGGTTTTGAAACGAGGTTTGCGTTCTCTATAATCGTAAACTGTCTCAGGTAAATATGGCTGGGATTAAAGGGTTAAAGCGGTTCTGCAGTTTCTGTGCGGCCGCTTTTTTTGCTGCGAGCAGAGAGTAGATTTCTTGCCCGCGTTTTTTTGCCTGCACCGACCAACACGGACTGTTACAGATTCGCGATTATTCCCCTGCAAGAGTCCGTGAGTGATTGTGAGAGTCAGTGAGTATTTCTTTTCCGATTTCCGCCGGCCAATCTTACATCTTGAAATGGAGGGGTTTCTCAGTATAATTCCATGTCTTATATTTATGGCCGAGTGGCGGAATGGGCAGACGCTGGGGATTTAAAATCCCCTGACCGAAAGGTCGTGTGGGTTCGAGTCCCACCTTGGCTAAATAGCCCCTTTTTGCCCTGTTTTGCAGAGAGGGGCTTTTCTTTTGCAAACTCTTGCAATCACAAGGGTTTACATCACTGCTTCCTTTGCCTTCCTACGTTTCCTTGCAACTGCTTACAGCGGATTTGTGCAGACTTTTTTGCAGACTTTCCTCGGCAGGTCTAATCACTTCACAGGCTTCAGAAATCCGGTTACTCTCCTTCCGAGACGCCAGATTAACAGGCCGTTCAATGTTCCCTCAGAGGCCTTTCCGAGGATGCTCTGGAATGTGCCTGAAATACCGCCCGGGATGTTTTCGGAAACAGATTCCATAAATCTCTCTGTAGATTCCTCCAATGCGCCGGAGATATAGATGTTGATAATGCTGAACGAGAGCATAATGAGGCTCTGTCCGGCAGCTGGGCGGAGGTTGTAGATTCGGATCAAGTCCTGCGTCATCGAAACGCAGACATATATCACCATCGCCTGATCAACAAAAGACACTGGTGAGGCGGCCGTTGCAGCTCCGGCCTTCAGCGAATACCGGCTCACAACCCTCGCCGCAGCTTTGTCCAGAGTGCTCTGGAACATACGTTTGTATTCATTCAGCCATTCTGTATCGCTGAGCGGCGTGTTCTCGTCAAGCAGGCGGTCTCTGGCTTTTGTAAGTGCGTGAATATCTTCCTTCTTCAGTCCTGAGGCGATAAGCTCATCTGTTTTATCCCGCTTCAGGGGATAATCGTTTAAATACTGCTGAAGCTCTCTGCGTGCCTCGGCCTTTCGTTTTCTTGCAGCCTTTTGCAGTTCAGTCCGCTCGGAGAGCGTATTAAGCGCCCGAACGTTTATTCCCTTTGAGGTTTTTAGTTTGCCTGTGAAAAAAAGAAGACGGAGTATGCTGAAAAGAATCAGCAGTGAGAAAAGGCCGAAGAGGCTCAAAAGCGAGATCCTCAGGATTTCAGAGCCCTGAGTGAGCTGATTGAGCTCGTTCAAGAATGCGCAGCCTTGGCTTATTATCAAAAGCCCGCAAACGCCCGCTGCAATCAGAAGTATGAGAGTGAGGATTTTTTTCAGGCCAGCGGGGAAGCGGAAGAATCTGGTGAACCTTTCCAGCTCTCGCAGCTTCCTCTCAAACTGCTCCTGCTGCTCGCTTTCGCTTAGCTGCTGTTCATCTTCAAGAACGCCCGCCTGCTCTTTGATAACCTTGATATCCTCAGCCTCCTGCTCGGGCATACCGAGCCCGTCATCCCCCGGGCGGTATTGCTCATTTTTTTCCTGCTGAGGCTCTTCGCTTGTTTCAGGCTGCGAGCCTTGATTTTTTTGAGTCTGCTGCTGTTCACTTTTCTTTTTGCTGAAGTCTTCGGAGAGCGGGTCTCCGAGATTGTCATTTTCTTCGTACATTTTTTAACCCTTCAATTTGCAATAAAATCGAATACAGCATCAAGATTGATATGCCTTGGGGGTTTCTGCGTGTTCTTCGGCACTTCCGGAAGCAGGGCCTTGAAGCGGTAGTCTCCCGGCTGCCAGCTGTCCGGCCAGTTCTCCGGCAGCCTTGGCACTTCGAATTCTACAATCTGCTTTTCGGGGTTGTTTCTCGCAGGACGTCCTCGAAGGGTATAGGGCTTTTCTCCCTTAACGCTCGACTGACACGCACTGCATACAAACCAGCGGTATTCAGCCTCGGGAACAATCTTGCGGGCTTTGCTTGTAAGCTGCCTTAAGAGCCCTTCGGCTGTGCCGTTTTCGATATCATCGTTGTAAATCATATCGGCCTTGGAAGCCGCAAACGCGACTTTCTCAAGCGGACGCTGCCAGAATTTTATCGTGCTTGCCAGTTTTCTTCCGATTGATGAGTCTGGGCGAAGGGTCTGGAAGAGGTCTTGGAGGATCTGCCGATTATCATTATACTGCCCAACGCCTCCTGCAAGCAGGGTTGGCAGGTCTATCAGCACAATCAGCTTCCTGCACTTCCCGAGCTCTCGGTACAGCGGCATCACCACATTTCTTCTGTACAGCCTGAAATTCTTGTGCATTCTCTCTGCGTATTCGGGATTTTGCTCACAGTATTCTCTGCTCAGCGGAACGAATTCGCTGTCAAAATCCAGCCCGGAAGCTCGCTGAGAGGCAAGCTCGTTAACAGAGCCTTTTTTTGCCGTTATCCCTTCTTTGCTCAAGAGAAACGTGGAGGGGGTAATCAGCGGCTTGAAATTCAGGATAAGCCGGGCGAGGGTAAGCTTGTATTCGAAGATTATCTCCTCCAGCGGGGCGCTTGGATTTTCAAGTATTTCAAAATACCCTCTGGCATCCTCAAAAAGGGATTTGTGATTTTTCAGATGACTTAGAATATGTTCAGACCACTTCCGGTAGTCTGGTACTGCAGCGATCGCGCTGTCTGCAATGCGCTCGCCCGGGAAGTCAAAGAAATTCAGCCTTTGCTTCCAGAATTTCCAGTCAGAACGCCAGTATTCACAGCTGTAGCAATAAGCGTCTGAGGTTTTCTCAGGCCAGCTTCCCCGCATAGCGAGAAAATCTCGGTATCTGTCCAGCGGGAACTGGCGGATAAAGTCAGATCTCGTTCTCAGCTCTTTGAATGCCTCGATCTTCGAATTGCCGGCAAATGAGAAGTCTGCCTGATCAAATTCTTCGAGCTGGGCGAGCAGGGATGTGAGAAACACCGTTTTTCCGCCTCTTGCTATTCCTGTAACCGCTATGTTGTCATTTTTGCTGAGAATCTTTTTCATATATGGAGCAATCAAACTGAAAGAATAATGCAAATCCGGAGGCTTCTCTGAGCCTCCGGGGGTTTTAAGCCGCTATTCTACAGTAATTACTGCTGAATCGGAAGAAAGATTTCTGGATTTTGCGGTTAATTTTATCTCTCCCGTTTCGCCCTTGTATGAACGTATTATTGCAAGACAGAGGCCGTTGAAGGCCTTCCTTCGGCTTGCCTGAAACGGTTCGTGGCTTGTTTGATCTCCGTTGCCCACAGCCGCAATCTCGCCGGGTCCTTCAATCTCAAAATAAACCATATTATCAGAACGGGGCACGAGTTTTCCAAGGTTATCAGTTATCTTAACTTTTACAAAGCTCAGATCGCTGCCGTCAGCTTTGATAGTTTTACTGCCTGCCTCAAGCTCAATCTTTGCCGGTTCGTTTGTGGTTGTTACAACCTCGGAAGCCCATTTCTTACCGTCTTTGTAGGCCACAGCTCTCAGCTCGCCTGCCTGATATTTTACTTCATCCCAAACCAGCCTGTACTGATATTCACCTTTCTTCTTTCTGCCAAGAGATGTTCCGTTGAGAAACAGCTCCGCCTCGTCGCCGGAGGTGTAAACGTGTACAGGGGTAATTTCGCCTTTTCTCTCAGGCCAGTTCCAGTGCGGGAGGATATGAACCATAGGCTTCTCCGGACGCCAGCGCGCCTGATAGATGTAGAAGCGGTCTTTCTTGAATCCGCAGAGATCCATTATCCCGAAATAAGAGCTTCTTGAAGGTGCTTTACCGCCAATCTCATCCATCTTCTGCTGCATAGCGATTTTTTCCTCTTCGCTCTGGAAGTTCAGCAGGTTGGTTTTGTCTTTGTTGTATGGGGTTGGCTCTCCTATATAATCGAAGCCCGTCCAGACGAATTCTCCAATACATTGCGGAACTCTGTCCTGCCCTTCAAATTCCAGATCAGGCCTGCTTGCCCAGCTTGGGGCATAAAGGTCGTATGAGCTTACATGAAACTGGAAAAAGCCCTGATCCTTTTTCTGCTTTACGGGGAAGAAGTATTCGCCCATCGAGCTTACACATGACGCTGATTCAGAGCTGAGGAAGGGCATATTGGGGTTTTCTTCTGCGAATTTTCCGTAGATGTGCGGCTTGTAGTTGAATCCTATGATATCGACAGTTTTCTGAAAGCCGTTAAATCCCGATTTCCATGAATTGCAGCCCACTGTTACTGGTCTTGTGGGGTCGAGCTCATGAAATATTCCCGTCAGTTTGCGGGAAACTTCTCTGCCTTCCTCTCCCTGACGCTGCTCTTTTACTTCATTCCCTGAGCTCCAGAATATCACAGAGGGGTGGTTTCTGTCTCTTCGGACAAGGTTAGTTACGTCTTTCTTATGCCATTCTTCGAAGAACCTGCCGTAGTCGTTTTCTGTCTTGCCTTCTTCCCAGCAGTCGAACGCCTCATCCATCACAAGAAAGCCCATCTCATCGCAAAGCTCCAGCAGTTCCGGCGAAGGCGGATTGTGGGCTGTTCTTATGGCGTTGCAGCCCATTTCCTGCAGGATTTCGAGCTTTCTCTCTATCGCTCTTTTGTGTATAGCTGCGCCAAGCGGTCCTAGGTCGTGATGCAGGCAGACGCCTTTAATCTCTACCGGCTCATTGTTTATCAAAAGCCCTTCGTCGGCGGTAAATTTCACCGATCTTATCCCAAACTTTGTTTCATATTTATCAACCGTCTCGCCGTTTTGCCGGATTTCTGTAATAAGTGTGTATAGGTCTGGGCTTTCAACGCTCCATAGATGCGGGTCGGTTACCGTAAGGCTCATCTCGGTTTTCTCGGTTTCGCCGGCTTGAGCTTTTATTTTCCTGCTTTCAGAGCATACAATTTCCCCGCTATCCGGTGCTGCTATCTGATGGGTTATTTCTGCCCCTGAGTCTTTGCCGGCGGCATTATTTACATCGGTCTTGATTTCAACAATCGCTTTATTTGTCTGCACGAGCGGTGTTGTTACAAATGTTCCCCATATATCAACGTGCACGGGTTCTGTTTTTATCAGATATGTGTGCCGGTAAATCCCGCCGCCCGGATACCATCTTGATGAATCGGGTTTGTTATCAAGACGCACTGCAACAACATTTTCTTCGCCGTAATTCAGGTGTTCTGTTATGTTGAAGTAGAAGGAGTTGTATCCGTAGGGCCAGCGTCCTGCATATTCCCCGTTCACCCAGACCTCCGTATCAGACATTGCCCCGTCAAACATAAGGTAGATCTCTTTGTGCTTATCTTCTTTGCTCAGCTTGAAGTCTTTTCTGTACCAGCCGATTCCTGCATAGGGGAGCTTCCCCGTACGGTTCGGCAGATCCATTCTGAACGGCCCTTCAATAGCCCAGTCGTGCGGGAGGTTCAGTTCTCTCCAGCCGTCGTCGCTGAAAGAGGGGTTTTCAAGTCCTTCAGGCTCAGCTTTGGTAGTTCCGTCCGGCATATTGCCGCACCTGAAAAAATTCCATCCTTGGTCGAAAGAAATTCTTTCTCTGCCGCCGAAAAGTGATACGCTTAGACAGAGTAAAACAGCGAATTGGATTTTTCTCATTTTATCTTCTCCAGTAATAATAATTTCTATTTAAACACTCACCTTATTATGTTCCTATACTACATTTTTTCCTGAAAAAATAAACCAAGATGGGATGGAAAGCGTAAATTTGTTAGAACTTATTAAAATGCCATTATTGACTCTCTTTGCTGTTTTGTTACAATGCCGACAGTTGTGTTATATGAGCTCCATTTATGAAGAAATCTTATTTACTTTTTGTTTTCTCAATTATATTTCTGGCAGGCTGCTCAAGCAGTAATGTCCTTAGGTCTTTTGATTCAAGGATTGTCTCAGGGGATTACGGCCGGGCATTGATGTATGCTGAATCCCGCGTTGAAGATAAATCAGACGCCTCAAAAAATGATGTTCTCTGGAATATGCAGGCCGGCACTGCTTCAAGAATAGTAGGGCTCTATGAAAAGAGCAGTGATTTTTTCAGCGAGGCAGAGGAAGATCTTAAGGAATTCAATCTGGAAAAAAACGAAGCAGCTAATCAGGCCGCTGCAGCTGCTGTAAATGATAACATCCTGCCTTACTACCCTATGAACTGCGAAGCTGTGATGCTGAACACCTATAAAGCCTTGAATATGCTTGCTTTGGGGCAGTGGGATAATGCGAGAATCGAATTCAACAGGGCGATTGAAAGGCAGAGAAGGGCAAAGAATTTTTTCGCCGAAAAGATTCAGGCCGCAAGAAATGATGCAAAGCAGGAAAGCCTTGCTCAGCGAAATCTCCAGAGAAACCAGCTCAAACAGGCCTTATACAGCAAATACCCATCTCTTAAAAATTTCGAGCCTTACGGCGATTATATAAACCCTTTCCTTTCGTATGCAGCGGGCATATACTTTAAGTATGACGGCGAGGATGACAAGGCTGAGTTTCTGCTGAAACAGGCAGCGGGGGCAGTGAGCGAGAGCAGATATGCAGTTTCAGACTTTGAGAACTTTCGAGCCGGCAAATCGTATAAAAGCCCGAGAGTTTGGATCTTTTTCGAAAACGGACTCGCAGCATACAAAGAAGAATTCCGAATAGATCTTCCGATAATGCTTGAATCCAGCGGAATAAATTACGTTGGCATCGCTCTTCCAAAACTTAAATACCGCTCTGCTCCTGTTGAGAGGCTAAAAGCCGCCGCAGGGGGAGATCTATACTTTACTGAGCCTTTCTGCAGCATGGACAGGGTGATACAGGCGGAATTCGGCAAAACCTACGCCGCAATTTTTACAAGAGCCGTGGTTTCTGCAACAATGAAAGCTGCTATGCAGTATGCGTTGTATAAAGAGGGCGGTTCCTGGCTTTCGCTTGCCGGTGCGGCCTACTCCTTCGCCACAACTTCAGCAGACTGCAGGAGCTGGTCTTCTCTTCCAAAGGAGTTTCAGGTGCTCAGAATGGAAAGGCCGGAAAACGGCGAGATCGTTTTTATGCCCGGAACAAAGAGAGAGAAGAAAGTTGAAGTTCCCCCGGAGAAAGACGCCTTGGTTTTCGTCAGGGCAGTCAGCAGCAGGGCGGAGCTTAGCTGTGAGATGATAGAATTAAATTAGATGTTTGATTTGGAGAATATTATGAGATTTTATTTATCAATTGCTGTTATGATGGTTATGTTTGCCGGCGGATGCGCTCAGCAGAATACAGACCCGCGCGTTCAGATGGGTGAGGGCGTTTCTCAAAGCAGTCCTGTTCTATCGCCCATCACAAAGGCTGTCAGCGATCTGATTGGTCAGGGGGTGAAGGTGGAAACTGTTACCGAATCGGTAAATTCCAACGGCTTCTATCAGGTGGATATTACCCTGAGTAACGAATCATACAAGACCAAACGTTTTCAGTACAAGTTTGAGTGGTTAGATGAAAGCGGTGCTCTTGTGCCTACGAAAACAAGCACTTGGCTTCCGTTCAGCATCAGCGGCAATTCCACTGCCACAATCAAAGGTGTTGCCCCACGGAGTGAGGCGAAAAATTTCCGAGTTGTAACAAGAGACAAATTTTAAACAGGAGCGTAAACGATGAAAAAAGCAATATGTTTAATAGCAGTTTCCTCATTTGTTCTGCTGGCAGGATGTACATCGCCAACAAGGAACATTGATGTGAGAAATGATGAAGGCAAGGCTGTTATGGCTTTGGACTACAGAGACTTTGATCAGGCTGCCAGCAGGATGGTTCAGGATATGGTGCAGAAAGGCGTTCTCACAAAGCCCGACGGCTCGAGGTATGTCGTAGCAACCGGTGATATAAAAAATGACACAACGCAGTATTTCGATACAGACCAGCTTATGGCCAAGATTGAATCTGAAATGCTCAATACGGGCAAGGTGGTTTTTACATCCGCTGTGAGCGGACGCAAGGAAGGCGCTACAGATAAGATGATCGAAGAAACCAGAAAACTCCGCGAATCCGACGAGTTCGATCAGTCAACTACGATAGACAAAGGCAGGCTCATAGCACCGGAGCTGAGCATTTCCGGGAAGATTATCCAGAGAAACATCTCGTACGACCAGAACACCCAGCAGGTTGAGTATTATTTCCAGCTTTCCCTTACAGATCTCACAACAGGAATGAGATACTGGCAGAATGAAGTGGTTCTCGGTAAGCGAGGAAGCAGCAAGTCAGTTTCATGGTAATTTAGGAGCATAAAATGAAACGAATTACAGCAGCTTTACTCATCGTCTCCGCCGCCTTGATGGCAGCAGGCGAGGGAGTTCAGAAGATACAAATAACTGCCGTAGAGGCTGAAGGCTATGGAGCAACCGAAAACGGTGCTTTGTATGATGCCTTGAGCAACGCGGTAAGCAAGGCAGGCGGGCTAAGCATAGAGCCCAAATTTACGCCTCGAAGCGGAGCCGATTATTCAAGGCCGCAGATTGAGCGGCGTTTTAACGGCTATATAAAGACCTATGAAATAATCGATTCCGGTCAGCAGAAGGTTCAGTTTACCGGCAAAGTTGAGAGGAGAAAATCGAGGCTCGAAGGCAGGGCTGAGCTTGAGATTCAGGAAGAAAAGGCGGGCGAGCTGGAAGTTGACGGCCAGTTAGATGATGAGTCGTCAAAATCCCGCTACATTATGCGTTTCTTTGTGAAGGTTCGTGCTGAGGTGTATCAGTACAAGCCTGCATTTGAAGAACCGAAAGACAAGAGGGTGCGGATTGTAGTGATGCCCTTTGATTCTGCGGCGGGCTCAAAAGATTATGCCGATAAGCTTCAGTCCCGCTTGATTGCAAAGCTCTCCAAAACAAACAATTTCAACGTATTAGACAGGCAGAACGCCGAAGATTTTGCCCGAGAGAGAAATATATGGCTCAGCGCTGATGGCGATATAGAGGAAAAGGCGAGGCTCGCAAACGTCCTCGGAGCTGATATGATGGTATCGGGCAGGCTGGAAAAGCACGAATATCAGGATGCTGTGAGAAATCAAAGTTCCCGAAGGCTCAAGCTCTACAAGCTCGAATCCGAGCTGAGCTGCAGCCTGATATCAGTGCCGGAAAGGTCGGTTAAGCTTTCCGATAATCTCGATATAACGCTAACGCCCTCTCAGATTAATGATCTTATCCCAAGAGATGTGCCCACAGATTTAGAGATGGATTTTGAGGAAGTTAATTCCTCAGTTGCTAATATGACTGCGGAGAAAATTGCAGCTAAAATCAGCAGCTATGTATATCCGCCTATGGTGGCGAAGGTGTCCGGAGAGGATATCTTTGTTAATCAGGGCAAAGGCGTCCTCAGAGATACAGATGTCCTGAAGGTTTACCGCTCAGGCGAGGAAGTTACAGACCCTCAAACAGGGCTGTCTTTAGGCTCTGCTGATAAACCAATAGCCCTTTTAGAGGTGGTTGAACCTATGGAAAGCCTCACGAGGTGCAGGGTAGTACGCGGTGAAGCCGGTGATATTGAGAAGGGTTTCCGCTGCAGGAAGCTTGAGCAGTCCAGAAAGAACAGAAAGCAAATCCAGCCTCGCACCATCAAAAATGATCTTGCAAAGCAGTCTTCAGGCGTTCAGCAGGATAAGATGCTCAAGGCAGATGTCTCTATAGAGCCCAAAACAATTGCTGTTCTTCCCCCGAGGGTGTTTTCTGATAAATACAGGCTTTACGACACCCTGATACCCTCTGATATTATGGCCTCACGCTTCAGCTCCTCGCTCACCTCTGCTTTGAGCAAAACCCAGAGATTTCAGGTGCTCGACAGGGCGTATGAAAGAGAATACGACCGTGAAATCGACCTTCTTATGAAACGCTCAACAGTAGATCAAATTATGGGAGCTGTGGATTCTGTGGAAGGAGCAGATTACCTGCTTGCAGGAAGCATAACCAATTTCTATCTCAAAAAGGAAAATATCGAGATACAAGCCGCCGGAATGGATTACGATAAATACAGCGCATTTTTCCGCTATGAATATAGGATCATTGAGCTGAAAACGAGGAAGATAAAATTTGCTGATTCTATGGACATCGCTTGGGATGACCGCAGCGTTAAGGATGTGGTTCCCGGTCTTACATACTCAGACCAACGCGACCTTGCGGAAAACAAGGCCATCGGCAGCCTCCTTGGCTCTGCGGCGTCTAAAGTTTGCAGCAAATTCATAGACCAGCTCTATCCCATTCAGGTTGTCGGTAAGGCCTCAGGCAGGGCGGCTGTAAATGCAGGTGAGGCAGTTCTTGCCCCGGGAACTGAGCTGAAGGTTTACTCCCGCGGCGAGGAAATGACAGATCCTTATTCCGGCAAATCGCTCGGGAGCTTTGAGAATCCTGCCGGCACGATCTACATAGACAAGGTGAATGCGAAGGTTTCCTATGGCAAGATCACTCAGGGTGATATCGCAGTGGGCAATATTTGCCGGCCGATAAAAGACCATCGCTACATTCACCACCCGAGGCCTCCCCGCGGAAGAAAACCGAATGTAGAGAAAAGCACAAGCGGGGGAGTGCGTCTCCCTTATGATAATTGATTTATGATTTTAGGGCTGCTGGCTGTTAGTCGGCGGCCTGTATTTTTATTCAGCAATATGAACGCATACAACTTATTTTTTCAACGGCTAAAAGATAATCTTCCGGAAGAATTAGTTTCTAAGGTCAGGCAGAAGTCTGATGCCGTATTCTCAGCTCCCTCCCACGGAGATTTTGACCGCTGGCTTGAGGCAGTTGAGGATATGCCGGATATTAGGCCTGAAAGCGTGGATTTCAGCGGGGATTTTGCAGCGGCAAATGCTAAGATTGCTGCTGAAGAACAGCTGAAAATCTCCCGCTCACTCAAGCAGCTCCACCCTTGGCGAAAAGGGCCTTTCGATATTTTCGGTGTACATATTGATGCCGAATGGAAGAGCTCGCTGAAATGGGAGAGAATAAAGGATAAAATCTCTTCCCTCAGCGGCCGGAAAGTGCTGGATGTTGGCTCGGGCAACGGGTATTACGGCTATCGTATGCTCGCCGGCGGGGCGGAGCTTGTCTTAGGATTAGACCCTACCCTCCTTTTCGTGGCTCAGTTCCTTGCTTTGAATAAGTATTTCGATTCAAGCAGGAATTTCGTCCTCCCTTTGGGGATTGATGATTTTCCTAAAGATTCAGAGGCTTTCGATACCGTCTTTTCTATGGGCGTATTGTACCACAGAAGAGATGCATTAGAGCACCTCAATTCTCTCGCCGGCCACCTGCGTAAAGGCGGAGAGGTGGTGCTGGAAACGCTGATTATTGATTCACGCGAAGATGTGATTTTCGCTCCGAAGGGCAGATACGCCAAAATGAGAAACGTATGGAATCTTGCTTCTCCCTCTGTGATTATGCGCTGGCTCGAAAATGCAGGGCTCAAGAACGTTTCCATGATAGATAAAACCCCCACAACTTCAAAAGAGCAGAGAAAAACCGACTGGATGAGCTTCGAATCGCTCGACGATTTTCTCGATCCGCAAGACAAAACCAAAACCATAGAAGGCCACCAAGCTCCTATAAGAGCAGCTTTTACAGCCTCAAAGTAATTTTATGCGGATATGAATAATTTTGAATTCGATTTTAATGGTGATGATGGCTCAGTTCTGACGGATCTCCTGACTTCGGCGGTTGTATTGCGGAAAACTCATCGAAAAGTGCGTTTTGAGGCTGTTACGGGTGGTGTTTTGGGCTGGCTTCCTTGTAGTGCCTAATTTTATTTTTATATTGACATAATATTTTTATTTCGTATAATCTGTGTTTATGTTTATACGAGTAAAAAAATCAAAAAACAGCCCAAAGAGATCTGTTCAGATTGTTGCGAGCTATCGCAACGAGAAGAATCAGCCTCGCCAGCGTATAGTACGTCATATGGGCACTGCCTTCACAGAAGAGGATGTTACCCGTCTCAAAGATCTCGCCGAATTCGAGAAGGCTAAACTTGAGGCGGAGATAACGCCGGCACTTTTCAAGCCTGAGCAGCTTGCAGAGGCTGCTATAGAAGCCCGCAAAAAGATCGATGATGAGCCTATAAACGTAAATCTGAAGGATATTAAGGAGCAGGCACGCATCACCACCGGCATCCATGAGGTGTTCGGAAGCATCTATGACGAGCTCGGATTTAACAATCTTTTTGATAAACGCAAAGAGGCTGCTCGCAGAAACCTTCGCCACATTACCATGGCAAGGCTTGCAAATCCGGTCAGTAAGCGAGGCAGTGTTCAGGATCTATCTAAAGACTTCGGCATCAGTCTCTCTCTTGACAGCGTTTACAGGATGATGGACAACATCACAGATGATATTATCAGCAAGGCTCAAAACCACGCTCACAAGGCTGCTAAAGGGCTTTTAGGCGAAGAGATAAACCTTCTGTTTTACGACTGCACCACCCTCTATTTTGAATCATTTACAGAAGATGAGCTCAAAAAGAACGGCTACAGCAAGGATATGAAGTTCAATCAGCCGCAGGTTGTGCTTGGCCTTCTCTCAACATCAGAGGGGCTTCCAGTTGGTTATGAGGTGTTCCCCGGCAATCAGTATGAAGGGCATACTCTGCACACTGTTATTCCTAAGATCAAAGAGAAATACAACCTCAAGCGTGTTATATTTACCGCAGACAGCGCAATGCTGAGCAAGGCTAATCTGGATTACCTTGAAGAGCAGAAAGTGGAATATATCGTAGCAGCGAGGCTAAAAAGCCTCACTGATCAATGGAAAGCAAAGATTACAGAATCCGTTGCTCCTCTCAGAAGCTTTGATTACGGCAAGAACAGAAGGCTAATTGTTACCTACAGCGACAAGCTCGCCAAAAAGAATAAACACGACAGGGACGAAGCTATAAGAAAACTTCGTGAGAAGCTTGAAAAGAGCAGTAACCCCAAATCCCTTATAAGCAACTACGGCTACAAGAAATTTATGCGAGTTACCGGCGAGGTAAACTGCGAGATAAATGAAGAGAAATATGCTCAGGCAGCGAAATTTGATGGCCTTCACGGCGTTATAACGAATGTTAAGGATATGGATGATTCGGCAGTAGTAGAGCATTACAAGCAGCTCTGGCTAATTGAGGAGTGCTTCAGGATCAGCAAGCACGAGCTGAAGATACGGCCGATATATCACTGGACACCGAAACGAATCAAAGCCCATATACTGATATGCTTTATCGCTCTAACCTGCGCGAGGAATCTGGCATACAGGGTTAGGCTAAGATTCGAGGCGATGTCTGTGGCAAGAATGGTAAATGCGCTAAACCACGTGCAGCTTAGCATCCTCTGGGATAAGAAAAGCGAATGCAAATATGTGCTGCCATCAAAGATTAACGAGGACGCAAGGAAACTCTACAAAACAGTTAATCTGAGCGCAGATACCACACCCTATAAGATGTAACACAGACCCTGAAAAAACTCAAAAAAACAGGGTTGTAGTGCCTGCGCAAAAAATCGAGTCCTTTATTGACAGGCACTTATGAAAATTTACCGCCGAAGTCAGGAAAAACCGACTGGATGAGCTTCGAATCGCTCGACGATTTTCTCGATCCGCAAGACAAAACCAAAACCATAGAAGGCCACCAAGCTCCTATAAGAGCAGCTTTTACAGCCTCAAAGTAATTTTATGCGGATATGAATAATTTTGAATTCGATTTTAATGGTGATGATGGCTCAGTTCTGACGGATCTTTGCCCGTATATTTTGCCGCAAGCGTTGGGAAAATAATATCGCTCAAACAGCAAGGCACAAGCACCGCCGCAAAAAGCACAATCAGAATACCTCCGTAATTCAGCAGAGTAAGCTCCTTGGCAGTATTCATCATTATATGCGCCGTTGATGCCCAAATGCTTATTAAAACGTGCACAAAGTGCGGTATTCGTGATGCCGAATGAGACAAAAATCCCAGAATGATTCCAAAAATCGCTGAGCCGTTCACCAGAAGCGGCTCTTCAATAAAGCCTATATGCACGCCTTTAGATTTGTGATTATGTTCAGTGTGCGCAGAGTGGTCTGCATCTTCGCTGTGATTACGGCTCTTCTCAGCAATGTTATGTTCGTGTTCATTATGGGCGTTTTGATGTGCATCTTGGCCGCTGCCTTCTTGGTGATGTTCATGGCCGTGTACGGGCACTGATATCCCCATCACTTCCTCACCCATAAACGGTATCACCGAATCGCTCAGAGTTGCTATGCCTATAGAGCCGATATATCCGGCCAGAAACACCTTCCAGAAGGAAGCCCTGAAGGTTTTGCTCTTAAATAAAAGCGTGGTAGCCCATGCCGATAGAATGATATGGCCGGGATGAAAAACCTTAAACAATCCGTGTCCGGAATCAGGGAAAATTTTATTAAACAAAATCATACACAGCAGACCAATAGCAGCCCCCCCGAAGGTGTATGGTGAGTGCTTGAGCAGTTCTTTTAATGTATCGTTTATTTTCTTTCTCATTTACTGCCTTTGTTTAATAAGTATATCTCAGGATACTTTAGCAATGTCCGTTTGTTCTCATAGCAATTATAACGTATTGATGTTTCGCCGTGAATATCTTTCTAATTTCAATGCCTTCATATTACATCAGCGCCAACCCGAATCAACAAATAAGCGCTAATAACTGCAAGTTTGCGCATACCTGAATTGGCAAATTAGCCTTTTCTTTTCAATAGGTTTGCAAGGTGCAATTTTCGTACCTTTCGGCACGGATTTTGCCGATTTATCTCAAAAACGCAAAATTGTTAATTCTTTTTGAAAGGAGAAATTTATGCCGATGTATGAGTACAGCTGCGAAGACTGCGGCAAGAAGTTTCAGTTTTTCCAAAAGTCTATTCGCTCAGAGAAGAAGCAGACCTGCCCGGAATGCGGCAGTTCCAAGGTAAGAAAGCTGATTTCAAGCTTTTCGGCAGTGAGCGATTCGGGCTCTTCGGATTCAGGAAGCTGCCCGACGGGTACGTGTCCGTTTTCATAAACAGTGCTAATCGAAAATATGTTTTAGACAGGAGTAATTATGCCGTGGGTAAATGAAGATATGTGCGTAGGCTGCGGGATCTGCGAGGCAGAGTGCCCCGTGGATGCGATTTCTGTGGTTAAGGGAGTTTCGGCGGAGATTGATGAGGCTGTATGTATTCGTTGCGGAAAGTGTCATGATGTATGCCCGAAAGAGGCCGTCCGGCACGACAGCGAGAAAATCCCTTTGCTGATTGAGGAAAATTTATCTGATGTTCAGCAGAAATTAAACCACTTTCAAACACTTCAGGATAAGAGCGATTTTTTCGAGAGGATTAAACGCTTTTACAGAATGAAGGCGAAAGTTGCTAATATGACGATCGAACGAATCGAGCAGATGCAGGACGAACAAACTTAAACGCCCTGCGGGCAAAAAAAAAGAACCGCTGAGCGGTTCTGTAAAAGCGGAGGAGGAGGGATTCGAACCCCCGGAACGTTTCCGTTCAACGGTTTTCAAAACCGCCACCTTCAGCCACTCGGTCACTCCTCCGTTAGAGTTTCCCTGAGCGAGAGAGGAATTATAAAAAAATGTGATTGGATATCAACCGTTTTTCACAAAATCTTCCAAACCTTAAAGCCTTCATTGAAATTTTGCCCTAAACTACAGCAAACAGTTATCTAACGGATAAAAAGCAATTTTCTGGCAAATTTTCTTGCGGTGTTTAAGGAACGAGATATAATATCTTCAGTACGTTAATTAAACTAAGGAGAAAAAATGAACAGGTTTGCTTTTTTAACAGCGTTGGTAATTCCGGTTTTGGCAATGGGGTTTTCAGGAGGCAGCGGAACTCAGGCTGATCCATACCAGATTTCAACCTCCAATCACCTCGAAGCGGTGAATAACGAACTTGATGCTCATTACCTCATCGTTAATGATATTGACCTTTCCGGCAATTCGTATCTCAGCAGCCCAGTAGCCCCTTATGCGCAAAACGGAGAGGATGGGCTCACAACCGATCTGCCCGCCTTTACCGGCTCATTAGACGGGCAGGGGCATTCGATAATCGGGCTCAACGTAAGCTATCCGGAAAACTCGGAGGATTCCCTTCGCCACTATAAGGGTCTTTTCGGAAGGCTTGGAGATGGGGCATCAGTGAAAAATCTTACGCTTCAATCGCCTCAAATCAGCGGGCTGGATTTCCTCGGCGCACTTGCCGGCGAATTCAGCGGCGCATCAATAGAAAACTGCACAGTTTCCGGCGGAACAGTTTCCGGCAGAATGGCCTATGGCGGACTACTCGGCGTTGGATTCAGCAGTACAGTATCAAACTGCTCATCCTCTGCCGGCATTGAAACAGGTGATGCCGCCGGCGAGAATACTAATGCCGTGGGCGGACTTGCCGGAAGAGCCAGCGAATGCACATTCGCAAACTGCACCGCAGATTGCACATTCACAATGACAGAAGTTTCAGAGAGATTGGGCGGGTTTATCGGCAAGGATTACCTCTGCACAATTTCCTCCTGCTCATCCCAGCCAGATATAACAATCAATGCACCCGAATCGGCTGGATCAAATTTGTATAACGGCGGTTTCAGCGGTCTGTCTTTCGGCACCCAAATCGAAAACTGCTCTGCTGAAAATGGCACAATAAATATTTCAGGAAACTCAAGCAATTCTGTAGGCGGTTTTTCAGGTAAAATAGACGCCGGCTGCGAATTGAGTGATTGTCAGGTTACTGCGAACTTGGCTTTTGAAGGAGAAATCTCTAATCTTGGCGGCTTTGCTGGTGTTATTGAAGAGAGCACTCTAACAAGCTGCCTATCTTCACAGGGGCAAATCAACTCAGCTGCGAACTGCTCTTACGTAGGTGGATTTGCCGGCAAAACTCTTGCAGGAACTTCCGCTGAATACTGCAGCAGCCAGATAGCTATAAATATTTCGGGCAAAAATAACATCGTAGCAGGGTTTGCTGGTGTAAACGAAACATCACTATTCAATTGCTCTGCAGAATGCAGCATAAATTGTGAGGGGGCTAACGTATTAATTGCAGGGTTCTGCGCAAAAAACAAAAACAAAATTGCAAGATGTAAGAGCAGTTCAATAATCACAGCAGACTCCTATTTGGAAATAGTAGCGGGGTTTGTTGCTGAAAATGAACAAACTGTTGCAAACTGTTATTGTGATGGAACTATTCAAACGCAACAAGGTGAGAGTTGCGAAGGATTATATTTATTTATCGGCAACAGCGCTTCGGATGGTCAAATCAGATTTTGCCATGCAAATATGACCATCAACCATTCCGGCGAAATACTTTCTTATCCTGACTGTATCGACAGTTCCGGCTGTTTTAAGACATTAAATGGCTATTTCTGGAATCTTGACAAATTGCCTGAAACGGAACTCAAAAATGTTAATCTTATTGGGGGATTGCCTTCTGCTAATATGGCGAACCGGTCAACCTTCCTTGCAGCAGGCTGGGATTTTATGGAGGATGATTTCAACGGCACAAATGATTTTTGGTATATGCCTGCCGGCGCTGATGCGCCAAAGCTTTTCTGGGAAAATACGAATGATCTTTTCAGTGTTAGCTTCTCAGCAGGTGATAGCGGCGAAATTACTTCCGGCTCTGCCCAGCAGGAAGTTCTGGGCGGCGCAAGCGCTGCTTCGCCTATTGTAACCCCGCAGGAGGGGCTTTGGTGGACAGGCTGGGACGGCGATTTCAGCTCAATAAATTCAGATACGTTCTTCACAGCAACCTATCAGCCCATAGAAAACAAAGGCAGCGGAACTTCCGAAGATCCGTTCAAGGTAGCAACGCCGGAAGATTTGTTTGCGGTTAATGAGGCCCCTTCTGCCCATTACATAATGGTTAACGACATAAACCTTGCGGGCTTGAGTTTAAGCAATGCAGTAATAGATCAAACATTCTCCGGCTCATTCGATGGAGGTGGCTTCGAGATCTTCAATGCATTAGTTGAGGCAGATCTCTCATCCCCAAACGTTGGTATATTCAGGGAAACTGCGGAGGGAAGCGTAATAAAAAATCTTACCTTCAGAAACTGCAAGATTAAGGCAGACCGTCCCTCAGATAATACCGGCGATTTCAAAACCGCCCCGATTGCCTTAAGCAAAAGTGATGTGATAAACTGCCATTCGATTGATGTTACCTCGATTGGTGTGAACGAGGTATCGTGTCTCATTGGCCTGCAGGAGGGCGGACAAATCCAAAACTGCTCCGTCTCAGGGAGTGCTAATGGATTTATTCTTGTTGGGGCTGTTGCTGGTTCAGCGGAAAACTGCACGATTACAGGCTGCACAGCAAATGCATCAGTAACTGGAACGCAGAAAATAGGCGGGCTCATCGGTAAAATTAATGAATGCCATGTAACAGAGTGTTTTTCAGAATCCGTTGTCGAGCTAACTTCTATTCATAAAGATCAATACGTTTATGGAAAACAAATATCTTTGACCAGAGATGCTGGCGGTATGATCGGGCATGCTAAGTTCAGTTCGACTGAATACTCTGAATCAGAAGCAAAAATTTACTGCAAAGAAGGTTTTAGCTTAGGAGGATTAGTTGGCAGAACAGAGAATTCTGAATTCTTTCGCTGCGGCTCGTTGCCTTTGATTTGCAATTACGGGAGTAGTTCCGGAGGTTTTTCAGGTTATGCCGGTGGTACAGGGAGTAGTGTTTATGGCCCTTTCTCCTTATTCGATCAATGTTTTTCAGCGGGCAGCATCAATATTAGAGATGGCTATGCGGCAGGCGGTTTCTGTGCTTATTTATTTAGCGATGTTGTCAAATTTCAAAACTGTTATTCTCACACAGATATAACAGTACCTGAAATTCAATCCCATCTTTATAATGATATTGGGGGTTTCGTAGGAAGTGAACCGGAAGGAATAATTATCAACTGCTACAGCTCTGGATACCTTGATTATAAGTACGAGGTAAATAAAAATTATGGATTTATCCATCACAACAGTTCTTATGTTTATAGCTGTTTCTGGAATTATGAAAATACTGCTCCGGAGTCGGGTTTTGATGCCTCCAGCGAAGACGCTGCTGAAGGTAAAAGTGATTCTGAGATGCGATCTTTAGATACTTTCCTTGATGCCGGCTGGGATTTTGCAGGCTCCCACAGAAACGGTTCAGAAGATATATGGCATTATGTGCCCGGGGAGCTGCCCAAACTTTCTTACCAGCAGGAGGATGAATTCACTGTTACCTTCTCAGCAGGTCTGCATGGCCAGATAGTCTCAGACGATTCTGTGCAGCAGGTAAAGAATGGGCTGTCAGCAAGCTCGCCTCTGATTGAGCCGGATTCAGGATGGTGGTGGACAGGCTGGGATTCAGATTTCAGTGTAATAAGCGGTGAGCTCACCGTTACCGCGCAGTACCGCCCGGCATCTGAGAAAGGCGAAGGCACGGAATCCAGCCCTCTGCTTATTGCCTCAATTGGAGATTTGTCTGAAATTAAAGACTTCCCTCAAGGCTTTTTCAGGCTTATCAAAGATATAAACTGCAAGGGCTTTAACTATTCTGCGAGTATGCCTGAGTCCTTTTCAGGTGAGTTCGATGGAGACGGGTTTAAATTATTCAACCTCAAATCAAACGGCGAGAGCTGCGAAGGAGGTCTGTTCAGCGAGATCGCTGCAGATGGGGCAGTGCGAAATCTTATCATTGATAACGCCAGAATCTCTAAAACTCAACCAAACCTTGGATCGCTGGCAGATGTGAATGAAGGCGTAATTCAGTGCTGCAAAATTTATAATTCTCTGATTGTCGGTTGGGATTATACCGGCGGATTCGCAGGCCTCAACAGCGGAATTATCTATGACTGCAAGCTCCAATACAGCAGAGTAGAATCAACCGAAGGCGCATGGTACACAGGCGGTCTGGCAGGCGGAAATTCGGGCACAATTGAAGAATCCAAATGCACCTCAAGCTGCAGCATAACAGGTTCAGACGGTTCATGGATGCTCGGTGGGGCTGTGGGAGTAAACTCAGGCGGATATATCACTATGACATGCAGCAAGGCCGAAGCAGTGGGCGGGTATGCCTCAACATACACCGCAGGATTTGCCGGAGGCAACGAATCAGGAGGCATTATTGAGAAATCTTGGTGCGAAGCAGACGTTTACGGCAAAGACTTTTCCGGCCAGATTGCCGGCTTCTGCGGAGCTAACGACAGAAATTCAGCTATATCAAATTGCTATTATCAGGGAGGCCTCGGGGCTGGAAACGAATATTTCAATGACAAGTTTGCCGGTTTCTGTTTTAGAAACAGCGGACTCATCGAATACTCATACACCGACAGCTGGACGAATTTCCCAGAACATTGGGAAAATGATATTGAAATACAATTCGCCGATTTCTCTTACCCCGATGCAGTAAGCGAGATTTACGGCTCTGCGGTTTATTCAGATGGCAGGCATATTGCATGTCTTTACGACTATGACTATCAATGCCCGTCTAATTTCGATCCTCCCGAAGGGGTTGAATCTTCCAGCTTTACTGATTCAGATTTAAAAGAGGAAGGCTGGGATCTTATCAATGAATCTGATAACGGCACGGAAGATATATGGATCCCAATACCGGACAGCCCGCCTGCTATCGCAGGATTCAGAGCGTTGTGGGGCGGAGATATCAGCAGGAATGGAGCCGTGGGTTATGGAGACCTGAACCTCCTGCTCGATAGCTGGCTTACAGAAGGCACTGAATACTACGATGACATAAACGCTGACGGAATAGTGGATATGCTGGATTTTGCAATTTACACAAAAGATTTTAAAGAGGAACATTAAAACAATAGTTAGCGGCGGGTTTGCCTCATGCAGACCCGTCTTTCATCTGAATCTGACTGCTTTTCCTTGAGAAATTGAATTCGTTCAGTACAATTCAGGGCTTTACAAGCAAAATAAGCTAATTTAATTTGGTGATGAAATGAAGATTTCTCTGGAATGGTTAAAGGATTATATAGACCTGAACATAAGCCCCGAAGAGATTGGGGATATCCTCAGCGACCTTGGTTTTCCGCTTGAGGAGATGATCAGCTTCGGCGATGATACGGTTCTCGACATCGAGGTAACGAGCAACCGCGGCGACTGCCTTAGCTATATGGGCGTTGCGAGGGAGCTTTCCGTTGCCACGGGAAGCCCTCTGAAGCTGCCTGAAGTGAGCCTTAAGGAGCTGGATTCTGAGGTTGGCCGTCATCTGGCGGTAAACATAAACGAGACCGAACTTTGCAAACGTTATACAGCAAGATATATCGAGGGTGTTGAGGTTGGTCCGAGCCCTGAATGGATGGTTCGCAGGCTCGAGGCCAGCGGGCTTCGCAGCGTGAATAACGTTGTTGATGCCACAAACTACGCTATGCTTGAGTGCGGACAGCCCCCGCATGCTTTTGATTATGATAAGCTCTCAGGCGACACGATAAACGTACGCAAGGCAATCTCAGGCGAGAAGCTCACTTCGATAGATCACAGCGTATGCGAGCTCAAGCCCGATCAGCTTGTGATAGCTGATGAGGAGAATCCTGTAGCGATTGCAGGGGTGATGGGCGGATTTGAGACAGAAGTAAGCCAGACCACAACGAAAATTCTCCTTGAAGAGGCGTTCTTCGATCCCGTCAGTGTGCGCACTACCGCAAGAAGGCTGGGGCTTGGTTCTGAAGCGAGCTTCCGGTTTGAGAGGAATATAGACATCCGCAGCATCGAGTGGGCATCTCGCCGGTGCGCTCAGCTTATCACTTCAGTTGCCGGCGGGGCGGCAGCAAAGGGCATTGCAGACAGCTGTGCAGAGCTTGAAGATATCCCCGAAATTACGCTCAGGCCGGCAAGGCTCTCTCAGATTCTCGGCTTTGATGTGCCGGAGAAAAAGGTTTTCAGCATTCTCGAGGACTTAGGCTTCAATCCTCAGGCAGACAAGAAAAGCGGTGAGTTGAAGTGTAAGTCTCCAACTTGGAGAAACGATATCACAAGAGAAATCGATTTGATTGAAGAAATCGCACGGGTTTACGGATATAATAAGATTCCTGTGGAAGATAAAATTACAATCCGTGCAGCAAAGGCCGACCCGCGCCAAAAATGTATGCAGCAGGTGGGCACATACCTCAACGCCTGCGGCTATTTCGAAACTCTCGGCATAACCTTCACAGATCCGCAGAACGCAAAACTGTTTACGGGCAGATCTAAGAAGGAATATATGGCAGTGAAAGATGTTTCGCGGAAAAACTCTAATCTTTTAAGGCAAACTCTCGCAGGCAGTCTTGCTGAGGTTATGAAAAACAACAAGAACTTCGGAAATGCCGGCTGCAAATTTTACGAGATAGCAGACACCTATGAACTCGACGGTTCTGAACTAAACGAAAAAACCAAACTCGCATTCATAGCTGAGGCAGAAATCAGAGAGCTGCGAGGCATTGTCGAAGGGCTTGTTCGCCGCTACAGCAAAACAGCATCGGTTCAGGTGCGTCCTGCTTCTGTATGCTGGGCTGAGCCGGGAGGCGAGGTGTTTATAAATTCCGAGAGCGTCGGCATCTGCGGAAGGCTTTCAAAAAGCGTATGCGATAAGATAGGCCTCAAAGATACCAAGCCTGCGATGCTTGAAATAGATTTCGATAAGATTTATTCACTCATGGGCGAGCAGTTCAAAGTGGCAAGGCTTCAGAAGTTTCCGTCTGTGGAGCGGGATATCTCGCTTATAGTTTCTGAAGAGCTCAGATGGCTCGATATCGAAAGGGTAATCGAAGAAAACGCCCCGGAGCAGCTTGAGCAGTATGATTATGTAGATACATATCGAGGCAAACCAATACCTTCAGGCAGGAAAAGCCTTACAATGCAGTTAGTTTTCAGGGATGACGACGGCACACTCACCCACGAACAGGTGGATGAGTTTGAAAAGCCTCTCATAAAGGCTTTAACTAACAATTTCAATGCAGAGCTGAGAACAAGCTGATTTTGCTTGAATTGGCCTTTCGGCAATGATATAATCTGTTTTAGAATTGAGCTTCTGCGGTGTTCGTTACGGTCAGCTTAATTGGAGAACCGATGAAGTTTATATAGGGAAGCTCGTTAGCCCTGCGGGGAGGAAATGCCTGAAAAACCAGGACTTTCAAACTGCTTGGCCGGCTGCCCACGTTGATTGCAAGGGTTCTTGCAATCGCTTTCCGAACGGCACCCGCGGAGGTTAGATATCAGCAGGGCTCGCTTCTGGCGGGCTCTGTTTTTTTTTCGCAGAGCGGTTTTAAGCATAAAGCTCAGAAAAGGAATCTCCTTTTAGACGCACTAAAGGGGGCAGTCTCTACTGCCGAGCCGGCAGTGGACTTGCACCACCAAGTTGTTGAACATTCAGGGCAAACAAAAAAAGCCGGAAAAACTTTTTCCGGCTTATAAAATCTTGTTCTGCAATAACGTGATATTAGAGATTAAGCTTTTCAGCTACAAAATCCACGTCCTTATCCCCTCTTCCGGAGAGATTAACGAGGATATTCTTGCCTTTGCCTATCCTTGCGGCTTCCTGCATCGCAAAATGCAAGGCATGAGCACTTTCCAAAGCAGGTATTATCCCCTCGAGGTGAGAGAGCTGCATAAATGCCTCAAGACACTGCTCATCGTCAGCAGTTTCATAGCGAACCCTTCCGATGTCCTTCAGATAGCAGTGCTGCGGGCCAACGCCCGGATAATCCAGGCCTGAGGCGATCGAATAAACCGGAAGGGGATTGCCTTTGTCGTCCTGTAGATTATAGCATTTGAAGCCGTGTATCGTTCCCTTTTTCCCTGCTGTTATAGTAGCGGCGTGTTCATTTGTGTTCAGTCCGTGGCCGGCCGGCTCAACGCCCACAAGCTCTACATCCTCATCATTCAGAAAGGCCGTAAAAATGCCGATAGCATTAGACCCCCCGCCTACGCAGGCGGTAACAACGTCAGGGAGTCTGCCTGTTTTTTCCTGAATCTGCTGCCTTGCTTCCCTGCCCACGACGCTCTGGAAATCCCGAACCATTTTCGGGAAAGGATGAGGCCCCACAACCGAGCCGATTGCATACATAAAGTTGTCTGGGTCTCTTAGATACTCCTCAAATGCGCTGTCAACGGCATCCTTCAGCGTTTTCGTTCCCCTCGAGACCGGCACAATCCTGCATCCGAGAATCTTCATCTTGGTAACATTTGGATGCTCTTTAACAATATCCACCTCTCCCATATGGATCTCGCAGTCAATTCCAACCAGCGCGCACGCTGTAGCCAGAGCCACTCCGTGTTGCCCAGCGCCCGTTTCCGCAAGCACTTTTGTCTTGCCCATATATTTTGCAAGAAGCGCCTCGCCGAGGCAGTGGTTTATCTTGTGTGCTCCGGTATGGTTGAGGTCTTCGCGTTTTAAGTAGATATTTGCCCCGCCGGCCTTTTCTGTGATCTTTTTGGCAAAATAGATCGGGCTCGGCCTGCCTACGTAATCAGTGTAGAGGTTGGCAAGGTCTGCCTGAAAATCCTCGGTGCTTGTTACTCTCTCGTAAGCCGCAGAGATGTCATCCATAACCGCCTTCAGCTCAGGCGGTATCTGCTGGCCTCCATATTCCCCGAAATAGCCTTCCTTATCGGGCATTGCGCTGAATTCTAATGCCATTTTTAGTACCTCTGAATTTTGTTTATTAAAACTTAACTAAAATATTTTGTCATCGTAATGCTGTTGCCTTTATCGTTATACTGCACGTCATCCATAACGTATTTGATTATATAAACACCTCTGCCCGTTGTTTTATTCAGATTTTCATCTGCAGTAGGGTCTATAAGCTTTTCTCTTTCAAAACCCTCCCCCTGATCGGTTACTGTTACAGAAAAGGCCTGGTCTGTCCAGGAAAAGTTTACAGTAACCTTCTTGGCCGGGTCACGCTTGTTACCGTGCACAATCGCATTGTTAAGAGCCTCAGCAACCGCGAGCCTCAGCCACCAGACAGTGTCGGATGAAATCTCGCTGCCTGCTGGAGCAAAAATCTTATCGCAAAGCTGCTGGGTTTGTGCAGGATAACTGACGCACAATGTTTCAGATTTCTCCATTACTCGTTAATTGAAAGCAGTATTGCCTTATGCGATTCGCTTACATCCTTGCGAATGGTGAACACCTGGTCGAGCTTGGTGATTTTGAAAATTTCCAGGATACGTTTATTAATTCCGCACAAGCTCAAGAAGCCGCCCTGCTTTTTGATTTCGCTGTTTATCCGAATCAAAACACCAAGCGCTGAACTGCTGAGATGTTCTACTCGGCTGAAATCTATAATCATCTTCGTAGGCCTGCATTCTTCCACCAGCGGGTTAAGCGTTTCTTCCAATGACAAAATCTGAGCATCTTCAAGAAGCCTTGGGATGGTAATCTCTACTATTACCACCTTCCCTGCATATCTGACACTTACTACTGGGTTGTTCATATTTATCTCCTGATATTTACAGCCGGGGCTGAGTGTCTTTGTTAGAGCCGAAGCCGCCGAGGCCGGGTTTTTCCCCGAAGCCCTTGAATCTGCCTGAAGCATTCGAGCTTCCCCCGGCGGATTTATTTCCTGTATTTCTTCCGCCTTTATTATATCTACTAAGCCCTGGACTGTCCAGTTCGCCTTTGGCTGAGCTTTTTTTGCCGCCCTTTGTTATCAGCGAATAGCTGAAGGTTTGGTACTGCTTTTCCATCTTTTCGTAGTTCGAACCGAAATACTCCTCGAACACAGCTACTCCCGCTTTGCGGTTTACGGCTGTATTCAGCGTTACATTCCTGTCTTCGAGATTTACAAGTATGTTTCTGCTGATGTCCCATTTGCCTTCCGCTCCGTCTTGAATAAGGGAAAAGAGCTTGGAGGCGTAGTTCTCTTTGTCGTATTCCCTGAGAAACCTGATAAAGCTGTAAAGCTTGGAATAGTAGGCGTTCGTTCTCTCAGGATTGGGCTCTTTGAAAAGCGAGGTGGGGTTGATTTTCAATAGCTCGGTGAAAGATATCTCATAATTATCCGCCGCTGCCTTGCTTAGCCCCTGAATTCGCAGCTTGTTGTATTTCGGGTTGAAATCAAATCCGCCGTCGGTGAAGCGTACGCCTTCAAAGCTCATCGCCATCCCCTCATCTATCCATGCAGGAAGCTGATAGCGAAAATGCCTTCTGCTGAACTGATGCCAGCATTCGTGGGCTAAAAGCGAGAGCGTTTTGTTCAGTCCCAAATTGTAAGCTGCGCAGACACCGTTGTGGTAGAAGGCGCCGTTTTTTATGTTCTTGAAATACGGCCAGTATTCCGCTGTGAAGCCCTCGGTAAACAGCTCCCACTGCTCCCGCTCGGCAAATAGATACACATCACTCGGGCGTCGGGAAACCGTGCTTATCCCCGATACCTCCTGAAAGCGGCTGTGAAGCGTTTCAAGAAACAGCGGGATCCTTCGGGTGAGCAGGAAGTCTTTCAGCGTTGAATGCACCGCATAATGCTCTGTGGTTATAACAATCCCGCCTTCTGCGAAGGCATTTTCCCACAGCTGCACAGACTCAACAGCCGGAAGCTTTTCAAGCATAAACGTTAAGCCGGCCTCTTGAGACTCTGCTTCACTGCTTTGCTCCTGGCTCTGGAGGTTTGCTTCAGTGGTGTCTGCTGTTTTCCCGCAGCCTGCTGTTAGAAGGGCGGCGGCTGCCAATAGTAATTTTATATAAACCTTCATTCAGCAAGCATACCTCTGGCAGTATTCTCGGCAGTATCTTTTCCTTCGAGCATTTCCGCAAGCTTGAGGGCAAACGCCATAGCCGTTCCGGGGCCTCTGCTTGTTATGCAGTTTCCGTCTGCCACAACATCCTCGCCTTCAAGATAGCTGTCTGCAAGTGAATGTTCGAGCCCGGGGTAGCAGGTGCCTTTTTTGCCCGCCATAAGCCCGTGAGAGGCAAGCACTATCGCTGGCGATGCGCATATTGCAGCATACAAGCGACCCGCCTCAGCCTGAGTTTTGAGCATCTCGGTTAGAATTCTGGAATCTCTCAGATGCTCGGCCCCGGGCATTCCTCCCGGAAGAACTATAAGATCGTATTCATTCCCAGAGCACACCTCTATAGGGGCATCAGCCACGAGTTTAGTGCCTCTGCTCATTGTTACAGAAATATCGGCCACCGAAGCTATTGTAAGCTCAGTGCCGGCTCGCCTCAAAACATCGACAACAGTAATAGCTTCGAGCTCTTCGCTGCCCTCTGCAATGGGTAAAAGCGCTGTTTTGCTCATTTTTTCTTCTCCTCTATTTGAGTTCAGAATAAAATTTCTTTCCGGCTCCTGAGCATTATAACAAAGACTTCAAATTTAGAAAATAAAATGTTACGATACGGCAGTACGGGCGTGAGACATTATTTTTGGGCAAAGCTTTGTGCTCCGTCCCGCCTGCGGTGGACAGACTCAGGAGGAAATATATATATTAACCACAGAGTGACTGAGCTAATCAAAGAAGTTGGTATTGTTGCAGCGACAGCTTGGATTGGTAATTCTGCCGGCGTTGCGCTGAAACACTATGGACAGGTAACAGATTCAGAAATGAAAGAAGCAGATAATCGAGACCGCAAAAGGTGGTCTGCAAAAAAGTCTGCACAAATCCGCTGTAAGCAGTTGCAAGGAAACGCAGGAAGGTAAAGCGGAAGGTGATATAAACCCTTGCGATTGCAAGACTTTGCGGCAAAAAAACAGGGCTTTGCATTTCCCTGCAAAACCCTATAAAGCTCCTCGAGTAGGACTCGATTTATCCTTCGGCCAATCTTCGACCTACAACCTAGCGGTTAATCCGCCTGCGGCGGACTCGCTCTACCGATCTTGGAATCAAGCCATTCTCTTCCGATTCCGGTTTTTAGCCACGCTTCTCGTTTCATAGACTCTGATCTTGTGCTGTATTTTTCGCAGTGCACCAGCTCCCATCTGCCGGCATATTTTGAAGTGAATCTATGCTTGTTTATGCTGGCTCCGTTATGCTCTGCGAGCCTTCGGCCAAGGTTTTCTGTCTGACCGATATATCGCTTGCCAGCTTCTTTATTTATGATTACATACACCCAAAACAATTCCAAGATTCCATTGAAAAGGCACTGCAAGATTTCTCCGGCAGCGCATTATTAATCTGTTCAATGATACTTAAGATTTTCTTTCAACCTAGCGGTTGAGTATTATAAAACTCCTCGAGTAGGACTCGAACCTACAACCTAGCGGTTAACAGCCGCTCGCTCTACCGATTGAGCTATCGAGGAATAAACGCTATTCAGCGTGCAATAGACGGGATATACTACTAATTTGACGTTCGGTGTCAAGCGGAGAAATCAAAAAAGAACATAAAAACTGTGAAATTTTCTGCCCTTCCCGCAGGACACATAAAATTGAGCTGGAATTTCAAGCAGCGTAATCTTGGCACTGCACAACCCAGTGGTTAATCCGCCTGCGGCGGACTCGCTCTACCGATTGAGCTATCGAGGAATAAACGCTATTCAGCGTGCAATAGACGGGATATACTACTAATTTGGCGTTCGGTGTCAAGCGGAGAAATCAAAAAAGAACATAAAAACTGTGAAATTTTCTGCCCTTCCCGCAGGACACATAAAATTGAGCTGGAATTTCAAGCAGCGTAATCGTGGCACTGCACAACCCAGCGGTTAATCCGCCTGCGGCGGACTCGCTCTACCGATTGAGCTATCGAGGAATAAACGCTATTCAGCGTGCAATAGACGGGATATACTACTAATTTGACGTTCGGTGTCAAGCGGAGAAATCAAAAAAGAACATAAAAACTGTGAAATTTTCTGCCCTTCCCGCAGGACACATAAAATTGAGCTGGAATTTCAAGCAGCGTAATCTTGGCACTCCACAGCCCAGCGGTTAATCCGCCTGCGGCGGACAGGTTCTGCCGGTGTTGAAATCAAGCCATTCTCTTCCGATTCCGGTTTTCAGCCAAGCTTCACGTTTCATAGCTTCTGATCTTGTGCTGTACTGTTCGCAGTGCACCAGCTCCCATCTGCCGGCATTTTCTGCCTCGCAGCTTCTGTTATTTGCATCTGTTTATTTCAGGAGTTTGTCGAACATATCGACAGAGAGGCAGTGGCGGAGTTTCTGCAGGGCCTTAAGCTCAATCTGCCTTGCTGTTTCCTGGCTCACGCCGAGCTCTTTTCCAATCTGTTTGAGTGTTTTCTTCTTTTTCTTAATCAGCGATGGGTCATCGAGGCCGTAATGGCTTTTCACCACAAACTGCTCCTTTGGCTCGAGATTTGCCGAGATCACCTCCTCCAAATCCCGTCCGGCCTGCTCAACCACAGGCACCGAGCTTGCATCCACATTCCGCATATCCGTATGAACTGAATCTTCCAGAGGCAGCGAATCGGACGGAGTGAGCGTTGCGAAGCTTCGCACCACCGCCCAGCCGGCATACGTTGAGAATCGAAATCCCTTTGTGTAGTCGTAGCCTTCTATTGCGCGGAATAGTGCCATATTGCCCTCGCTTATCAGCTCTGCGAACGAGATGTGTTTTCCGATATGCTTTGCAGCAATATTTATTACAACCCTCAGATTAGACTGAAAAACAGCGTGTTTGATTTTCTCTATTTCTTCGAGCCTCTTATGCATTTTCTGAAGTTTCTTCCCTGAAGGCGAGGAAAGATTCAGCGTTTGTTTTTCCTGCTGATAAAGCTTTTTCAAACAGTTGTACTTAATAAACATCTCGCGTTCCTGATCACGGGTTGCCGGCCGGATCTTATTTATCCTGCTGATATACCGGTTTACATCATCAGGCGATGTGCTTACCTCAACCGGAGATGGAAGAAATATTTTTTTCTCTTCAATCTTTCTCATCTGAGCAGGCTTTTGGAAATCAGGCGAATCAACAAAACCAAGCTCCACCGCTTCTATCCTCTTTGCCTTGCTGCGATTGATTGCTCTGTACACGCTCGAGCGGCTGCAGCCGAACATTTTGCAGATATCGCAAACGCTTTTCCCGCCCGCATAAAGCTCGCTGATCTGCTTCTGTATTTTGCTGTTCACCTTGCCTTTTCTCGGGAGGTAAATATCGCTTTGCTCTTTTTGTTCTGCGTTTTGCAGGGTGCTTCTAACCGTTTCAAAGCTGCGGTTAGTTTTTTCAGAGATCAGTTTCGCTGCTTTGCTTCTTGTGATATCCGGCCGGCTTTCTTTGAGCTGTTTTGAAAGCTCAAGGATATTCTGCCTGTCTTCCTCTGAAAGCCTATTAAAGCTTGATGCCTTCTTAATTATTTCCGGATTCTGCTTCCTGAAATGCTCTAAGGACTGCTGAGTTACAGCGAGTTTTTTTATGCCGTCTTCAAATACGAGGTATCTAACTATAAGCCCGAAGCTTCTCCATCGCCGGATAGTCTTATCACAAACCCCAAGCTCCTCTGCGAGCGAGGCAATAGAATATGCAGGCTGATTGAGCATTGCTGCAGGCTGGCTTACTGTTTTGCTGAGCTCAAGGATAAACAGCCTCACATCGGCCTGAACGCTGCTGCCTTCTAGGATCTCGATTTCGCCCTCGCCGCCAGGGTTGTATCCTGTGATTTTGCTGCATACAAATTCATAAGGATACTGCTTGCTAGTCTCGAGGAGGCAGTATAGCGATTCGGCCTTCTCGAGCATTTCCAGCTTAACCCTTATCGGAGAGAAGCGTACATCAGCCAGCAGCCCTTTGATTTTGTCTGTTCTGAAATCAGCCATAATGTTTTCCGTTTATAAACTCTGCAAAGCGATTATAATCGAAACATCAAGGCAAAACAAACCTGCCTGAAATTCAGCTTGAATAATTAGAGACGCAATGAACAAACTAAACATAACAATTTGTATTTCAGCGGCATTAGTTCTGCCGCTTATCTGTGCGGGGTGCGGGCGTGAAGGCGTTAAAACCAGCACAAGCAGCAGCAGAATGCATATGGATACTTTTGTGAGGATTACGGCTTCTGCCGGCTCGCAGAGTGATGCAGAGCGAGCAATCGAAGCAGGCTTTGCGCAGATCAAACGCATAGAAAAACTTATGGACAGGCACGACCCTGCATCTAAAGTTTCTCAGATAAATTCAAACTCCGGCAGCTGGGTTAAGGCGGGCAGCGATATCGTTGAGGTGATCGAAATCTCAAAACGGTTCAGCGATAAAACAGGCGGTGCATTCGATATAAGCATTGCGCCGGTGATTGATTTGTGGATTCAGGCAGCGGAAAAGGGGCAAAAGCCCACGCAGGCGGAAATGAGAAGGGCAAAATCTCTCGTTGATTACCGGAAAATTAAAACGCGCACCGCCAAAGGGACGGTAAAGCTTGCTGAAAGGGGCATGGAGATAGACCTTGGCGCAGTTGCCAAGGGCTACGCATTAGACAAGGCAAGAGAGGCGATGAAAGAAGCCGGCGCAAAGGGCGGGCTTATAAACGCAGGCGGAGATATACTGTGCTTCGGCGATAACGGCAGGGAAGGCGGCTGGAAGATTGGCGTTCGAAGCCCTGAGGCAAACGGCAGGAGTGATATCGAAAGCGTGCTTGAGGCTGAATCGGGGGCGATAGCAACCAGCGGGGATTATCTTCGGTTTTACGAAATCGGGGGATTAAAAACGAGCCACATAATCAACCCCTCTACCGGCGAAGGCAGCTCGGCTTTCAAGAGCGCAACGGTGTTTGCCCATAGAGCAGCTAAAGCAGATGCCTTGGCAACAGCGTTCTCGCTTTTGGGCAGGGATAAGGGGCTCAAGCTGATTGAATTGATTGACGGGGCGGAGTGTTTTGCGATAGCTGCAAAAGACGGAGAGCAGATAAAATCTTCCGGCTGGGATAAGCTTACTTCTCAGAGGTCTTCTCTGGAGGAACGTTGAGATAGTCCAGCGTATTATCTAAAATCTCCTTCACCACCGGCGCAGATACCCTTCCGCCGGAATATCCCATCCCGAGGCTCCTGTCCGGCTTCCTTATAGACACAAGCACCACAGCCCTCGGCTCTTTGAATGGAGCCCCGCCCACAAAAGAAGCGGTGTAATGCTTATTGCTGTACTGGCCGGTGGCAGGGTCGTATATGTTGGCAGTGCCGGTTTTCCCGAAAACAGTGTAATCCTCCATTGCAGCGTTCTTGCCTGTTCCGTCTTCTGAGTTTACTACTCCGGCAAGTGCATCCATTATGAAATCGCAGGTGTCTTCTGAGAATATCTTCCCGTAACGCTCAAAGTCTGCCCCGAGCTGCTGTACAGTGTTTCCGTCGTTATCGATTACGGCCTTGGCAAGATAAGGCCGAACAGACCGCCCCCCGTTTGCAACGGCGCAGTATGCCCTGAGGATCTGTATGCCTGTAATCCCGATTTCCTGCCCGAAGGGGATCCTTGTAACTGAATAGCCCGTCCATCTGTCCAGAGGCCTTATCTTAGGGCTCCTCTCTCCCGGGAGGTCTATGTCGGTCTTGTATGTAAAGCCGATCTTTTCGAGGCATTCGTGAAGCCCTTTCTTTTTCAGAATAAGGCCTATCTTTGCCATTCCGATATTGCTTGATTTGATCAGGATCTCCTTGAGCGGGAGATTCCCGTAGCGGTGGTAGTTGTATTCCTGAATCCGTCCGGAGCCCCTTCTGTAGAACATCCCGTCTTCGCAGTCTATTATTCTCCCCTTGCTCACAGCTCCCATATCAACAGCTCCAGCCATAATCAGCGGCTTAACCACACTGCCCGGCTCGAAGAGGTCGGTAACAGCCCTGTTTCGCCGGCTGGAAGGCTCAGACTGCCCAAGGTTTTCGGGGTCGTAATCAGGGTAGTTTGCCATCGCCATCACGCCGCCTGTCTGCGGGTTCATCACTATTGCAAAGCCCGATTCTGCTTTGAACTTTTCGCATCTTTTCTCAAGCGCATCGCTTGCGAACATTTGAATAACAGAATCGAGATTGAGGATTATGCTTTTGCCGTTTTTTGCCCCTGTTTCCCCGCCGAGCCTGCTTACAGGCCTCCGTCCTGAATCAACGAGAAATCTCTGCATCCCCTTTTCGCCTGAGAGCAGGTCGAAATAGTACCTCTCGAGACCCTCGCTGCCGGCCTTCTGCTGGCCTGCATACCCGACAGTATGGCAGAAGAGCCTGCCCATAGGGTATTCACGTTCCCAGCGGTAGTCTATCCCTGTACCGTACAGTCTTGAGCGGGTTATCTCCTCTGAGTCTTCATCCCAGCGATACTCAAAAATCTTATCGAACTTGGTTCTCTGCTCCTGATTTATCCCCCTGGCCACAATGATATGCCTGTATCTGTCTTTTGGGGTTTTGTAAATCTTCTTCTCTATGCTGCAATCAGGGAGCCCGAGCAGCTCTTCGAGCTTTGCGATTGTTTCGTAACGTGCGATGTAATGCCGGCGTGATTCATTCTTGTAGGGGCTCAGCATTGCAGCGCCGTCGATGAACACATCTTCCTTTAGTTTGCTCACCGCCAGAAGATTGCCTCTTGCATCAACAATTACGCCCCTCCTTGCACGCTTATCCACTGTAACCTCGAAAGCATCAAGCCTTTCCTCCAATTCAGGCCTTTTCTCTGAAACAATCAAAACACACTTAACTGCCGCAGCGCAGGCAGCTGCAAGTATTAAGGCAAATATTAAATTCATCCTGTGATTGTTTCTTTTCAAGGGCTATTCCTGCTTTTTTTGAGGGTTATTTTAGCTGAAATAATTTTAGCAATTACGGTTTTGCTGTCCAATATAATAGCAGAATCAAAGATGTGCGACAATATTTTTTGGGCAAAATGCAAATCATCATTCTGCAATGCTTTGCAGAATTTACTGCTGTCTATTTATTGAGCCTGTCCGCCGCAGGCGGAGAACAAACGGATAGATTCGCGGCTCGTGGCAAAATCATTAGACAAAAATTAGTGCTGATTAGCGGCTGAAAATTTCTCTCCGCCTTTTCCTTATTTAATATTTATCCCGTGAATCCTTGCCCCGCAGCCAAAGCGGTTCGGGGCTGTAAATCCCGTCAAAAAAATCTCCTCTCTCCGCCGCAGGCGGGCAGATTCGGCTTTAAAAAGCTTTGCAAAAAAGTATTGTCTCACACGATTTATTAAATGAGCTGTTTTTTGTTGGAATTTTTCGCAGTTTATACGTATAATCCGCTTGTTAATGTATTCTTAACGTTTAATAATCTGCAGGAGTTATATGTTGCTGCATTTGAGAATTTTGACAATTTCATTACTCGTATTTTGCTCGGCATACGGGCAGATTGAAAATGCGGGGCAGAATATCTACATATCCTCTGATACGGTTAAAATGAGCCGTACAGAAGATGGCAGCCAGATACTGATCTTCGAGGAAGGTTTCAGTTTGGAGTATTCCTCCAGCACCTTCCAGAGCGAGAAGGCGGTTGTCTGGGTGCGCAAGGAAACTGAACTGGTTCGCGGGATGGAATCGCATTCATACAGGCTGCGCTGTTATCTTGAAGATCAGATCAAGGTGGGCAGGGAAGGCAAACACAACATCGGAGATGTGCACAACTTCCTTGTTGAGCGGGGCAAGTCTATGATAGCAGACTTCTTCGTATCGGGGAAGGTTTTTCTCGAATGCGGGCAGCAGCAACAGGTAAATGCTGCTGAAATAGAGCTTTACCGCAATGCCGTTGATGCGGCGAGGGGAAGGCGTGAAGGCCTAAAGCTCAAACGAGAGGCTCTCCCTCCCGGCCCCCAAAGGGAGCAGACGGGCGTGCAAACTGCTCAGGAAGATAAAGGGGGCTCTATTATTGGAAGGCTCCTCGGCAAATCAAGACAATCCGATAAGAGCCCGGAAGCTGGCGGCTCGAGGGAATCAGCAAAACCGGACGAACAGAAAGATTACCCTGTAAATGTAGCAGCGCTTTGGAAGCCTGCCCCTGTTATCGAGAGAAGCAGGCTCTCTGACGGCGAATCGGTGATCACAGTTATGGGAAGATTCTACATCTGGCGAAAGATGGACGATTCAGGAAGGATTCTGGAATTTCAGGCTGATAGGGCGGTGCTGTTTCTCGGGCAGGATGAGGTTAAGGCAGGTGCAGAGGAAACAGGCAGGAGAGACCTTCTCGCCTCGGGAGATATCAAAGCGGCATATATCGAAGGGAATATTGTTTTCACTGAAGGCCTGCGCACAATCCGGGCAGACAGGCTCTACTACAACTTCCAGAATTCCCAGGCCCTCGTAGTAAACAGCGAGATGACCCGCTACGATCCCGAACGCAATATTCCAATCTTCATCCGTGCTGAGAAGCTCCAGAAAAAGAGCGATTCAGTGTTCACAGCGGAAGGTGTGGAGATCTCCAGCGATGAATTTGCAGTGCCTCAGCTCTCGGTTAATGCCTCTTCGGTTGTTATAACGGACAACTCAGCCGTGGACACTAAGCCGCAGGCCGGCAGCTTTTCCGCAGAGCTCGAAGACGTTTCCCTGCAGTACTACAATAACACCCTTCTGAAATCAGACCATATGATTACTGGGCTCGAAAGACCCGAGCTTCCGGTAAAGAGCGTTGGCATCGGCGGTTCCACCGCCTTCGGAACCTCTCTCGAGACGAACTGGTATCTCTCGAGGGTGCTTGGATTCAAAGAGCCCGAGGGGCTGGATACGACGCTGAACCTCGATTACTACAGCAAACGCGGCCCGGCAGGGGGAATAGATGCCGAATATGAATCCGACAGCTACTTCGGCAGCATCGAATCCTACGTGATCCACGATACGGGAGAAGACAGGCTTGGAGACCGTTTCTGGCGAAAGGATCTCGAACCCGAAAATGAGCTTAGAGGCAGATTTAAGCTTCAGCACAGGGAATACCTGGATGATGGATGGCAGTTTTCAGCAGAGCTGAACTACCTCTCAGACCGCAATTTCCTCGAGAGCTTCTACAGATCAGAGCGTTTTACAGACAAAGAGCCCGAAAGCGTGGTCTACCTCAAAAACTCTACGGGCAACAGGGCATTTTCTGTGCTTGGAAAGGTGCGTCTGAACGACTTCCAGAACCAGCTTGAGCAGCTTCCGACGTTTGAATACCACCGCACAGGAGAAAGCATTCTGGGCGATAATTTCACCTACTACGGCGATACTAAGCTCTCAAGGGCGAGGCAGAGATACGACAGCGATTCTGCTATGGCTGGCAGCGGGTTCTTCTCCGCCGCAAGCACAAGGCACGAGATAGATTATCCGTTTATCTGGGGCGAAACAAAGTATGTGCCCTATGCCGCCGGAACATACGCATATAACGACTATACCGGCTACAATACTGAACTGGACGGCGATCAGATAAACGACCCTGAAAACGGGGCATTCCTTGGCGAAGCCGGAATCAGGGTGTCCTCGCAGTTCTGGAAGACAGAGCAGTTTGTCAAGAGTGATTTCTGGGACATAAACGGAATCCGCCATTACATCCGTCCGCATATGGAGGCAGCAGTTTTTCAGAGCGATGAAGACGGGCTGGAAATGCGGAATATGGTGAATCTTGGTCTTTCGCAGAGATGGCAGACAAGGCGGGGCTCTCAGGATAATCTGAGAACTGAAGACCTAATGAGGCTCGATATAAACGCAACACTTCTCTCAGACGACAGAGACGAAGACGACGATATCCTCCCGGGCAGATACATCTTCAGCAGCCCTTATGAGCCCTTCTACAGGCGTTCGGGCTCGGCAGATTTCTCCCTCCAGAGAGACACAATTGATGCCGATTACCTATGGAACATCTCAGATACGTTTGCCTTCAGCAGCTATGCAAACTACGATTTAGAGAGCAGTGAGCTTCAGCGATTCGATGCAGGGCTCGCAAGATACTGCTGGCCTGATTTGAGCTGGTATTTCGGAGTGCGGCATTTGAAAAATATTATCCTTACAGACATAGACAAAACCCCTGCGAACAATCAGGACTACTACTACGAACACGGCACCAATTCCTTCCGCACGGCAATGAGCTACAAGCTGAACCCGAGATACACAATCACCGCTGCGCAGGAATACGATTTCGATTTCGGACAGAGCGTGCGGAGCGAGATCGTGCTTATACGCAGATATCGCAGACTGCTCTACAGCCTCGGCTACAGTGTCGATGAGTCTTTGGATTCCAGCTCAGTTACTGTGAGTATATGGCCGCAGGGGGTTAAAGAGCTTGCTGTAGGCTCAAGAACCTACGTAGGCCTTACTGGCTCTTCATCATACGAGTAAGCTCGGCGAAACTCAGCGGCTTCGGTAATTTGCTGTGAAATGCCCTGAATTCCTGCTTCGCTCGGGTATTTGAAGGCTTCTCAAGCGTCTGCATGCCTGAGCGATTCTGCGCTTGTTTTTTGTGAAGCGTGGGCGGGGAAATCGCTGCTCAGAGCGGCAGGGGCAATGCTTGCACAAATTTGCGGTTTTTTTATACAATTCTGCGTAGAACAGCCTCTCTTTGTTGGTATAATACCATTTCTAAACGTATAATCTGAAAAAATAAACATAATTTAAGAGAGGTTTCTTATGAAGTTTTTTAGTGCTGCCGCAGTTTTTTTAACTGCCGTGTGTATGAACGCACAGACTATTGATTTATCCGGTCAGTGGCGTTTTTCGCTCGATGAGAAAGATGCGGGTGTTTCCAAAGAGTGGTTTGCAGGCAAGCTTCCAGGAGACGATAAGATCCAGCTCCCGGGAGCGATTCAGAGCCAAGGCTACGGAGAAGACCCTGGCCCGGACACCGATTGGGTGGGCGATGTAAGGCAGGATGTATGGGATGCCCCGAAATACAAACCATACCGCACCGAGGAAAACTTCAAGTTTCCTTTCTTCCTTCAGCCGGACAAATACTATAAAGGTGCTTCCTGGCAGCAGAAAACAGTTACTATCCCGCAAGACTGGCAGGGAAAGCATATCACTCTCACCCTTGAACGTCCGCACTGGGAAACAACGGTTTGGGTTGATTCCAAGCGGGCAGGAAGCTGTGATTATCTCTCCATCCCGCACAGATACGACCTTTCAGAGCTTCTTACTCCGGGCAGGCACCGCCTCACTATCCGCGTGGATAACAGGATGATTGTTGATGTGGGGCATAATTCCCACAGCGTAACAGACCATACCCAATCCAACTGGAACGGAATTGTAGGCAGTATTAAGCTCTCGGCAGAAGAGCCGGTGTTTATTGAAGATCTTCAGGTTTACCCCGATATTGATGCAGATAAGGCAAATGTGAAAATTGCCGTAAAGAACAATGCAGGTATCAGCAGGGAAACCAGGCTAAATGTGAAAGCATTTTACAAGGATAAACTTGCCTGTTCGGAGAGCAAAAAGCTTGAGCTCACCGGCAAAACCGCTTCCGCTGAGATTATCTTGAGCGGGCTGGAAAAACGCTGGGATGAATTCAACCCGAACCTTTACAGGGTTGAGGCTGAGCTCAAAGCAGGCAAGTTTATTTCAAAAGCTGATGCCCATTTCGGTATGCGTGAGATTGAAACAAGAGGCAGCAAGTTTTACCTCAACGACAGGCACATATTCTTCCGCGGCACCCTCGAATGCTGCATATTCCCGAAAACAGGCTATCCGCCAACCACCACCGATGAGTGGGAAAGGATTATCAAAATCTGCAAGGCTCACGGCCTGAACCATATACGTTTCCATTCGTGGTGCCCGCCGGAAGCGGCCTTTAAGGCAGCAGACAAGCTGGGCTTCTATTATCAGGTGGAATGTTCTTCCTGGGCCAATCAAAGCACTAAGCTCGGCGTTGGGCTCCCGATTGATGAATGGATTTACGATGAGGCTGATGCCGTGCTCAAAGAATACGGCAACCACCCCTCATTCATCCTGTTCGCCTACGGCAACGAACCCGGAGGTCCTCAGCGAGGCGGGAAATACCTCAAAGACTGGGTAAATCATTACAAGCAGAAAGACTCAAGACGCCTTGTTACAAGCGCTGCCGGCTGGCCTGTAATAGAGCAAAACCAGTTCCACGTTACACACCATAATGTACGTATTCAGGGCTGGGGCGAAGAGCTGAACAGCCGGATAAACAGCAAACCTCCCGAAACACAGACAGATTATTCAAAGCCGATAAGCAAATACAGCAACACCCCCATCATCTCACACGAGATAGGGCAGTGGTGCGTTTATCCGAATTTCGATGAGATCAAAAAGTACGATGGATACCTCAAGCCGAAGAATTTTGAAGTGTTCAGAGACCTTCTCAAGGATAAAGGTATGCTTGAGAAGGCGGAAGATTTCCTTATGGCCTCGGGCAAGCTCCAAACCCTCTGCTACAAGGAGGATATAGAATCTGCTCTCAGAACTGAGGGCTTCGGCGGCTTCCAGCTGCTCGACCTCCACGATTTCCCCGGGCAGGGAACGGCTCTTGTAGGCGTGCTGGATCCGTTCTGGGACAGCAAGCCTTATGTATCCCCCGAAGAGTACAGGCAGTTTTCAGGGGCGATTGTGCCGCTTGCACGAATGGCAAAACGCACATTCACTACCTCAGGCACGTTTAACGCCCAGATTGATGTAAGCCATTTCGGGGCGGATAACCTTAACAACGTTAAACTTCACTGGAGCCTTGAAAACGAAAACGGCAAGGTCTTCAAGAAAGGCGTTATGTGGAGGTATGATATGCCCGCAGGCGGGCTTTACACCTTCGGCGATATATCTTTTGACCTTGCAGGTATCCCTGCGCCTTCCAAATACACCCTCAAAACCGAAATCGAAGGCACAAAGGCGAAAAACAGCTGGGATATCTGGGTGTATCCGGAGGAAGTGAAAACAGAAAACGAAGAGGTGCTTCAGGCCAATTCGCTTAATCCAGAGGTATTAGAACACCTCAGCGAAGGAGGGAACGTGCTTCTGGAGATAGACCCGAGCCTTGTGAAAACAGATGTGGAACTAGGCTTCTCCTCTATCTTCTGGAACACTGCCTGGACGCAGGGACAGGCGCCGCATACCCTCGGAATACTCTGCGACCCGCAGCACCCTGCCCTCAAGCATTTCCCAACAGAATACCACAGCAGCTGGCAGTGGTCTCTGCCGATTCAAAACGCAGCTGCGATGAAGCTCGAGAGACTCCCGGAAGGCGTAGAGCCGATTGTGCAGATAGTTCCGGACTGGTTCGCCCCCGAGAAGCTCGGAATAGTATTCGAGGCGAAAGTGGGCAGCGGAAAAATCCTTGCTGCAAGCGTTGATATGACAACCAGCATCGATAAATCACCGTCAATCAGGCAGCTCAAGGCATCCCTGCTTTCGTATATGGGCTCAGATAAGTTCTCCCCTGAGGTTAGCGTTTCCGCCGAGCAGATCCAGAAGCTCTTCAGAGATCCGGGCTTTATGGATAAGGCCGGAGCTGAGGTTGTGAAAACAAACTCCGCCCATTCAGGCAGAAGCGGCAGCAACGTCCTCGACGGCAAGCCTTCTACCATCTGGCACACTTCCTGGGGCGGCGGCAAAATCCCGCATCCCCACGAGATACATCTCAAGATTGATTATTCTGCCAAGATAAAGGGGCTCACAATACTTCCGAGGCAGGACGGCAATACAAACGGCTACATCAAGAAATGCAGCGTTTACGCAAAACAGAGCGGAAGCTGGGGCAAGCCGGTATGGCAGGGCAGCTTCAAAAGGAATATGGAGAAAAAGCTGGTGAGCTTTGATAAACCTGTAAAGGCGAAGTATTTCAGGATTGTTTCTGAAGAAGGCTTCGCAGATGATGACTATACCTCAATAGCAGAAATTAAGCTTCTGCCTGCTGAGTAGCCAAAACCAGCATCCAACTGCAAAACAAAAAGGGGCAAGGCTGTATTTCGGCTTTGCCCTTCTTGCTTTCGGCCTTTCAAATCTTAAAACCTGCTTGACCAAACAGCAAGGTGAGCTTAATATTAAGCACAAATCAGTTCAAACGGGGAATATATATGTTTCACTGCCCACAGATACTCCTTCTACTTGAAACCTCTCGAGAATTCGGAAGAGGTCTTTTGCGGGGCATCTCCCGCTACGCCTCCCGAAACGGGCCGTGGTCTATCCAGCTGGAGCCGCTGTTTTATCTGGGCAGGGAACTTCCCGCCAAGGAAACCTCTCAGCCTCTCAAGTGGCTCTCAGACGGAGCTATCATAAGAGAAACGTGGGAGGATGAAGAAAGGAGGCTTCCCGTTGACCTGCCCGTGATTCAGAGCTGCTTCCACAGCGGGGGCAAGGAGGGTAAGTCTGTAATCCTCACTGATGACTACCAAATCGGTGTGATGGCGGCTGAACACTTCATAAGCAAAGGCCACAAAAGACTTGCCTTTGCGGGCTTCGAGGGGATGTACTGGTCTCAAATTCGATTTGAGGGCTTCAGGGCAAAGGCCGCTGCTAACGGTTGTGAGGTGATTGAGTATCGCCAGCCAGAAGACGACGACGGCCGGCTTTGGGATAATGAGCAGTTTGTTCTGGCAGACTGGCTTCGAAGGCTCAAAAAACCTGCCGCTGTGATGGCATGCAACGACGACAGAGCAAGCCAGATAATTTCGCTCTGCAGGCAGGAGAGGATCACAATTCCAAGCCAGATTGCGGTTATCGGTGTGGATAATGACGAATTTATATGCAAACTCGCCTACCCTCAGCTTTCCAGCATATCGCTTTCTCTGGAAAAGGCCGGCTACGAGGCGGCAGAACATCTCGATAATATGATCAAATCGAAAAACAGAACCCCAAAAACGATTATTATCGAGCCGCTGAAGGTAGTGGAGAGAACATCCTCCGATGCCGTGGCTGTGCCCGATCCGGACGTTTCTCGGGCAGTCCGGTTTATTCTGGACAACAGAATGAGGGCTCTGCAGGTTTGCGATGTTCTCGAAGAGGCCGCTGTTTCAAAGAGAAGCCTCTATATGAAATTCAACCTCCACCTTGGAACAAGCATTTACACATATATCAAAAACGTGCGTGTAAGCGAGATTGAAAGGCTTCTGCTCTATTCGGATTTGAACATCACCCAGATCTCAAAAATGCTCGGCTTTGGCAGTTCAGACCATATTGCCGCCTTTTTCCGCTCTGTAAAAGGACTGAATCCAGCCGACTACCGCAAGAGATACCGGCCGTAAGAGGTTGCGATGAGCCGATGCCCTATCTGCAGAAAATTTCAGCAGTGCTTAGAAAGGCATTCCTGCACGAAGCTTTTCCGCCAAAAATAAAGCCCCTTGCTCAATAAAAGCAGGGGGCTTAAAGGAAATCCTAAAAACTCTTTATGTATGTATTAAGGAGCCAGGAACGTGTCATTCTTGTCGCTGGGTCTTTCATTTCCGGAATATGTTTTCAATCCTTCTACAGTGTAAAAATTATCGCCGTTATAAAAGCTGTTTCTGCTGAATTTTACGCTGTTGTCCAAAAGGAGTATGTTCTGTCCCGCGCCGTTGTGATTTATGCTGCGGAAGTTTTTCATCTTTTCATCAAGCCGAACAGTTTTGAAGAAAGTCTGCTGGTCGAGGCAGTTTCCTTCGAAAAGGGGGTTTGAGTCTGCGGCTATTGCCCTTTTATTTTCCCTTTCGAGCTTAACGTTCTTGTTTATTACCGGGAAGCTGTAGTTTATAAATTCTTTGTGCGGGAAGTCGTGCTCGTAATCGCAAACATCGACTCTCTCAAGTTTGGCTTCGGCTTTTATAGGCCTAGCGGGGCACTCGAAATCCTCCATCTGGCAGTATCCGTTTTTAACGAGAAGCCAGGCATTTCTTGTATTCGAATACTCATCTTCTCTCTGCGAGCCCACTTTCCACCAAGAATCACTGCCTGAGCTTGCAAGCGGCATCATCCCTGCGTTATCAAAGGCGTAGTTGTGCAGGCCTGTTCCGATTCTTGCCAGATTGTGTTTGCAGGCGATAGAATCTGCAACCGCTCTCATTTTTTGCGTAGCTGGGAAATAGGTAGCTGCGATAATGGCTATCATCGCTGCTGCTGCCGCTATCCTTCCTACCTTATTCCAGAAGCGAATATTATCGCTTTCGGCAGCCGATTCCTTCTCAAGCAGAAGCTCAAGGTCGGTTTGGCTCCCGCTTTTCTCAGTACGAGCGAGAAGGTTTTCAACAAGATAGTCCGGGCAGGGCTCTTCTTTTAGTGTGTTTAGAGGCTCCAGTGATTTCTTCAAGTTTTTGTAAAATCTTGAACAGTCACTGCGCTGTTCTATGCTTTTTCTAATAGTTTCTTTGTCCTGGTCAGGACAGGAGCCAAAAAAATAATCGAAAATTGCACTAATACGATTCAAATCTTTTACCTTTCAAAATCAGGCTCAACATTTTTCCAGTCTTTGGCAAAACGAGCCACCGCTGAATGCAACCTGCTTTTAACTGTTCCTATAGGTATACTCAGCATTTCGGCCATTTGTTTGTATGAAAATTGCTCAAAATAAGCCAGCAGTAAAATTTCACGTAATTTCTCTGGCATATTTTCCACAACTTCTCTTACTCTCTCTTCAGTTTCTTCGGTTATGTAGTGGTCAAGCGGTGTAGTGTCTTCAGAGGAAACTGAGCTGAAAACGTCTTCTATAGACGACTCAGAATCATCCGCTATCGAACCTACCGAGATAGAGCTGTTGCGTTTTCTCTTACGTAACAAGTCCTTGGCTTTGTTCGCTGCTATTGTAAAAAGCCATGGTTTCAGCGGTCGGTCGAGATCGAAAGACTCTCTGGACTGATAAAGCTGCATAAAGGTGTCTTGAAAAACATCTTCAATGAGGTCCTGATTGCCCACAAACCGCCTCAGGAAATTGAACAGAGGATCTTTGTATTCCTGCACAATATCCCTGAACGCTGCTTCATCGCCTGAGCAGAATCTTCTGAGCAGTTCTTTTTCTTCCCGTTTATTTGCGGATTTGGTCATTATTTTAACAGCCCCGGGCAGTTAAGTTCCCAAGAAGTAGTCCATTCTGGGTCTGCCCGGCTAAAAGCGGGAAGACCTTCACAGCGGGTGATTATATGGATAAGTGTATTTTTTTCAAAATTTAATTGAATCTATATTTTATAAACCTATCATAACCATTGAATTATGTTTTTTAAGGTGAGAATATGTTTGGTGATTATTTCTTAAGTTTGTGCGATCCACCGTGGGTGCTGGGGATAGTATTCAGCGAGAAGATTCTTATAATCCTTGCGGTTTTGAATCTGCCGGTATATTTTTTTCTTGGCTGGGTGATTTTTGACGACTGGGAAGGATTCGTTGATTCTGTGAAGTATATAGTTACCAGCGACTGGATTTCTGCATTGAGAGGCGAATACTACGATGATGCGTGGGGCGAGATCAAGTTTTTGTATTTCCTCGCAACGTGCGCAGCGGCAGTTTTTGGGGAATATTTGCTGATTGAGAAGTACTTTTTGGCAAACTGACATTTGAATTAACCGCTTAAAGGAGTGATTATGAGAGCAGCAGTAATAATATGCGCAGCAGGCGGGAGCACCCGATTTGAAGGGAAAACAAAGAAGGTTTTTGAGAAGGCGGCGGGCAAGCCTCTGTTCCTGCATTCAGTAAATTTGTTTTCCGAGATGGAGGAAGTGGTTCAGATTATCCTCGCAGCCGCAGAGCAGGACCACGAGAAGATAAAGATCAACTGGGAGGCAAATCTTGCCTTTGCTGGCGCTGAGCTTTCTGCCGGCGGAGATACAAGGGGCGAAACTGTTGCGAAAGCATTCGAGCTTGTGAGGGAGGATATTGATGTTGCAGCTGTGCACGATGCGGCAAGGTGCTGTCTTACTGAAAATTGGGCAAGAGATGTCCTTCAGAAGGCCTATCAGAGCGGGGCGGCAATACTTGCCTCACCTGTAACCTCAACGCTTAAGCGGGTTTCTGAGGAAGGGATAATCTGCGAAACTGTTGACAGAAGCTCGCTTTACAGCGCCCAGACGCCGCAGGCTTTCTCAAGGCAGCTCTTTGCAGAGGCTCTTGATAAATGCGAAAATCCCGCTGAGTTCAGCGATGATTCTATGATGGCAGAGAAAATCGGGGCAAAGGTGCATATCGTAGAAACCGACAATACGAATATAAAAGTTACCAAAAAGTCCGATATAGCGATTGCCAATGCGATTATAAGCTCACGCGAGAAGAAAAGCCCCAAAACAATTCACCCTTTCCGAGAAGATCAGATGTGGTAGAAGTTTCAGATGAATTTTATGCGAAGGAGAAAATATGGGTATTATTTCAGGTATAATAGGTAATGCGGGCGTCGTTCCGCCGGAGAAGCTCGAAGAGGACTACGGCAAGCTGCTCACCGATAACGAAAAAATTGAGGTTGGTTTCAAGCTCGTTCGTGATACGTATATCTTCACCAACAAGCGTATGATTCTAATCGACAAGCAGGGCGTTACGGGAAAAAAGACGCAGTATCTTTCGATTTGTTACAACAGGGTTTCGAGATTCAGCATTGAAACCGCAGGCCATTTCGACCTTGATGCAGAGCTGAAGATTTGGCTCTCCGGCGAGGATACACCCACGATAGACAAGAAATTCAACCGTAAGGTGAACATATACGACCTGCAGAAGGTTCTTGCGGGCTTTGTTCTGGGATGAGGAAGCTACTGCTTAATCTTCTTAAGCACTTTTTTCCTGATATAGTCCTTGTTCATTTCTCTGCCGGTAAGGAAATTGTACTGCTCAACTGCCTGCTGAACAAACATTTCAATCCCGCCGAGGGGCCTTGCGCCAACCTGCTCTGCCTCTTTAAGCAGCCTTGTTTCAGGCGGGTTGTAAACGGTATCAAATACGATGCAGCCCTTCTGGAGGAAGGTGGTATCTATGGGACACGCCTCCACCTTCGGGCTCATCCCGAGGCTCGTGCAGTTCACCACCACCTCAAAAGCCTCGCCCATTGGGAAATACCCAATCTGGCAGGCCTTGCAGCCAAACTGCTCTGCGAGGGCCTCGGCCTTGCTGAGTGTTCTGTTGAATATCGTAACCTCTGCCCCCTTGTCTGTGAGCGCAGCAACCACCGCCTTAGCGGCTCCGCCTGCTCCCAGAACGGCTGTTTTCATTCCGTTTAACTCTCCAGCAGCCTCTTCAAGCGGCCTCTGAGCTCCGCTGTAGTCGGTGTTTTCGCCAATAAGGAAGCTAGTTTTAAGCGTATTTACAGCACCGATTTTCTTCGCCCTCTCTGTGAGTTCTCCCTTGCGGGCGGCATAGTCGAAGGCGTTTGTTTTATGGGGGAGAGTAACGGAAAAGCCCTTGAAGCTAAGCCACGGCCTTGAGAGCACGTTATCGAGAAAAGCATTAAAATTATCAGTGCCTTCCTCAAGCAGAAGCGGGAGAAAAACACTGCTTGAGCCCTCTTTTTTGAATGTCTTGTTGTATATCAGCGGGCTCATTGAATGTTCTACAGGGGAAGCGATAATTCCGTAGAGTTCTGTATGCTCGTTTATTTCATTGAAGCGGTAGAGCTTTTTCATCTGCTTAAGCGGAATTTGGCCCGGGGCAGTTTGCTTCCCGCCTTTGCTTGCATAGCAGAAAAATGAGCCGATCTTGGGAGCGAGTATTCTTGTAATCTTTCCAGCCTCGCCCATTGCCAGTATTACGGCATCTGCCCTTCTCACCTTGAGCACATCGAAACACTCGAAACACTGGTTGATATTATCCGCCTGATATGCAATTTTTATAACGGCATCCGGAGCTGCCTGCTGCATCTTGTCGTACTGGCCTCGAAGGCTCTCGAATCTGCCGTCAAAATTATGCGCTGAGAGGATAAGTCTGCAGTCGGATTCAGCTTCAGCAGTTTGCAGCAGATTTTTGAAATCGCCTTCAAAATTTGCGAACTCGCAATCTACGAAATCCGCTCCGCTAAGGGCTGCTTCTCGAAGCACAGACACCCGAAATTCTTTGCTCATCCCGTTTTTTCCGCCTTCCCGCCGATCTCGGCAGGTGCATATCACTTTCAGCCCGGTATCCGCTGCCTGACGTGTGAAGCTGCGCACATCATCAAGGTCGAATTTAGATAAGAAGTCAAACCGCAGCTCTAAAGCCTCTGCTCCGCTTGAGGCGAGTTTGTCTATGCGTTTGGAAAAATCCTTTTTCTTTTTCTCGCAAACCGGAACTGTAAGATAGCTCATAAAGTTTTCGCTTCCTCTTGATTTTTTCTGCTTTTTCGCTGTTCGATATAAACCTGCATTCTCTCGCTGATTTTACTGATTCTTTCTACTGTCAGCGAAATTTCATCTTGAAGTTTATGGGCATCTTCGCTCAATTTCTTGTCGGCAGGGAGCTGCTTGAGCTGTTCTGTGGCAATGCGAAGCTTTTCTGATTCTTTATCTAGGGCTTTTTTGTAGTTTGAGATGGCCTTTGAGAGCTGCTTGTCGTTCATTCTGGACGCCAATGCCCGAACCTGATCCAGTGATTTGGAGGTATCTACGTTAACCGCATTGGCCGGGAGCTTGTCTGAGCAGCCTGCCAGAATAAACATAACGAGAAATACCGCTGATAGAAAACAAAATACCCTGTACATATCGCAATCCCTGAAACAGCTATTAAATTTGCAAGGTCGTCGTTTCAGCAGTATATTGTAACAGCGAAGCGGATATCTTCAAACTCTGCCCGCGTAGTTTTCCGTATTTTGAGCAAATTCGGTTTAATGCCTGAAATGCCGCTTGCTTGTGAAAATCATAGCAATACCAAGCTCATCTGCTTTCGCGATAACCTCATCATCTTTTTTCGAACCGCCCGGCTGGACAATACATTTTACGCCTGCCTGAGCCGCATTTTCCACATTATCGGGGAACGGGAAGAATGCATCCGAGCCGAGAGCTGCTCCTTGAGCAAGCGTTCCTGCGTTCTTGAATGCAATAAGCCCTGATTCTACCCTGTTCATTTGGCCTGCGCCGCAGCCTACCAGCCTGCGGCCGTTCACAAGCGTTATAGTATTGCTCTTTACATGCTTTGCGCAGATCCAGGCCATCTTGAGGTCTTCCATCTGGGCATCAGTGGGCTTGAGCTTTGTCGGATATGTTATCAGCTCAGGTTCCCAGCCGATAAGGTCTCTCTGCTGGAGCAAAAGCCCGCCTGTAATGCAGCGGACATCGTATTCTGATTCGTTTATGTTTTCCCTGCTCACCTCGCCTGTTTTGAGCAGTCTCACCCTTTTGCCCCATCCCTTGAGGGTGCGGATTGTTTCAAGGGCGTCTTGCTCGTAATAGGGGGCTATGATAACCTCAGCGAAGAAGCCGCTGGCCCCGTTTTCTTTACCGAACCGGGAGTATGATTCCATAATCACTTCTGCAAGCTCTCTATCTACAGGCCTGTTCAGAGCGATAATACCCCCGAAAGCGCTCACCACATCTCCAAGATAAGCCTTTCTGTAGGCCTCTTTGATGTCCTCATCAAATGAGCATCCGCAAGGGTTGAGATGTTTTACAACAACCGCAGCTGGGACATCGAATTCTTTTACCAGCTCGAATGCAGCGTTTGCATCAAGCAGGTTGTTAAAGCTTATGTCTTTTTCGCCTCCTTCAATAATCTCAGCATTCGCCACACAAACCTCTTTTGAATCACTTGCGCGGTAGAAAGCTGCCTGCTGATGCGGGTTTTCGCCGTAGCGAAGGTCTTTAACCTTCTCAACAGGGATTGATACCTTCTTCGGGAATCTCTCTTCGGCTCTTCCCGAGAGGTATTTGCTTATCGCAGCGTCGTAGCCGGCAGTGAGGGCGAAGGCCTCTCTTGCAAGCCTCTCACGCAGAGGGAAGGTGGTGCTGCCGCTGTTCTGCTTCATCTGTGAGATTATTTCGCCGTAATCGGATGGGTTTGTAACTACCGTAACGAATTTGTAATTCTTCGAAGCAGACCGAACCATACTTGGCCCGCCGATATCGATATTCTCGATAGCATCTTCAAGCGTGCAGTCTTCTTTTGCAACAGTGTTTTCAAATGGATACAAGTTTACGCATACCAGATCTATCGGGTCTATCCCGTGCTCGCTCATTGCGGCTGTATGTTCGTCGTTGTCCCGAAGGCCGAGAAGCCCGCCGTGAATTATGGGGTGGAGAGTTTTAACTCTCCCGTTCATCATCTCCGGAAAACCGGTAACAGAATCAATGCTCACCACATCCACTCCGGCCTGCTGAATCTTCTTTGCAGTTCCGCCGGTACTGATGATCCGTACTCCCATCTCGCTGAGCTCTTTTGCAAACTCAGCCACGCCTGTCTTATCTGATACGCTAATCAGAGCTGTTTTGATTTTAATATCCATTTATAAACTCGTAATTTGTAATCATTTGCGGCAAAGGCCGCTCTGTTCGTAAAACTTAAAAAGAGACGCACCCGTAAATGCGTCTCTGTAATTTGCTGTGCTTAAATTCAGTCAACCGTTCTTATTGCGTCAAGGCAGTATATCCGGCCGCCCTTGCTAACAAGGAAAATTCGGCTGTCTATAGTGTTCTCCAAGGCCGTGTCGAGATTTTCAACTTTCATCTTGCCAACACATTCCTGCTCACGGAGGCTCATTTTCTTCACGATTCCGCCCTCGCAAAGAACAAACACCCTGTCGCCCTTGCGGGAGAGGAATTTGGTGCCGTCTTTAACCATCCAGAGCAGTTTGCCGTTATCTGCCTTTACTGCGCAGAGTCCGTTTCTTGAGGTCTGCTGCAGGATTACATCATCGTAAACTACGGGCTTGCTTAACAGCGGCGAGCCGAGGTGCGCCTTCCACTGAAGCGAGCCTGTATAGGCGTTGAGTTTGTAGAGCATAGTGTCCATTGAAGCGGTGTAGATATAGTCGCCTCTGGCTGCCATATCAGCTTTTATCTCGTCTGTTGCATCGAAAGCCCAAATCCTTTTTGCCTCATCTGCGCTGCTGCAGTATATATTGCCCTGTTTGGTGGCAAACCACAGATACTCATCATTTACAAGTGCTGTAGTGATTTTTGAATCATTATCCGCTGTTACCTGAAAGCTCAGAACGCCGTCTTCAAGGCTGTAGCAGGAGATTCTCTTATCGAGCCCAATCACGTATGCGGCGTAGCTGTTGAAAACAACAGGGCTTCTGGTGGGGGATTCAAGCTCGCTAACTACCCCAATATCGGCAGATTCAACATCTATAGACCAAAGCACGTCTCCTATTGTGGTGTAAAGTATTCCTTCTCTTTCGCTTGGTTCTGTAAGAGGCAGCCCGGGGCGCGAAATCCTGCGTATGAAATGCTGCTTGCCGGTTTCGATGTTGTAGCAGAGGATTACGTTCTTGTTTGTAAGGGTGAGGAAATAGCCCGGATTGCGAAACACGAATTTAATCTCTTCGTTTTTCTTGATAGGCATATCCCGCTGCCACTCAAGCTCATAGCCGTTTTCCTCTAAAACAGGCACCGGCACCATATCAAGACCGCTTACATCAGCAGACTGCTTGTACATATTGCTGTTTTCCTGGCAGCCGGCCAGAAGAGCTGCCGCCGAGAGAAGAAGCACTATTCGACTGATCATATAAAAACCTCTTTGAAATAGGCTAAAATCAAAAATTCCTTGGGGTAAACGCTGAAATCCTAACCGCAACGCAGGTAAATTTCAACTAAAATTTAACAGTATCAGGCCAAATATTTCCCAAACTATGCCCATTTTTTCAGAGCATTGCCTTTTGTCCACTTAGTTCTCCGCCTGCGGCGGATGGCTCGTGGCAAAATCATCAGCGAAAAATTAGAGCTGATTAGCGGCTGAAAAATATATCCCTCCGTTTCCTCCGCTGCCTCCGTGGTCAATTTCTATTTTTTTTCCACCACTGAGGACTCGGAGGATCACGGAGGAGGATGAGATAAAGATATGGCCTGTGGCGAGTGGCAGAGCTGCAAGTCCGCCTGCGGCGGATGGCAGAGTAGCAGAGCTGCAAGTCCGCCTGCGGCGGATTGCGAGTGGCAAAATCATTAGTGAAAAATTAGTGCTGATTAGCGGTCAAAAAAAATATCTCCCCTCTGTGCCCCTTGTATGATTAACTTGTATGATTAACTTTATGTTATTTGATGCTATAATAAGCTTAAGTTCTATGGTTCGGGTTTCTTGGTGCGGCAGCTGCCGCACCAAGAAACAGCAGCGGTGAGTTCGATTTGTGCTTTGGGATATATAAGCCCGTACGGAGTGTGATCCGCCGCTGCTATCTTCGTTAAAATCCGAACAGTCGCATGGGACATTATATAATGAGCCCGAATTGCAAGAAAGGATAAATTATGAAAAACATTATTGGCATTGATGTTTCAAAAGATCGTTTTGATGTTTATTGTAAAACTACTAAAGAGTACACTTCTTACAGTAGTGATGCTTCAGACATTGATAAGTTGGCTGAATACTGCCAAAAACAAGAACCAGAACTTGTTGTTATGGAGGCAACTGGCGGCTATGAGTTTAAGATGGCTTCTGTGCTTATGGCCAAAGGCTTACCTGTTTCAATTGTGAATCCAGGCAGGGTTAAAGAGTTTGCAAAATCTTTAGGTATCTTAGCCAAAACAGATAAGATTTGTGCCAGAAAAATATCTCTATTTGCAGAAGCCGTTAAACCAAGGCAGCATTCTCAAATTGACGAGCAAAGACGTGAAATAAAAGAACTTACGGTTCGAAGAGAGCAGCTCGTTAAGATGCGTACAGCAGAGAAAAACAGATTAGATAAGGCGTTTGAGAAGACAACTTTGAACAGCATTAAATCAACAATTGATTTTCTTGAAAGGCAAATTAATGACCTCGACAAGACTATCTCAGAGCTGATTGAAAAGGTGCCAAGGTTAAAGAAGAAAGCTGAAATACTTACCAGCATACCGGGTGTAGGCGAGAAAACTGCATCAATGCTTGTTGCAGCTATGCCCGAGCTGGGAACGCTTAATCGCAGGCAGATCGCCATGCTTGTAGGGGTTGCTCCAATCAATAGAGACAGCGGTAAAATGAGGGGCAAAAGAGCTACGGGAGGCGGCAGAAAAGGTGTCAGGGATAAACTTTTTATGCCGGCTTTAACAATCGTAAGGTTCAATCCGGCATTGAAATGTTTCTATGAAAGACTTGTTGAAAAGGGAAAACCCAAGAAGGTTGCCCTTACCGCAACGATGAGAAAACTTGTGTGTATCATGAATACAATGCTGCAAAACGAAACCTTTTGGCAAAATAAATTGTTAAGAGGAGAGGCGGGGTTTGGGGCAGAGCCCCAAGAAAAATCTATTTAAATACTTGACTTTTAACACAGTCACTTGTGTGCCTCTGTGGTTAATATATATCTTTTCTCTCCGTACTGCTGTCCACTTATTTCGCCCCGCCTGCGGCGGGTCTTCATGCGTGGCTCGGTTTAAATATCTCGTTTTGTGAAATCGCTGCGAAATACTAACGACAATCAGAGCCGTGCGTGGAGTCCGCCGGAGGCGGAGATAACGGAGAGGATGTTAATATATTATATTTAAAAAAACTCTGTGTAATCTGTGGATTATATGTGTCCACAGTTGTGAAAGTGTTTTCATACTCTTCGAGTTTGGCTTTTGGCAGTGAGTAATCTTTCCCTCCCTTCAGCACAAAAGCATATCCGGAAGGCTCGTCCACATTACTCTTTTAATAGTTCTTTTCTTTTACGTGGGAATTTCTCCCACACTTTTGTGTACGTTTTTCCCACACCGATGGGAAGTTTTTCCCACAGTTAGACGTTGGGGGTGTGGGATTTTCTCCCACGCTGCTGTGAACTTTTCTCCCACACTCCCTTGGAAATTTTTCCCACAGTCAGACGCTGGGGGTGTGGAATTTTCTCCCACACTGCCTTGGAAGTTTTTCCCACAGTCAGACGTTGGAGGTGTGGGAGTTTCTCCCGCACTGCAGTGAACGTTTTTTGATGCTCTTCGAGTTTGGCTTTTGGAAGTGAGTAATCCTTCCCTCCCTTCAGCACAAAAGTGTATCCGGAAGGCTCGTCCACATTACTCTTTTCTTTTCTTATTCTTTTATGGTCTAATTTTCGGACAGGTTCCTGTCTGGTTTTCGGGCAGGTACCTGCCTGGTTTTCGGACTGGTCGGTTTTCCCTACCGGTCGGGTTTTCGGGCAGGTTTTGTAAAAGTTTGACTACCCGATACCGTGCTGCTGTGTCGGCATACAATTTAAAGAACATCTTCAATCCTCTGTCTGCTTGCCGCAGGCGGAGAGATTCGGCTTTAAAGAGCTTTGCCCAAAAACAATGTCGCACGCATTTTGAAAAAAGATGAGCAGTAATATGTTGTCATATTTGCCTCAGAATGGTATATTGATGTTTGGCGGGTTTTATGAATTGCTGCTAATTTTTAATTAGTTTGTCGAAATTAGTTTAACTCATATCCCGCTATTTTCAAAAACTACTTATATTTAATCTTCTGTGGTGATGGCTGCGATTTTTATCCAAAAAACTACGCAATCTAAATACACCCTTTCGGATAAAATATTCGAAAGATTTTGTGGTTTATCATAAGCTCAATTATAGGCGGTATATTTTGGCGAAGGCAAAGATAATATTTCCCAATCAGCTTTTCGAACAGACAGGTGAAGGCTGCGAATTGTATGTTCTGATTGAAGATTTCGAGTTCTTCGGCAAATTCAGCTTTCATAAAAAGAAGCTCATCTTTCACAGGGCTTCAATGAAGTTCTATGAGGATTATCTCAAATCCAGCGGGCTGAATACGCTCTATATCGATTCAGCAGATTCAGATTCGCTTGCGGCAATTCTTGCAGGCCGCGGGGTAAGCAAGGCGGAAACCTGCGAGATAAACAGCACATCGCTGGAAGAAAGGCTCAAGGCGACCCTGTCAGAGCATGGTATAGCCCTGTCATTTACGCCGAGTCCCGCATTCATCCAGACAAAGCAGCAGGTAGAAAACGATTTGGCCGGCGGGAAGAAATACTCCCTAACCAGCTACTACATCAAACGCAGGAAACAAACCGGCATACTCACAGATTCCCATGGCAAACCAGCAGGCGGGAAATGGAGCTGGGATCCGGAAAACAGGAAGAAGCTTCCCAAAGGCTGCAAACTCCCAAAAATAAGCTTTCCCGTAGAGAACAGCTTTGTAAGAGAAGCGAAGGGATACGTAAGCGAAAATTTCCCTGATAATCCGGGCGAAACGGGGCATTTCTTCTACCCCATTACCTTTGAGGACAGCAGAAACTGGCTTGATGACTTTATCGAAAACAGGCTGAGCCTTTTCGGGCCATATGAAGACGCCATATCCAGAAATGAGCTCATAATATACCACTCTCTCCTCTCGCCGCTGATAAACGCCGGCTTAATCACCCCGGAGGAAATTCTAAGCCGGCTCCCCGAATACAAACCTCAGCCGGAGACCTTGCCGATAAGCAGTCTTGAAGGGTTTATCCGGCAGGTAATCGGCTGGCGTGAATTTATGAGGGGGATATACCTCATTGAAGGCAGCAAACAGAAAAATTCCAACTTCTGGGGGCTTGAGAGAAAAATCCCGCCAAGCTTTTATACCGCCCAAACGGGCATCCCGCCCTTGGACGATTCAATAAGAAAGGTGCATCAAAACGCATACGCCCACCACATCGAAAGGCTGATGATCCTCGGGAACTTTATGCTCCTTTGCGGTATCGCACCGCTTGAGGTTTACCGCTGGTTTATGGAGATGTTTATTGATGCTTATGAGTGGGTGATGGTGCCTAATGTATTCGGAATGAGCCAGTATTCAGACGGCGGACTCATAACCACAAAGCCGTATATCAGCTCCTCGAACTATATCAGAAAAATGAGCCATTACCCTCGCGGGCAGTGGTGCCAGATTTGGGACGGGCTGTACTGGAGATTCGTCAGCAGCCATCGTGAGGTGTTCGAAAACAATCCAAGGATGAAGATAATGGCAAAGCTTCTGGATTCACAAAGCGTTGAAAAATTTAAAACGCATATGAAAAACTCAGAAGACTTCCTCGGCTCAATTTTTTAATCTCCTGTGTTTGCAGGCAAATTCGGGCAGGCATATTTTATCTTGCCGCAATCAGGATAAATTTAGAAATTCATTTATAGCAAACGCAAGTATTGTTCTGCAAATTTTTATGTACTTTCGGCCCGTTAAAAATATAATTCGTGGCCTGAATGCTAAAGACAAATTACCGTTTCACCCGAAAAGTGAGCCAACAGGAGCATAAAATGGCAATTACAGCTTATCAAAAATGTATAAATCCGGACTGCGGTGCAGAATTCGACCGCACCGAAGCGATATTCAAGTGCCCCAAGTGCGGCGACCTGCTGGATATTCAGTACGACTGGTCCAGGGCGGAGCTGCCGGCGAAGATGGAAGATTTCAGCAAGCGGTGGGCTAATCGCAATCAGCGTTTGGATTTTTCCGGCGTATGGCGTTTCCGCGAGCTTTTGAACTTCTGCGAAGACGAGCATAAAGTGAGCATAGGCGAGGGGCAGACCATCCTCCAGCAGAACGATTTTATCGCCAAAGAGCTGGGTATGGACAAAGGGAACGTGCATCTGCAGTATGAGGGGCTCAATCCCTCCGGCTCTTTCAAGGATAACGGTATGACAGCGGCGTTCAGCCATGCGAGCCTCGTGGGGGCGAAGAGCTGCGCCTGCGCATCAACCGGCAATACCAGCGCAGCGGTTTCGCTGTATGCCCACAGCTGCGGGATGAAATGCACAGTTTTCATCGGGCAGGGGCGTATCGCCTTCGGCAAGCTCAGCCAGGCGATGGACTACGGCGCTCAGACAATCCAGATTGCAGGCGATTTCGACGACTGCATGAAGCAGGTGCAGGATGTCTGCACGAAGCTCAATATATACCTGCTCAACTCGCTCAACCCATTCCGCCTCGAAGGGCAGAAGACGATTATGTACCGCATTATCGAATCGCTCAACTGGCAGGTGCCTGACTGGATCATTGTGCCGGGCGGGAATCTCGGAAATTCCAGCTCTTTCGGGAAGGCATTCAAAGAGCTCAAAGACCTCGGCCTAATCGATAAAATCCCGCGGCTTGCAATCATCAATGCAAGCGGCGCTGATACGCTTTCGTATCTGGTAAATGAAAGAGGCCTCAAGTGGAACAGTGGATGGGTGGAGACAAAGGAAATCAATTCGCTCTACACTGATTTTACAGCGAAGAAATTTTCGCCGCATACTATCGCATCGGCTATCGAAATTTCAAGGCCGGTAAACCTCAAGAAGTGCCTTAGGTCAATCGAGATTTGCGACGGGCTCGTTATAGACCTGCCCGACGAGGAGATCAAAGACGCCAAAGCGATGATAGGCAAATACGGCCTCGGCTGCGAGCCGGCCTCAGCTGCTTCGGTTGCAGGGCTGAGAAGGCTCGTGCAGGACGGGACAATCAACCCGGGCGAGAAGGTGGCGTGCGTGCTCACTGGACATGCCCTCAAAGACCCCGATATAACCGTAAATTACCATACAAAGCGGGAAGGCGTGCTGAGCAATCCGCCTGTGGAAGTGCCGAATGATCTTGATAAAATTATCGATATAATCAAGGCTTAAGCAGTTTGGGCTTTATAGGGTGCAGTTGCTCCTTTGTTTATAAAAAACTTTGTGGTAGGAAAATTACTCACTAAACCACGAAGTTCTCGGAGGAATAAACTATATTACATTTAAAAACATCTGTGTAATCCGTGTTATCTGTGGATTATATATATTTCCTCTGCGTCCTTTTGTCCACTTATTCTCCACCTTCGGCGGACAGGCTCTCCGCCTGCGGCGGGTCTTCATGCGTGGCTCGGTTTAGATATCTCGTTTTGTGAAATCGCTGCGTAATACTAATGACAATCAGAGCCGTGCGTGGAGTCCGCCTGCGGCGGATTGCGAGTGGCAAAATCATTAGTGAAAAATTAGTGCAGATTAGCGGCTGAAAAATTTTCTCTCCGCCTTTTCCTATATTAAATATTTATCCTGTAAATCCTGTCAAAATTACATCTTCTCTCCGCTTCCTCCGATAACTCTCCGCCGCAGGCGGACTGGCTCTGTCAAAAAAAAATATCTCCAACATCAGAGCAGGATTATGTATTGCGTTTAAGCGTCCTTCCGGCAGAGAGCTTTCCCTCATTTATGTGCCTGTCCCCCTCCAAAGTAAATTTGATTTATACCGAGCCTGTCCGCCGGAGGCGGTCTAATCTCTGATGTAAAAGAGAGTTAAATATCGGAGGAAGCGGAGATAACGGAGAGGATTAAAAAATTAAAACTTCGCCTCCTCCAAATCATTAGTGAAAAATTAGCGGGAATTAGTGGTTCGACATACCCCTTAGTGAATCTTATCGATCCTCAGTGGCTGAGATATTTCAGAGCTGCTCAGCGGCTGAGCGTAAGGCCTCATTTACAAAAATCTTGTAATCAATACTACTGCAATTATAATGCTCATTTTTGCGAGCCCCTTGGCGGGTTGTATTGTTGAAGCCGCCCAATCGAATGAGAATTAAAGGTTTAATATGGCAAAACTTAACAAACTTGAAGATATTGTATCACTCTGCAAAAGACGCGGATTTATTTTCCAGTCCAGCGAAATCTACGGCGGTCTGGCAAGCTGCTACGACTACGGCCCGCTCGGCAGCGAGCTCAAGCGTAATGTCCGCAATGCGTGGTGGAAGAGCACTGTTCAGATGCGTGATGATGTTGTAGGCTTAGACAGCAGCATACTTATGCACCCGATGGTATGGAAGTCCTCCGGCCATGCAGACAAATTCGCTGATCTGATAACAGAATGCAGGAAATGCCATACAAGAACTCGAATAGACCACCTTCTCAACAAAGAGGGCAAAAAGGCCGAGGATATCGGGCAGGATCCCAGAATCACCTCAGATAAGGTATGTCCAAACTGCGGTGCGGCAGGCGAGTTTACCGAGCCGATGGCCTTCAAGCTTATGTTTGAAACTCAGATGGGTGCAAATTCCGATGATACGATGGCCGTTTATCTGCGTCCTGAAACCGCTCAGGGGATCTTTGCGAATTTCCGCAACGTTTTAGACAGCACGCGTGTGAAAGTCCCGTTCGGAATTGCCCAGATTGGCAAGAGCTTCAGGAACGAGGTTACAACGAAGGCCTTCATCTTCCGTACCCGCGAATTTGAACAGGCCGAGCTGGAATTCTTCTGCGAGCCGGGAACAGACGAGCAGTGGTACGAATTCTGGAAAGAGAAACGTTTCAACTGGTATGTTGAATACGGCATAAACAAAGACAATCTCCGCATGCGCGACCACGATGCAGACGAGCTCGCTCATTATGCAAAGGCTTGCGTTGATGTTGAATACCGATTCCCGTTCGGCAGCGGCGAGTGGCAGGAGCTCGAAGGCGTTGCAAACCGCACCGACTACGACCTCCGCAGACATCAGCAGGGGATGAGGAGTATGAACAACTTCATCGAGGCCGGCAGAGACCTTGCCAAAGTGGAGCTCAAAGACGAGCAGCCCGACTACCACAAAGGCCCGCTTTCTTTCTTCGATGAGCAGAAAAAGCAAAGATACATCCCGTATGTAATCGAGCCCAGCGCCGGAGTGGATAGAAGCACCCTCGCTTTTCTCGTGGATGCATACGACGAAGAAGAGGTGAAGGGCGAAACACGCAACCTCCTTCGTTTCCATCCAGACATAGCTCCGATAAAGGCAGCGGTATTTCCGCTGGTGAAGAAGGAGGGGATGCCCGAGATTGCCCACAATATCGTTGACAGTCTCCGTGCAAACTGGAACGTATTCTACGACGAAAAGGGCGCAATCGGCAGGCGATACCGCCGGCAGGACGAGGCAGGTACGCCTTTCTGCATTACAGTTGACGGGCAGGTGAAAGAAGACGGCACTGTAACCGTTCGCCACAGAGATACAATGGCGCAGGAAAGGGTGCATCAGGATAAGCTTCCGGCATACCTCTTTGAGAAAATGAATAGCTGGGGAAAAGAATAGCCGGCTCCGTTTCAAATTATTTTTTAGTATTCAAGGAATTAATACAATGAGTGAATCTGTTGATCAGCTTACCCAGCAGAGAAAGGCCAAGCTCGCAAAGCTTCGTGAGCTCGGTGTAGATCCCTACGGCAGCAGAGTTGAGGGTGTTGAGCCTTCAGCGGGCATAAGAGACAGATACATTGAAGACAGCGAAGACCAGAAGGCAAAGGCCGCAGGCAGGATTGTGCTTCTGCGAGATATTGGGAAACTTATTTTTATAACTCTCCGCGATTCTTCCGGCACTATTCAAATCGGCCTGAGCAAAAAGCGCGTGCAGGAGGATCAGTGGCCTGTTGCAAAATCTCTGGATCTTGGCGATATCCTCTTTGCAGACGGTCAGCTTGGAAGAACAAAAACAGGCGAGCTTACGATCTGGGCGGAAGAAATAAAAATCCTCTCTAAGGCCATCATCCAGCCGCCTGAAAAATTCCACGGCCTTCAGGATAGAGACCTCCGCTACCGCCAGCGGTATGTTGACCTCTGGGCGAATCCCGAGGTGATGCAGAAATTCAAGAAACGCAGCGATATAATCGCCTCAATCCGCAGTATGCTGATTGAGAAGGGGTTTTATGAAGTGGAAACGCCGATGATGCAGTCTATTGCAGGCGGGGCGGCAGCGAAGCCGTTTATAACCCACCACAACACCCTTGATATAGATATGTATCTCAGGATTGCCCCCGAGCTGTACCTGAAGCGTCTTCTGGTTGGCGGATTTGAGAAGGTCTTCGAGATTAACAGAAGCTATCGAAACGAAGGCCTCAGCACCCGCCACAACCCTGAATTTACAATGATGGAGCTCTATCAGGCATACAGCGATTATCTTGGTATGATGGATATTACAGAAGAGCTTGTTTCCAATATTATCGAAAAACACTGCGAAGGCTCAAAGCTCACATACGGCGATATGGAAATTGATTTCAGCACTCCGTGGAGAAGGGCGAGATACGCCGATCTTCTCAAGGAATATTCCGGCTGCGATATTGATGATGTTGAGGCTGTTCGCAAAAAGGCTGGCGAGCTTGGGATAAATGAGGCAGGGATGGATGATGCTGTTGTGATAAATGAGGTTTTTGAACAGACCGTAGAGCAGCATTTGGTTAATCCAACGTTTGTTATGGATTATCCTGCAGCTATCTGCCCGCTTACCAAAACAAAGCCCGAAAGCCCCGAGACAGCAGAGAGGTTTGAGCTTTTCTGCGCTAAAATGGAGGTGGGCAATGCTTATACAGAGCTCAACGATCCGGAAGTGCAGAGAAAAAACTTTATGAGCCAGCTCAGGGGCGAAGAGGATTCAATGGCCAAGATGGACGAAGATTTCCTCACAGCGCTTGAGTATGGTATGCCCCCGGCCGGCGGGCTGGGAATTGGTATAGACAGGCTGATTATGCTCCTTACCGATTCGCCCAGCATAAGGGATGTAATACTCTTTCCCGCACTCAAACCGCAGGCGGAAAACTCGTAAAATTATAATTTGAGGCGGGATAAGTGAGATTTTTTTCTTGAAAGCATTGCTTACTTCTCTAAAATAACTCGTCTTCATAAAAATCAGAAACTGTGAACTCTTTATTGCAGGAGAACAGATATGTCAAGAAAGTGTCAGCTAACAGGAAGAAAGACCTCTGTCGGACGCAGTATTGTCCGTCATGGTAAGCCAAAACGTCTCGGCGGTGTAGGTTTGAACATACGCGGAGTGAACAAAAGAAAATTCAAGCCGAATACCCAGAAAATGCGGGTTATGGTGGACGGTCAGGTCAAAAAGATAACTGTCTCTGCCAAAGCCGTGAAAAGCGGTCTGGTAGTCAAGCCGCCTAAGAGAAAGTATAATAAGGCAGCACAGGGCTGATTATCGGCTTAATCGAAGTTCAGAGCGGGGCTTTTTGAGTGAGTCTCGCTTTTTTACTTTTGATTATCCCACAAAAGCATTTAAAAGTTTATAAAACTTTTCTAATACTAACAAAATGCTTGACCTTTTACAATTTCAAAACTAAAATCTGACTGGTTCTAATTCGTCGGGTATGCCGGCGGTTATAGTTGCTAATAAAAACAATCGATATCAGGAGCAAGGCTTTGAGTACTTTAACAAAAACTTTAGCAGTACTTTTGTCAGTTTCAGCGATATTTCTTTGCGGGGCTGTGTTCATTTACGTTTCTAAGACAAACGACGTGAAGGCTGATTACGATCAGCTCAAGAGCGATTATAAAGTCCTTCAGGACAGCAAGAATGTGGCTGTTTCAAGTCTTAACGAGCAGAAAATGCAGATGCAGCAGCAGATTGACAAGCTTAAAGACAAGGTCAGCGAGCTCAATCAGCAGAAGGAGCAGGCGATGCTCGATCTGAAAAACGCTCAGAATAAGGCTGTTAAATGGCAGGACAGAGTGAACAGTCTATCAGGAATTGTAAAAGATTTTGAGCAGACTATCAGCGAAATGCACGCATCCCTCGAATCAACAAGAAATATGCTGCAAAAAGAGCAGGAGAAAACCCTCAAGCTCTCAAATATGCTCAACGAGAAAACTACCGCTCTGGATGAGCACATCGTGATGGTGCAGTCTCTCAAAGCTGAAAAGAGAAGGCTCAAGGAGCAAATGGCCTCTATGGAGAAAATGTTTGAGCAAAAGGAAAAAGCCCCCCAGCAGGCGCAGGCGGTTACTGTAGTGGAAGATAAGGCCAAGGCTCTGGAGCCTCGTTCTTATGCACCTGTTACAGGCCTCGTTTCAGAAGTGGGCGAGAGGCTCATTTCTGTGAGCGTCGGCAGTTCAGACGGGGTTAAGAAGGGTATGAAGCTTCATATTACAAGAGGCGAGAGCTTTGTTTGTGATATTGAAATTACAGATGTGGATGTCGAAAAGTCTGCCGGCGTAATTAAGCTTAAGAAATCTGCGCCGAAAGTGGGCGATACCGTTTCAACAGAACTGTAAGGAAAGGCTGGAAGCAGTTAAATGGCTAAAAAAGTTAAAAAAACGGCTCAAAGTGATATTTATACAGGATTTCTCGGAATAGCTTTCCTTTTTGTACTTACAACAGCAGTAATTGTGCTTATGGAATGTATTAACACATTCGGTGCCGAGAACCTGCTGAAGTTTAATTGATATAAGCTCGTTATTTAAGGCACGGGAAGGATACCCGTGCCTTTTTAATTATGCTAAGCATATCTTTTTCCTTCTGAAAGGGTCAATCTGTGATACTTGATACAATTCTTGGCTGGTTCAGTACAGATATGGGTATAGACTTAGGGACATGCAACACCCTGGTAACTGTACGAGGTGAGGGTATTAAGCTGAATGAACCTTCTGTTGTCGCAGTGCGCAAAGGCACAAACGTAGTTTTGAACAACGGCGAAGCAGTTGGGCTTGTGGCTAAGGATATGCTTGGAAAAACCCCCGGCTCCATTTCTGCAATACGTCCGCTCAAGGACGGTGTTATAAGTGATTTCGAAATCACCGAAGCTATGCTCGGCTACTTCATCCGCAAGGTTCACGGCAGGGGCGGTCTGCTCAGGCCGCAGGTTGTTATATCTGTTCCCAGCGGGATCACTGCCGTTGAGAGAAGAGCTGTGCGAGACAGCGCCGAACGGGCAGGTGCGAGGAAAGTGTTCCTGATCGACGAACCAATGGCAGCGGGCATCGGGGCAGGTCTTCCGATTACCGAGCCGACCGCTTCAATGATTGTGGATATAGGCGGTGGAACTACAGAAGTTGCGATTATGTCTCTTGCCGATATAAGCACATGCACAAGCCTTAGAGTTGGCGGGGACGATTTCGACGAAGCGATAATCAACCACCTCAAAAGAACATACAATCTCCTTATAGGTGAGTCGCGCGCTGAGCAGGTGAAGATTGAGCTCGGCTCTGCCGGTCCGCTTGAAGAAGAGATGACCATGGAAATAGCGGGAAGGGATACAATATCCGGCCTTCCCAGGAAGATTGTGATAACAAGCGAGGAGATAAGAGAGGCTCTAAAGGAGCCGGTATCTTCTATTATTGAATGTGTTACCCAAACTCTTGAAAAGGCCGAACCCGAACTCGCAGCAGACCTGATTGATAATGGAGTTCACATTTGCGGAGGCGGAGCTATACTCAGAGGTATGGATAAAGTGCTTGCTAACGCTACAGGGCTGAATGTGAATCTCGTTGAAGACCCGCTTACATGCGTAGCCAGAGGCACGTGCGTATTCCTTGAAAACCTCGAGAGCCTCAGGGAAAGCATCGATCAGGACAGCTATAACTGGGATTAACCCGTTTTCTGGCAAATCGCCGGAGGTCTTTATATAAAAGCAGAGTTATATGGCAAAACGCAAACAAAACTCGAGCAACAGCGCTATTTTCTGCAGCTTGCTCCTTGCCGGGGTTGCCCTGCTTATTTTGCCGCATAAGATTACTCGAAATCTAAATTCATTTTTCATTGAGCTGTTCAGGCCAGTTATTGGAATCGATATAAAGCTGCCCGGCAAGCCCTCAGGCGGCTCGCTTCACTCATCAGGCGATTATGTTTCAAAAAGCGAATACGACCACCTCTGGGCGGCATACCAGAACCTCTATGCAGACCTTCTCGAAGCCCAGAAGAGACTCGAGGAGGCAACTAAATTCCGCAGCTCAATGCCCAAAACAGGTGATATGTTCGTTATGGCTGATATAATCAAACGCGAGCAGGGGCAGAAAATACTCATCAACAGAGGCTCAATTGATGGAGTTGAGAAGGGGCAGTATGCATTCGCAGAGGGGGCGATAATTGGCAAAGTTACTGATATATCCAGCTCTTGGGCAAGGGTTACCCTCATTACAAACAACACGCTTCAGGTCCCTGTGCACATTGTCCGCCCGGGCAGAGAGGAGTACATCAGGGCGAATATGGTGGGCAACGGGCTGGATGCCTGCAAAATCCCATATATCTCAGCTGAGCTGGATGTAAAGCCCGGAGACTATGTCTATGCAAGCCCCGAGAAGAAGTATCTGGAAACTCCGAGGATAGCAGGCGTTGTTAAAACTGTGGTGGAAGATATGGAAGACCCGCTCATTTGGGATATTACAGTTGAGCCCTCAGCTGATTTTGAGAAATTGAAGAAGGTGGCGGTGATAGTGGTTGCCCCGGCTCAGGAGGTTTCGCAGAAATGAAGTGGCTCTTTTTCTCAATCACTGCCGGAATTGCTGTTTTGCTCAATTCAAGCGCTGCTATAGGCTATATCGAAATCAGCAGGTTCGATATACGTCCCGATCTTATGGTGCCTTTGCTGGGCTTTTTCTGCTATTCGCTCTCAAGGCGGGATGCCATCACAGCCGCCTTCGCTCTGGGCTTTCTTGCTGATGTTTCAAGCATTACGATGGGGCCTCATACGCTCGCTTTTCTTGTGGCAGGGACATTCTTCTCCAATGCCCGCGAGTTTTTGAGTATGGACAGGGTTCGAAACCGCGCTGCTGCTATTTTCTTCCTCGCTATAGTTATTGATATTCTCGTGATTCCGCTAACAGGGCTGAAAACAGAAGTGCAGATAATAAAACCGCATCTGACACTGCCGGCCGAGGCTGTATATACCGCTGTAATCGGTGCAGTAATATGGCAGATAAATATATACGCCGCAGGACTTTTCGGCGTCAAAAGAAAACGATGATTTTTTCCCGCTGAACTGCCGTTTTTTGCGAAAATATGATTGACTTAATTCATCTCTTTATTACCATACCGGTTCTATTATTGGTGACGGGGCCGTAGCTCAATTGGTTAGAGCATCGGACTGTCGATCCGAAGGCTGAGGGTTCGAGTCCCTTCGGCCTCGCTTATCACCGCTAATAGAAAAGAAATGGGGCCGTAGCTCAATTGGTTAGAGCATCGGACTGTCGATCCGAAGGCTGAGGGTTCGAGTCCCTTCGGCCTCGTTTCATAACGCTCTGCGGGAAGAGATTCCTTCAGGGCGTTTTTTGTTCTGCCTCCACAGCGTATAGTACGTCATATTGGCACTGCCTTCACAGAAGAAGAGGTTGCCCGTCTCAAAGATCTTGCCGAATTCGAGAAGGCCAAGTTTGAAAAGTGCAGTAACCCCAAATCCCTTATAAGCAGCTGCGGCTACAAGAAATTTATGCGAGTTAACACCGAAGTCAGGAAAAAAGAAAAAGGGATGGGATGAAAATACAGAAGTAAAGATCTCTGATGTGAATTACCGCTAAAGCAATTTTCAATCTTCCTCTGTATTTTTCAAATCAGTTCGATTTTAAGCCTTCTTCCAAGCGTTTTTGCCGCCTTGTCCAGCGTCTGCAGAGTAACGGATTTGCAAGCCGGGTCGAGCAGGCGGTCTAACGAGCTGCGTGAAGTGTTCATTTGCCTTGCCATTGCGGTTTTGGAAATTCGCTGCTTTGCCATATCTTCGCAAATTTTCATCGCCAGCACTCTTTTAGCCGCAGAGAGCGTTGATTCTTCGTAGATATTTTCTTCCTGAAGAAAATCATCGAAAGAAGAACCAAGGGGATTTTTGTTTTCTTTTTCTTCCATATTTATCTTCCTTTCCAGATCGCAATCTGGATTTCTCTTTTTCTTTTTTTGGCTGTGTCCAAATCACTCGCAGGCGTTTTCTGCTGCTTTTTTATAAAGCCATGAAGCAGCCACATTGTATCATCCTTAATATAAAAAATAACGCGCCCGATCCTATTTTGGAAGTTAGACCGTACCTCCCAAAGACCCTCTCCGAGGCTCCGGCAAACAGGTAATCCAATAGGCCATCCAAATTCTACTGTTTTAATATCAGTTCCCATTTTCAATTTTTCTTCTGGCAAAAGGCTTTTAAGCCAATCACGAACAGGTTCATTGCCTGAAGGTGAGCGATAAAAACGTACTTTTATATTTTTGCCCGAGTCCATCTAAAGCATTGTACTATATTTGGTACACCTCGGCAAGAAAATTGTTTGGTTTTGGTGAATTGTGTGCGACAATATTTTTTGGCAAAGCTTTTTAAAGCCGAATCTATCCGCGTGTTCCGTCCGCTTCCGGCGGACTCCACGTGCGGCTCTGTTTAAATGTTCGCCTCGTAAAATCGCCGCGGAATACTAATGACAATCAGAGCCACGCAAGAAGTCCGCCTTCGGCGGACGGAATAAGTGGATACAGACCAATTGAGAATATGCAGAAGGGAAAATAAGGCATAAGTTTTTTTTCGCAGAATTTCCACGCTGCCCAGCCGGGCGAAAACGCAGGTTCGCCCCTGCTCGCCAACAAAACCCGCAAATAAAAATCCTTTGCGAGTTTTCCGCCGCAGGCGGACAGGCTCAGTAAATAAATAGCAGTAAATTCTGCAAAGCATTGCAGCATGATGATTTGCATTTTGCCCAAAAAAATTGTCACACACGTGAAATATTTCTAAATCATCGGCAGGGAGCAGCTTCTTTGCCGCTGGGGAGGATTTTTGCCAGAACGAGCTGGCCTCTTCTGAAATTGCCTTCAGTGAGTTTAATATCGAGGTATCTTTCGCATTTGCCGCTCTGGGTGTTTTCGTTTTCAATAATTACTGCTGCCTCTTGGCCTGCAAGAGAATTACGGTATTTCTCAGCGAGCCTGTCTCCCAGCTCTGCCAGCTCTGCGGCTCTTTGCTTGATCACGCCGGCGGGCAGATGCCCATTCAAATTCTCAGCTCCTGTGCCCTTTCGGGATGAATAGCTGAAAACGTGGATTTTTGAGAACCCGCAATATCTGCACATCTCAATAGATTTTTTGAAATCTGCCTCGGTTTCTCCCGGGAAGCCGGCAATTATATCTGTGGTTACTGCTGGTTTATGCAGACTCTCATTGATTAAGTCGATTTTCTGCCGAAAGGTTTCGCTGTCATACTGTCTATTCATCAGCTTCAGTATTCGGCTGCTGCCGGACTGAAGCGAGATATGGAAATGCGGAGCGAGATTGGTTCGGCTCTTATAAATCTCCATCAGTTCTTCGCTTATATCCCCCGGCTCTACAGAGCTTAGCCTGAGCCTTTCCAGACCGGGCGTTTTTGCGACAGAATCCACGAGCTTTAGAAATTCACGGTTCACGCTCTGTCTCCAGCGGCTTCTCTTTACGGTTTCTTTGCCGTATGCCCCGAGAAACACGCCCGTAAGCACAATCTCCCTGTGCCCTGAATCCACAAGCTCCTGAGCCTCATTCAAAACATTTTCCAAGGGCTTTGATGAGATATCAGTTCTGATTTTTGGGATTATGCAATAGCTGCAGAATCCGTCGCATCCGTCCTGCACCTTCAGAAATGCCCTTGTTTGCCGGCCGTAGTTTTTCAGTCCGCTCTCAAAAATCCTTTCTTCGGTTTTCAGTTTTCCGCAAACCTGCTCTAATATTTTTTCAAGCTGCTGATTCTCTCTCTGAAGTACCAGACTCTCAATATCCTGAGGTTTCTCTTCTGTTTCTGAGTCTATAAGGCATCCGTTGGCAATAATAACGCACTCCGGATTGGCTTTGTGTATTCGTTTTATCGCCTGCCTGCTCTTGGATGAGGCGTTTCGGGTGATGCAGCACGTTCTTACCACCGCTATGTCGGCATTCTCGGGTTTGAACGTCTGACTGAGCCCTATGGACTGCAAAAATTGCCTAATTTGCTGACTTTCGTACTGGTTTACTTTACATCCCAGCGTAGTTATATAAAATGTTACCATACTCCAGAAGATATAAAAATTGTAACCAAAAACAAGCCCTGCTTTTTCAGGGCGGCTAAGGAGACTGTGATATATGGCATCTGGCAGCGAATACGTATGGGCTTTAGATGTGGGCAGTCGAGCCTTGAGAGCACTGCATCTCAGGTTAGACGGCGAAACCGTTGAAGTTCTTGAATCAGAACTCATCGAACACAGGCATCTGCTCAGCGCTCCTGAAGTGGGCGAAGAGCAAAAGGAGCAGTACGCAGCAGAAACTATAAAGAAATTCGCCTCCAAGCACGATCTGCGTGGCGAAGAGGTGGCAATATCAGTGCCTGGGCAGACAAGCTTTGCAAGGTTCGTAAAGCTTCCGCCTGTAGATAAAAAGCAGCTTACAAAGCTTGTGCGGCACGAGGCTGCTCAGCAGATTCCCTTCGACATCCATGAGGTTGAGTGGGATTATGAGCTTATGAGCGAGGAGGATTCTCCGGATACCTCCATTGGAATTTTTGCAATCAAGAATGAGCTTGTTGAGTCTATTCTTTCTCATTACACTGAGGCCGGAATTCGTGTTAATTATGTTCAGATGGCTCCTATGGCTATCTACAACTATGCCGCCTATGAATTCCCCGATGTGCTCAAGAATCCCGGCAAGGCAATAGTTCTGCTTGATATCGGAACAGACAATACAAACCTCGTAGTATGTTCCGGAAATTCGGTATGGCAAAGGTGCATACCAATGGGCGGCAACGATTTTACAGAAGCCGTATCAGACGCTTTCAAGATTGATTTCGAGAAGGCAGAAAAGCTCAAAAGGAATTCACAGTCGAGCAAGTATGCAAAACAGATATTCCAGGCGATGCGGCGAACCTACACAGAGCTCTCAGAAGAGATACAAAGGTCTCTGGGATATTATTCTGATGCCCATAAAGTGGATTTTGTGCGTGTTATAGGCCTCGGCGGGGGCTTTAAGCTTCAGGGGCTTGCAAAGTATCTCCAGCAGAGCCTCGGGATTAAGATGTTTATGCCTACCGAATTCAAGAAGGTAAGGCTCAGCTCAGGGGTTTCAGCAGCAAGCTTCCATCAGAATATATTAGATAACAGCGTGGCTTACGGCATCGGTCTTCAGGCCTTGGGCAAGGCCCCGATAAATGCAAATCTTCTGCCAACCAACGTAGCCAGAACTATGGCCTGGAAGCAGAAATCTGTTTATATGTACGCAGCGGCTTTCATATTCCTCATAGCCTGTATAGCAGCATTCGGAAAGAGCATGGCAGACAAAATTGCCTACAGCGCAAATCAGGACACAAGAAGAGAGGTTAGAGCTGTAATAGACAGGGCTCAGGATGCCATTAGCAAACTCGAACAGCAGAAGCAGAAGGACGAAAAGCTTGAAGAGAAGATCAGCAAGTATATGGATTACTTCGACAACAGGGATATTATACCCTCTGTTGTGCAGGGGATAGGCTTTTGTATGCCGAATGCCGAGAACAACCCCGAACAGTCCGAACTCTATGAGGCCTTCCAGAACGGTAATATTGAAAAAGTTAAACAGACTCCCCGCTCTGAAAGAAAGCAGATCTTCGTATCAAGTCTCGTTATTGATTATACAGACAGCATTAAAACCACCGCCTTTTCTGAAACAAGAAAGCAGACCGATAGAGGCGGGACAGACAGAACTGCAAGCCCGTTCGGCGGAGGCGGAGGCTTCGATCCGTTTGGCGGAGGCGGAGGCGGTTTTGATCCGTTCGGCGGAGGCGGAGGAACCATGGGCGGTATGCAGACCGGCGCAGAGGGCGAGCAAAGAACCGACGAAGAGGAAACAGAAGAAGACGGCCCCGGATTTGTGGTTGTGGTTGAAGGGTATTCGCCTTACAGCGAGATAGGCAAGATTATGGACCCTGTCGGCGTGGGCGATAACAAGGATAAATGGGGATTTGTTACACGTCTTGAGAATTTCAAGGAAGTTTTCGAAAGGTACGACATAGAGCTGTACCAGAAAGAATCCTCGAATCACTTTGAATATGAAACAGGCCCGGTTTCCCCCGAAAGCAGTGAGATGCCTGTAGGAATCGGGATTGAAAAAACTGTTGAAAGATTAGACCCTGAAGAAAGCAAGGCAAAGGCCGGCCAAGAGATACTTGAAGAAGAAACAGTTCTCATTGACCCGGTTACAGGGGAAGAGATGAGCAAGGTGGTAAAGACAGACCAGAGCGGTGTTATCCAATTCGATGACTACGGCGAGAAAGAGTATGTTATAAGAGACCACTGGTTCAAACTCAAGTTCAAGTTCCTTTGGAAGGATGCCCCCGAAGCCGACTCTGAAACAGAGGTTTCTGAATAATAGATGCTTAGCTGGAGAATTTAATGAATTTCCTAAAAAGATACTTAACCATAATCATCCCGTCTGCTATCGCTTTGGCAGGCCTTGTTGTCCTCGTGCTTACATGGCTTTCGAATTCAGCTTTGAAAGAAAAAATGCAGGACAGCGTTTCAATGGGTTCGCAGGTTCGCCGACTGTCCTCTCAAACGCCTTCTGCTGAGCAGTACAAGGTGGAGGCTTCTTATCAGAAGATGCATGAAGAAGATGCGGCAACAATTGAAAATATGTTCCTTCAGACCACTATGAAAGAGCTCATAAGCTATCAGATATTTCCCAAGCCGGACGATACTTCAAGGCAGCTTTTCACTGACTACTCCAAGCAGTACAGAGCAGCGGTTGAGAAGATGGTGGAAGATGCAGGCGGCGTTGATGCGCCCAGCGAGCAGGAGATAAAAAATGTTAAGGCTGCCCGCGAGAGAAGATCCAGAACCGAAGAGGGCGAGGATCCGATTGTTGAAGCCCTTTGCAGGAACAAGGCTGCTTCAAATCCGGTTTATATGAATCCCCGAAATTTCCCGTGGTACGATTTTTGGCATAAGTACGAGTTTGTATCTGAGAATATTGCCGTTCAGGACTGCTGGAATTCGCAGGTTGCTTTATGGGTGTATAAGGACGTAGTGAAGTCTGTTAAAACGGCAAATGCTGATGCCCAGAGCGTGTTTGCCTCTCCTGTTAAAAGGCTGCTTGCCGTGAGATTCCAGAAAAGAGCGGACAATGTTGATTACGTTTCAAGGGGGACAGGAAAATCCAAGATTATAGACGAGCCCTACTACGTTACTGAAAATAACAAGCCAATTCTTGTTGCCAGCTCCGTTACAAACAGGGTGGGCGATAACGAAACTCTGGATGTAATACATTTCAGCGTTTCTGTGGTAATAGAAAAGAGCAAGATACCTGAATTTGTAGAAGAGCTCTGCTCGGAAAAGATGCACAAGTTTTACGGCTGGGACGGGAATCAGCAAGAAAAAACCTATCAGGGCAATCAGATTACAATACTCGACTGGAGCTCTATGCCGATCATTCGAGATGACAGGGCACACGAATATTACAGGTACGGTGATAAATCTGTAGTACAGTGGACAGCTTCATGCGAGTATATATTTGCCCGAAAAGCATACGAAGAAATTATCCCTGAAAGCATTAAAACAAAAATGCAGGGCGAAGAAGATTAAAAGAAATAACCCTCTTAGAATTAACGGGAAGAGATAATGAGTAGATCTAAAGAAAGTCCTATAGAACGTATTGTGCATTGGATAGTGCTGGGTGTTTCAGCGCTGTTTTCTCTGGCGGTGCTGCTCTATTTTGTAATTATGGGGCCTAACACCTTAAAGTATGGTTCTCAGGAGGTTTCACCTGCAAACGTTGACAGAGAAATACTTCAGGATACCCAGACTATTGAGAATAAACTTGAATCCTCGCCGCAGCCGAAGACGCAGTATTCAGCAAAGCTGGATGATTTCAAATCTATGATGGACAGCAGCCTCGGCGGACTCGACCTCCAGCCGATTGGAGTGCCTGCAACAGATCTTGATGCGATTCAGGGAGACAGGGAGTATGCACTGCCTGATATACCTCGCCTTGCAAATCTCGAAGCTCAAAAGGTGCGTACAGTCGGTTTTATGCCTCTCAGCAAGCTTGAGCCGGCCAATGATTATTCTCAGGCTGAAGTAGAGCCGAGGGATATTGATGTTGTAACTCTGCAGGCAGAGTTTGATATTTCAGAGCTTTTGGCGAGCTTCAAAAGAACTTTCGCAGGCCGCGGAATCAAAGCCGAATGGCGAGACCAGACCCTTGCAAGCCCTGTTTTTGCCGGAATCGAAATGCAGAGGCAGGTTCTCACTGCCACAGGCTGGAGCGACTGGCAGACAGTTGAAAGGCCTAAGGTGGACAAGTATTCAGAGCTTATTCAGCAGGCCTATGATGTGCAGAAGGCTAATCAGCTCAATGTTCTTATGCCCCAGTTCAAAACCTCGGATGTTTGGAGAAATGCCCTGCAGCCGCAGATGTATGATATTGCAGTAGTTGATGAGAAATGGTATCCCCCGTCGCTTTATGATGAGTATGAAAAGCTGATGGAAATGCAGAGGCGTGAAGAGCTCAGAGAACTCAGAGAATCACGCAGGCAGGAAAGCGAAGAGAGAGATACCAGAAGAAGAAGGCCGCAGAGAGACACTCAAGACATCGGCGGGGGCGGCTTTGATCCATTTGGCGGAGGCGGCGGCGGAGGTGCCGGCTTCAATCCCGGTATGAACCAGCCGGATACAAACCGCGACAGAAGGACGCGCAGAAGAGATGAAAGACAGGAAGAAGAAACTCCCCAGAGACCGCAGGTGGATTTGGAAGAAGAATATCAGAAGCTTTTGATTGAAGAGGGGCAAGAGCTTGAAGAACTTTCCGGCGTTATAAATGTATGGTCGCACGATGATACAGTTTCGCCCGGGCAAACCTATCGCTACAGAATGAGATGCGGCGTGTTTAATCCTGTTGCAGGAAAAGACTGGCTGAAAGAGGATTACAGCGAATATAATGATGATGTGGTTCTATGGAGCGAATTCACAGAGCCCACTAAATCCTTCGAAATACTGAAAACGCAGTATATATTCCCTTCAGACGGGAAAACCAACGGTGTTCTCTGCAAAGTTGCAAAGCTCGAGCTTGGCCAGTGGCATCTGCACGATTTCTTTGTTAAGCCCGGCGAGAGCGTTGGAGGATTGGCAGAAGAAAAGCAGGACGACAGACGCCGCCGTCCAGACCAGAGACAAGATGAGGAGGAAGAAGAAACAGAGCCTGAAGAATTTGATTACTCCACAGGAGCTGTTTACGTTGACACCGTGGATACCAGCACTTGGTCGCTGCTTGGAAACTTCGTAGAAAAGCAGTACGAGAGTATGGTATATATTCAGGATCAGGAGGTTAATGTTGTTCCGATTAGAAACCGCAACTGGAGCTCCTCTATGACAAAGGCCTATAAGACAATAACCGCAGAAGCTGAGCGAGAGGTTACAGTGAAAGAATCACGCTCAGGCGGGTTTAATCGTGGCGGTCAGCAGGGCGGGCAAGGCCAGGGCGGCTTCGACCCGTTCGGCGGCGGAGGGTTCGACCCGTTCGGCGGCGGAGGCGGAAGATAGCGTCAAAACTTTATGTATGACAATGTAAGAGGGCCTGTTCAAAGTGAGCAGGCCTTTTTTTATAGGTTAGTAAGATTATTTTCAGGTTTCTCCTGAATTTGTATGCTTCAGAACTTTTAGATTCGAGCCCTCGATTTGACGGATTAGATTTTTAGCTGCAAGCTCCTTAAAGGGCGATTCAGAGCTTTCGCTGTTCAGCAATGAACGAAAAATTCAAGTACAGAAGCGCAAGCGTACAGCTCCTCCGCCAGTCCCGATATTGGGGCACTGCCACAGCTTTAGACACACTAATTGGGACGGTCTCCGGTCTCGATTGTTCAAAAGACAGGGGAGAGGCACAGCCGCAGTATCATTCATATTTTCTAACATAGCGCACAAAAAAAGCTCCTCAAGTTTCCCTGAGGAGCTTTCATAAAGCTGGCGATCACCTACTTTCGCTTAGACTATCATCGGCCTGAAGGGCTTAGCTTCTGAGTTCGGAATGGGATCAGGCGTTTCCCCTTCAGTATAGTCACCAGCAAGTTTATTTTAAGCTCGATTGAGCTTTATATTCAATAAAAAAGAGACAGCGGATTAACGTATACCAACGTTAAGTCAATCAATGATTGATATGGTCAAGTATCTGTTCGTTAGTACCGGTTAGCTTAATGTATTTCTACACTTACACACCCGGCCTATCAACCTGGTAGTCTTCCAGGGAACTGTAGAACCCTAATCTTGAAGTTGGCTTCCCGCTTAGATGCCTTCAGCGGTTATCCTGTCCCGACTTAGCTACCCAGCAATGCACTTAGCAGCACAACTGGTACACCAGCGGTCAGTGCTTCCCAATCCTCTCGTACTAGGGAAACATCTTCTCAAGGTTCTTACGCCCACGGCAGATAGGGACCGACCTGGCTCACGCCGGTCTGAACCCAGCTCGCGTACCACTTTAATCGGCGAACAGCCGAACCCTTGGGACCGCCTACAGCCCCAGGATGTGATGAGCCGACATCGAGGTGCCAAACCTCCCCGCCGCTATGGACGCTCGGGGGAGATAAGCCTGTTATCCCCGGAGTACCTTTTATCTGATGAGCGATGGCCCTTCCACTCGGAACCACCGGATCACTAAGACCTGCTTTCGCATCTGTTCGAGCGATAACTCTCACAGTCAAGCACACTTATACCTTTACGCTCTTCGCATGATTGCCAACCATGCTGAGTGTACCTTTGTACTCCTCCGTTACTCTTTAGGAGGAGACCGCCCCAGTCAAACTGCCCATCAAGCACGGTCCGGTGCCCTGATTCAAGGAACACCGTTAGACAACTAACACACCAAGGGTGGTATTTCAAGGATGACTCCACGACCACCAGAATGGCCGCTTCATAATCTCCCACCTATCCTACGCATGATATGCCAGGTGCCAATACCTGACTGCAGTAAAGGTTCACGGGGTCTTTCCGTCTTGCCGCGGGTATGAGGTATCTTCACCTCAAATACAATTTCACCGAGTCCGTCCTTGAGACAGTGCTCCAGTCGTTACGCCGTTCATGCAGGTCGGAACTTACCCGACAAGGAACTTCGCTACCTTAGGACCGTCATAGTTACGGCCGCCGTTTACCGGGGCTTCAGTCGCGAGCGTGAACAAGCTTCCTTAACCTTCCGGCACCGAGCAGGCGTCATTCTCTATACATCCACTTTAAGTGTTAGCAGAGAACTGTGTTTTTGGTAAACAGTCGCCAGAGCTACTTTTCTGTCCCCTTCCCGCCGAAGCGGGGTAGGGCCCCCTTATCGCGAACTTACGGGGTCAATTTGCCGAGTTCCTTAAGGACGGTTCTCTCGAGCGCCTGAGGATATTCTCCTCACCTACCTGTGTCAGTTTTAGTACGGACACGCTGTAATCAGTCTGCAGCAGCTGTTTCTCGGTACTCTCGCCGGCAGCTTCGGGATCGTAAATCGCCCTCGCCCTTGCGGGACCCGCTCGACTACTCACGGGACTGCCTTAAAGAATACGTCACTGCCTGTGTCATACAACGCGGTGCAGGAATATTAACCTGCTTCTCCATCGTCTACGCCTTTCAGCCTCGACTAAGGGACCGACTAACCCTGGGCGGATTTACCTTCCCCAGGAAACCTCAGGTTTTCGGCGAGCAGGATTCTCACCTGCTTTATCGTTACTCATGCCGGGATAATCGCCAGCATACGCTCCACGACTCGTTTCCGTATCGCTTCAACGCTGAATGCTGCGCTCTTCTACCACAATTGCTTGTCCGCGGCTTCGGTTTTCTGCTTATTCCCGTTCATTATCGGCACCGGATTGCTCGATCAGTAAGCTATTACGCACTTTTTAAATGGTGGCTGCTTCTAAGCCAACATCCTGATTGTCTGTGCAAACCGACTTCCTTTGTAACTTAGCAGAAATTTGGGACCTTAACCGGCGATCTGGGTTGTTTCCCTCTTGACCACGAATGTTATCACCCGCAGTCTAACTCCCAAGATAAGCCCGACGGTATTCGGAGTTTGGTAGGGGTGGGTAGGCTGGTGGCCCCCCAGTCCCAATCAGTAGCTCTACCCCCGACGGGTATTACTTGAGGCTAGCCCTAAAGCTATTTCGAAGAGAACGAGATATCTCCAGGTTTGATTAGACTTTTACTCCTCCCCACAGCTCATCCCCCAACTTTTCAACGTTGGTGGGTTCGGTCGTCCAGGAATTTTTACACTCCCTTCCACCTGGCCATGGGTAGATCACCTGGTTTCGCGTCTACCACCTATGACTGAATCGCCCTATTAAGACTCGGTTTCCCTGCGGCTGCGTCCCTGAAGGACTTAACCTATGCCATAGACAGTAACTCCCCGGCTCATTATGCGAAAGGCATGCGGCCACCCATTAATGGGCTGCCACTGATTGTAGGTATGTGGTTTCAGGTACTTTTGACTCCCCTTGTAGGGGTACTTTTCATCGTTCACTCGCGCTACTTTGCACTATCGGTTGCCGAGGAGTACTTAGCCTTGGAGGGTGGGCCCCCCATATTCACACGGAGTTCCACGGGTTCCGTGATACTCGTATGTGCCAATCCGTATATAAGCTTCCGACTACGGGGCTTTCACCCTCTGTGGCTCAGCTTTCCAGAAACATTCGCCTGACTAATATACGGATAAGGCACGGGCTGATCCGCTTTCGCTCGCCGCTACTAACGGAGTCTCGGTTGATTTCCTTTCCTGTGGGTACTTAGATGTTTCAGTTCTCCACGTTCGCCTCATCACCCTATGCATTCAGATGATGATTACAGGGTACGGTTGCCCGGCCCTGTTGGGTTTCCCCATTCGGATATCCCGGGGTAATCGGATGCTTGACTCCTAACCCGGGCGTTTCGCCGCCTGCCGCGTCCTTCTTCGCCTCTCGGCACCTAGACATCCCCCACATACCCTTAGTAACTTGACCACATCAATCATTAACTGACTAATGTGTTCGCCTTTATTGAAAAAACTAACTTAGGTATATGTGTTAATCTACAGTGAAATTGTACCGCTTATTTGTATGGGTACAATTAACCTTTTCGCTATCTCTATTAAATTGTCAAAGAACATTGGAGCTGGACGGATTCGAACCGACGACCTTCTGGATGCAAACCAGATGCTCTCCCAGCTGAGCTACAGCCCCCTGATAAGTAGTGGGCCCGGAAGGACTCGAACCTTCGACCTCTCGCTTATCAGGCGAACGCTCTAGCCGGCTGAGCTACGAGCCCATATCTCTATGAGCCCAAGGGGTTAACCCAAAAGCTCGATTCAGTATCCGTTTATTAAAGAGCTCCCGAAATCCTCGCAATACAGCGAGAAACGTTAATATAGCTAAGCCGCGGGTAATGTCAAGAAAGTTGTTTGTTTTTTATTTTCTCGGATTCCCGTAACCTGCCTCTATCAACGAGGGAACGGCGAATTATAGGAACACATATCTATGAGTCAATCACATTTTTTCAAAGTTTTGGTTTTTTTATGAAAAATCTGTTAAAAGCTGGTTAAAATACTTCTTAGAGGGGCGGCAAGCTGAAAAAACAATAATTTTTTAGAACAAAATCAATCGAGCAGCAGAACTTAATCGTAAGTTAATAATAAGTAAGACTTAAACCTGAAAGGGGAAAGAGATGTTTTACAGGATATTGATAATTACAGTTGTTTGTCTTTCGGCGGCATTGATTGCAGGCTGCTCCAAACAGTATAAGCCTGATGCCGAAAATGACAGGTATATAATAGACGATTTCTCCGGAGGGCAGAATAACTGGCGGTTTTTTACTGATCAGGTTATGGGCGGCGTTTCTGAGGGCAAAATGAGCATGCCGGAAGAGGGGAGGCTCAGGATGCAGGGCAGTGTTTCACTGGAGAATAACGGAGGATTCATTTTAGTCCGTAAGAAACTCAAGACTGATAAAGGATACTGTGATGCCAGCGGGTATGATGGCGTATGGATATCTGCGAGCGGTAACGGGAAGGATTATTCAGTTCACATCAGAACTTCTGTAAACTGGTTTCCATGGGAGTTCTTTAAGCAGGATTTTGAGGCCGGCGAAAAAAGCGAAACGCATTACCTTCCTTTTGAGGATTTCGAAAAATACGGGACGTGGAGAGGCTTTGATCCTTCCAAAATTAAATATATTGCAGTTGCGGCGGCTTTCGAGAAAATGCAGGCTGATATTGTAGTTGAAGGAATAGGATTCTACAGGGAGCAAGATATGTATAATGAACTTACAGAACAGGAGAAGAGGGTGATCTTGGAAAAGGGCACTGAAAAACCTTTCTCCGGCAAATACAACGACCACTATGAAAACGGGATATATACCTGCAGGCGCTGTGGGGCGGCTTTATATCGCTCTTCGAGCAAATTCAAAAGCGGCTGCGGCTGGCCAAGCTACGACGATTCTATCAAAGGAGCTGTGAAGGAGTCTCTTGATGCAGACGGGATGCGAACCGAAATCACCTGCGCAAACTGCGGCGGCCATCTAGGGCACGTATTCAGGGGAGAAGGCTTCACAGAGAAGAATACCAGACACTGCGTAAATTCTATCTCAATGGATTTTGTGCCGGAGAGCAGAATAGAAAGGGCTGTATTTGCTTCAGGCTGTTTCTGGGGCGTTCAGCACCATCTGCACAAGATTGACGGCGTGCTTGCTACGAAAGTTGGCTATACAGGAGGCGAGACAGATAATCCTACATACAAGCAAGTCTGCTCTGGAGATACAGGCCACGCTGAGGCGGTTATGGTAGAGTTCGACAGGGACAAGACAGACTACGAGACTATCGCAAAAATCTACTTCGAAACGCACGACCCAACTCAGGTGGACAGGCAGGGGCCGGACATCGGAGAACAGTATCGCAGCGAGATATTCTATTTTTCACAGCAGCAGAAGCAGACCGCAGAGAAGCTCATAAAAAGACTCGAAGAAAAAGGGCTTGATGTGGCAACTGAGCTGAGCAAAGCGAATGAATTCTGGGATGCTGAAGATTATCATCAACACTACTACAAAAAGAACGGCAAAACTCCATACTGCCACATTTATCAGAAAAAGTTCGATTAAATCAGCCGAAAAGCTTTCTTTCTCTTGGGATTTCGCAGTCGCTTCGGACAGGTTTTGTATTGATAAAAGGGCTGTTTTTATTAACATACCTCTCTGCGCCGCAGTTAAAAAAGCGGGCTGAGGCGGCGTGTTTGCCCGAATGCTCTGAAAGACTAATTAAGGGTTACGCGAAAAGGTAGTAATGACTGAAACTTTCAAAGAAAGCAATTATCTCCCGTTTGAAAAGGAGATAATGGAAATAGACAGGCAGCTCCACAAGCTCAAAGCAGAGAATGCCGAGAGCTCAGAGATATACAGTCTCCATAAGAGACAGGTAGAGCTGCTTCAGGAAACATACAACGAGCTCAGTGCGTGGCAGACAGTGCAGGTTTCCCGTCATCCGAATCGGCCTATACTAAGCGATTATCTCAAAAATATGGTTAAGGAATTCAGCGAGCTGCATGGCGACCGGTGTTTCGGAGACGATAAGGCAATAGTTACCGGATTCGGTCATATCGGTATGGAACGGGTGCTGATTGTTGGCCATAAAAAAGGGCGGGACGTTAAAGACAAGGTTGAATGCAATTTCGGCTGCGCAAATCCGGAAGGATACCGCAAGGCGCTGAAAAATATGAAGCTTGCGGCAAAATTCGGCGTCCCTGTTGTAACACTGATCGACACTCCCGGGGCTTATCCCGGTATAGGGGCAGAGCAAAGGGGGCAGGCTCAGGCGATAGCTCAAAACCTTATGGAATTAGCACGCCTTCGCACGCCTGTTATATCGATCGTCATTGGAGAAGGGGGCAGCGGAGGTGCTTTGGGCATAGGCGTTGGCGACAGCTTCGCTATGCTTCAATACTCCTATTATTCCGTTATATCCCCCGAGGGGTGCGCAGCTATCCTTTGGAGAGACGGAAGCAAAGCCGACCAGGCAGCAGAAGAGCTCAAACTCACAGCGAAAGACTTAAAGAACCTCGGCGTAATACAGGATATAATTCCCGAGCCGCTCGGCGGCGCGCACAGGGATAAATACACCGCTATTTACAATGTTGAGAGTTTTATCCTAAGCAAGCTGAACGAACTTAAATACAAAAACATTGACCAGCTGCTCGAAAAAAGATACGAGAGAATAACTTCAATCGGGCAGCCTTCACAGTTTTCATCGGCAGGCGAATGATGGATGTCAAAGAGAATAATGAAGAGCTGGTAAGGGAAGTGCTTTTTACCGAGAAACAGGTAAACCAGGCAGCTGATCGCTGCGCTGAATGGCTTGGCGGGATAATCAAAACTCAGAGAGGCGTTTTGGTTTTTTATATGCTCGAGGGGTGCAGGACGTTTGCTCAGATGCTGGAAAAAAGACTGCTCAGAGCGGGGATTGAAAAAGAGCTTATACCCATAAGAACTTCAAGCTACCAAGAAACCACTCAGTCCAGCGAGGTAGTGAATATTGAGGACGACCATATTCAGAAAGATCAAATAAAAGGGAAAACGGTTGTATTGATAGATGATATACTCGATACAGGCGGAACAATGAGCTCCCTGAGGAAACGTATGCTTGAATATGGTGCCGCTAAGGTGCAGATTTGCGTACTGATTGAACGAGATATCGAACGGGATGTAAATATCAAGGCAGATATGGCCGGCCTGAAAACCCAGAGAAAAGAATATCTCGCCGGCGTGGGGCTGGACTACAAAGGCCTGCTCAGGGAACTGCCTTACATAGCCGCTATTGAGTGATTCAGGCAATTTGTACGCAGCTTCCGAGGCGAACCAGTGCCAGCGCCGATCAATACGAAACTAATCAGATATAATCCGCAGATTACGCAGATTGCACGGATTTTGTGTGGCCTGTGGCCTGTGGCGAGTAGCTCGTGGCTCGTGGCAAGTTGGCTTGTGGCAAGCAGCCAGCGGCTCGTGGCAAAATCATTAGCGAGAAATTAGTGCCGATTAGCGGCTAAAAATCCCTCTCTGCCTTTTCCCTATTAAATATTTATCCTGTCAATCCTTGCCCCGTAGCCAAAGCGGTTCGGGGCTGTAAATCCTGTCAAAAAAATATCTCCTCCGTTTCCTCCGATAGCTCCGTGTAAAAAAATATCTCCAACATCAGAGCAGGATTGTGTATTGCGTTGAAGCGTCCTTGCCGGCAGAGAGCCTTCCCACATTTATGTGCCTGTCCCCCTTCAATGTAAATTTGATTTATACCGAGCTTGTCCGCCGAAGGCGGAGAGGGATGTGATAAAGATAGTGGCCTGTGGCTCGTGGCAGAGTAGCTCGTGGCAAAATCATTAGTGAAAAATTAGTGCGGATTAGCGGCTTAAAATCTTTCTCATATTCAATAATCCTGTAGATCCTGTAAATCCTGTCTAAAAAATAAAACTCCGCCTCCTCCGAATCATTAGTGAAAAATTAGCGGGGATTAGTGGCTGAAAATTCCCTTCTCATCCTTCGCGTCCTTCGTGGTTTAATACGAATTTTTCAAAAAAATTAAAAAAATCGGCGGAAATTTTATTTTTTCCTTGAATTCTCCGCGCGAATTCGGTAAGTTCAGTCCGGAAAGGGTAACTGGCGTTATTTGGGGATGATATAAAAAGTTAATATTTTTTTATCCGGAGATAAATATGTGTACCCTTAGAGTTTCCCTTCTTGCAGCTATTGCCGCAGCAGGCATTGCATTCGGTTTCGCCGCAGGCGACGGCACAGTAAACAACCCATACCAAATCTCCACCCCTGACCACCTCGAAGCGGTGAACAACGACCTCTCCGCCCATTACGTCCTGACGAATGACATCGACCTCTCGGGAAGAACCTACGAACGAGCTGTTATCGCACCGGACACCGATTACAGCGATGCTGGTTTCAACGGCACATCCTTTTCCTGCTCATTTGACGGGGCGGGCTACAAGATTTTGAACCTCACAATTGACACATTAGACGTAACAGAAAATTATCCCGGCTATCTCGGCCTTTTTGGAAAAATTGATGGACAAGTTGTAAATTTTGGTATTGAAAATGCCCTGATTACTGGTGGCGATGATTCAGGCCATCTCGGTGGCCTGTGTGCAATGAATTCGGGCGGCGCAATCGAGAACTGTTATGCAACCGGCTCTGTCTCGGGCGGCTCGCATCTCGGCGGCGTATGTGGGTATAATGGCGGAACAATCACAAACTGCTATTCCACCGGTTCTGTTTCGGGAGATTATAAACTAGGCGGCCTGTGCGGATATAATTATGAAGGCACAATCGAGAACTGTTATGCGACCGGTTCTGTTTCGGGAGGTGATAGTCTCGGCGGCCTTTGTGGATGGAATTCGAACGGCACAATCGAGAACTGCTATGCGACCGGCTCTGTTTCAGGCGAAGATGATGCGGACAACCTAGGCGGCCTGTGCGGATATAATGGTAATGGAACAATATTAAATTCCTTTTGGGATAGAGATGCTAGCGGGATGATTACAAGTGATGGCGGGAAGCCTAAATCCATTGATAAAATGAAAACTATGACTACTTTTATAGGCTGGAATGATGGAAGCTGGACAATAGATGAAGGCAATGATCACCCCCGCCTTGCATGGGAAAATGCTCAAGGTTCTGTTATTACTACAGGCTTACCAACTAAAACTTACAGCGGCGAAGGGACAGAAGAAAAGCCTTTCGAAATCTCTGATTCTCAGGATTTAGTCTGCCTCAGCAATCGCTTGCCAGACTGGGATAAACATTTCGTTTTAACCAATGATATAGATATGCAGGGCATAAATTATTATCCTATAACGACTTTCAGCGGCAGTTTTGACGGCAGCGGATTTAAAATTTCTAATCTACAAATTAAGAGTGAAAATATAGGTCTAAGGTCTTATCTCGGCCTTTTTGGTGAAATATATGGAGGAGAAGTTCGAAACATAGAAATACAAAGTGCTAATATTATAGGCGACGAAAATTCTCGCTATATAGGAGCTTTATGTGGAAGAAAAGAAGGTGGCTTAATTAAGAACTGCTATGCTAATAGTAATATTTCAGGCAAATATCGCCTCGGCAGTTTATGCGGATACAATTCATCGGGCACAATTACAAACTGCTACGCTAAAGGCTCTGTTTTGGGGAAGACTTACCTTGGCGGCATTTGCGGATTGAATCATAGTGGCACAATTGATAGTTGCTATGCAAAAAGCAACTTGTCGGGCGGGGAAAATTCCAGTTCTCTTGGTGGCTTATGCGGAAAAAATTCTGGTACAATCTCGAACAGTTACACGACTGGCTTTGTTTTAGGGGGAGATTATTCAAATGGCCTCGGCGGTTTGTGTGGCAGAAATTATGATGGTACAATCTCAAACTGCTATGCCATCGGCTCTGTTTCCGGAGGCGATGATTCAGATTATCTTGGCGGCCTGTGTGGATTTAATAATGACGGCACAATCATGAATTGCTATGCAACGGGCTCTGTTTCGGGAGATCATTACGTTGGTGGTTTGTGTGCAAAGAATTATGGCACAATTATGAACTCCTTCTGGGATAAAGAGGCAAGCGGAATGAATCCCAGTGCGGGCGGAACGGGGCTTACTACAGCCGAAATGCAGGCGCAGAGTACGTTTACCGATGCCGGCTGGGATTTTGCGGGCGAAGCGGCTAACGGCGAGGAAGATATATGGTTTATGCCGGCGGGGAGCTATCCGCTGCTTAACGGCGTAACGGATTTGAAGGACGGGATTGAGATTGCCCAGCTCGCTGTTGCCGATCGCCGGCGGGTTGGCCGGAGCGAATTTGAATACGACATCACGCTAAAGCTGGTGAACGGGGGCGGGGATATCAGCTCGGGGCAGATAAGCCTTGCGGCAACGCCTGCGAATATCGAGATAGCGGCGGGCGGTTCGCTCGGTCTCGGCGCTCTTGCCGGCGGGCAGGCGGGCTTCTCCACGGGCGAGCTTACGTTGCGGATAGACCGCTCCGTGCGAACGGACGAGAGCCGGCTCACATGGCAGGCAGAGCTCAGCCGCGGGCCGGGGCCGGCATCGATGGAGGTTGTAACGTGCAGCTTTGAGCCGGAGCTGTTCGGCGAAGCGGGCCTCGGCTGGCCGGAGCTTATGGAGCTTGCAGAGAGCTGGCTCGGCGAAGGGATTGCCGATGTAAACTTTGACGGGGAGGTGAACTATATCGACCTCGCAATCATCGGCGATGGACTGGATATGGAAGATTTCGAAAACTTCGCAGACGAGATCTTTTAGACAGGATTATTTCTAATTTTGGGATAAGAGATTTTTAGACAGGATTTACAGGATTTACAGGATTGTTTTTAATGTGGGATTTTTTAAAGTAAGATAAGGATATGATTATCGGCGCTTAGGATTTATGTTTGAAACAATGCTGAAAAATTAAGCCAATCTATTTATCTCATCCTGTCAATCTTGTAAATCCTGTCGGAAATAAAAATGAAACACCAAGACCTAACGCGAAAAATAATTGCCTGCTGCTATACGGTATATAATGAGATGGGATTCGGCTTTCTCGAATCGGTCTATGAGAAATGTTTGCTGATAGAGCTTGAAAAAGAGGGCATAAAAGCCGCCGGCCAAAGCCCGATTAAAGTTTATTACAGCGGCATTTGTGTTGGCGATTTTTGGGCTGATATTCTTGTGGAGGATGAGGTTATTGTAGAGCTGAAGTCTGTAACGACGGTTGCAGATGCGCACAGTGTGCAGCTGGTGAACTATCTCTCAGCTACCGGCAAGGATGTAGGGCTTTTGATAAACTTCGGGCCTGAGGGTGTTGATGTGAAGAGGAAAGTGAAAAAGCTTGAATGAGACAGGATTAACATGTTTATTGTTAATTTGGGATATGGGATTTTTGGACAGGATTAACAGGATTTACAGGATTGTTTTTAATATGAGATATGAGATTTTTGGACAGGATTTACAGGATTATTTTAATATGAGATTTTTTAAAGTAAGATAAAGATATGATTATCGGGGCTTAGCATTTATGTTTGAGACAATGCTGAAAAATTAAGCCAATCTATTTATCTCATCCTGTCAATCTTGTAAATCCTGTCAGAAATAAAATATCGGTTGGCCTACAACTTAAAACTTAAAACTTAAAACTTACGACTTATAACTTAAAACTTAAAACTTAAAACTTAAAACTTACGACTTATAACTTAAAACTTAAAACTTAAAACTGAATACTTACAATAATACTTTCAAGGAGAACAAATGAAATCTTTATCAGCAATTTTGATTTTCTTGTCTGCAGCGGCTTGCAGCGGCCAGATGATAGCGGAAATACAGGCAGACTACTCAAACATCAGCGGCAGCCGGTGGGAGGCGGAGTATGCGATATACAACAGCGGCACAGAGCAGATCAGCGAGCTTACTATATGGTTTGCTTATGAGGACTATGCGAATTTCGAGATCACTACCGCAGACCCGCAGGGCTGGGATGAGCTGATAATCGAGCCCGAGCCGTTAACCGAATCGGGGGCTGGATATGATCTGCTGAATATATCTGCCCCGCTAACAGCAGGCGGGGAGCTGAGCGGGTTTTCGCTGGAGTTTGATTATGCCGGCAGCTCACCTGCGCAGCAGAGCTTCGAGATAGTCAATCCCAATACGTTCGAAACGCTCTACGAAGGCCAGACAGTACCAGAGCCGGCAACGATCGGGTTTTTCGCACTCGCCGGCCTCGCTATGAAGAAGCGAAAAAACACGATATAATCCGCAGATTACGCAGGGGCAGCAAGCGGTGCGACGTCCGCCGTGGCGGATACGCTAGGCATTCGCTGCGGCCAGACTGTGATGGATATTTGCTGTCCACTTATTTCTCCGCCGAAGGCGGATTCATGCGTGGCTCGGTTTAAACATTCATTAGTTTCGTAAAATCGCTGCGTAATACTAACGACAATCAGAGCCGCACGTGGAGGTCCGCCGAAGGCGGAGAGGGATGTGATAAATTAGACAGGATTAACAAGATTTACAGGATGAGATAAAGATTTCAGATTAATTTTAAATTGGCTTTCCCCGTCAAAAGAACTTATCTTAAATCATTAGAGAAAAATTAGCGGGGATTAGCGGCTGAAAACATCTTTCTCATATTCAATAATCCTGTCAAAAATATCCCCTTAGTGCATCTTAGCGAAGCTTAGCGGCTTATAAATCTCAGCGCGGGTTAGCGGCTGAAAAAACTCAACCTTGATAATTTGTTTTAACGGCTCAGGCATTTACTAAAGGCAGTTTCTATCCCAGAAGCAGCCGTCTTTATAGCCTTGTATAGATTGGCTTTCTCCTGCGTTTTCAAGCCTTTTCTCGGCAAGGCAGCAATAATATTCTTCCTGCTCAATACCTGCAAATTTTCTCCCCAGCTTTTTTGCGGCCACGCTGGTTGTTCCGCTCCCGAGGAATGGATCGAATATAAAATCGCCCTCGTTGCTGCTTGCAAGAATGAGCTTGGCAATGAGCTTTTCAGGTTTCTGTGTGGGGTGTTCTGTATTCTCAGCCATGCTCCAGAATGGAACAGTGATGTCGAACCAGATGTTGGAAGGATGTGTGAGCCGGAAGGCATTTTCTCCTTCCCTCTGCCAGTCTTTAGGTTCGCCGAGATTATCACGGTAAGGCGCAATTACCTTTTTCTTCTGTTTCACGCTTTCAACATTGAATGTGTATTTGCTGCCCACAGTGCAAAACCAGACGTCTTCGCTTGAATTTTTCCAGTTTTTCTTTGCTCCACGCCCCTTTTCTCTCTGCCATGTGATTCTGTTTTGAATGCTGAAATGCCTTGAAGCAGCCCGCTGCACAGCACCGGAACACTGCCATTCACTGCATATATAAACAGAGGCGTTTGGTTTCAGGGTATGCTTCAGCGAGCTTATCCATCTTTCGGTATATTCCTCATACTCGTCTTCCGTGCGTCTTGAAAAGCTTGTTCCGTTGTAGCATTTCCGCATATTGTAGGGCGGGTCTGCGATTAGAAGGTCAACAAAAGCCTCTGGCAGAAAACTGCTTGCATCAAAAATGTTCTGATGAAATGTTTTTCCGTTCAGGTCATCTTTATCAGCGGGTCTGCTGAGCATTTCAACCCGCTCATAGAGCTTTTTCTGCTCTCCGAGGTCAAGGATTATCGTCTTGTTTTTCGCTGAGCTCAGATTGTCCTCCTGATTTTGTTTGATCTTTCTCTGGAAGCAGGGCTTCTACGAATTTACGCCTCGATCTTCTGCTTTGCCCGTAAGCCAGCAGCAGAAGTATAAAGGCAATTCCGAGTCCGGAGTAGAAGCCGAACATTATACACTCCTTGGTATAATAGCCAAGCATTGCCTGAAGCTGTCCGGGTTGGTAGCTTATCTCGCTTGAGTCAGTTACGGTGATGTAAAGCAGAGCGTCTTCAGTGTTTACAGAAGCGACCCTCTGTTCAATCATATTATGACTGAGATAAAGAATCGGAATCAGGAGGATGATTGAAACACCGAGTATCCAGAAGGCAATTTTTTCCTGCAAGTGCGTTCGCACGTGATCAAGCACAGCCTCGAGCTCTTTAGTGCCGAGCTCTTCGGTTTTATAGCCCCTTTTTGCCAGATATTTCTTTGCATCGTTGGTATATGGATGGTTTTTTTTCTTTTTAGCTGTGATAGTAGTTCCCTTTCTGCAGGTAATTTTGTACGTAGTCTCTTACAGCCTCTTCGAATTCGGTGATATCATTGCTGCAGCCGGCATCTCTGAGTTTTTTCATATCTGCTTTAGTGTAATACTGATACTTGCCTTTTAGATTCTCCGGCATATCAATGTATTCAATTTCAGGCTCTTTGTTCATTGAAGCAAACACGGCCTTTGCGAGCCTGTTCCAGCTCTTTGTCTCGCCTGTGCCTGCATTGAATATCCCGCAGACATCCCTTCGCTCCAGAGCAAAGAGTGTCATATCAGTTATATCTTTTACGTAAACAAAATCTCTGAGCTGCTCGCCGTGGCCGTAATCGGGGTTCTCGCTTTTGAAGAGCCGAACCCTCCCTGTATCCCTGATCTGTTCAAACGCCTTAAGGACGAAGCTCTGCATAGAGCCCTTATGGTATTCGTTTGGGCCGAAAACGTTAAAATATTTGAATCCTGCTGCAAAATTCAGTGCTCCGCAGGCAAGTGCCCATTTATCGAATAAATGCTTTGAAAAACCGTACATATTCAGCGGTTCAAGGGAATTAATAATGCTGTGTTCATCGCTGAAGCCGTTTTCTCCATTTCCGTAAGTGGCTGCGCTGGATGCATATACAAACCGTGCAGCATTTTCTAAAGCCCATTTGCAAAGTATTTTGCTGTATTCGAAATTGTTCTTTATCAAATAGGTGCAGTCTGTCTCTGTGGTGCTCGAGCAGGCTCCCATATGCAAAATTGCTGATATGTTTTTCTTCAGCGAAACATCATCATCCAGAAGAAGGCTTAGAAAATCGTCCTTTTCGAGGTAGTCTTTTATTTTGAGGCGTCTGAGGTTTTTCCATTTCTCATCACTGCCTAATTCATCCACAGCTAAAATATCCTCAACGCCCCGTTTGTTGAGCTCTGCTATAAGGCAGGAACCTATAAACCCTGCCGCACCTGTTACTGCTATCATTTTTACAATCCTTTTAGAAAGACATATGATTGGCTATTATCCGTAAGAAGAGTGTTGTTTCAAGAATTAAAGGTTAGTTTGCAAAGAAGATTTGCCGATTTTTGTTTTTTGTTTGCCCTGCATTAAATTAACAGGCGTATAGTTTCTTGTATTGATTTTGTTTGAATGAACTTAGCAATTAGTTATAATTCCGCAACGGTTTACCTCGTTAAAATTGAAAGGTTGCTATTATGTCAGAGAAAATAAACAGGGACGATGTGAAGGTCGTTAGGGAGCTCGTTAAAATGATGAAAACAAACGAGCTTGTAGAAATAAAACTAAAAGACGAAGAGAAAACTATCCATCTGCGAAGGCCGGAGCCTCAGTCCGAGAAGATCGTGCAGCAAATGCCTGCGCAGTTTGTGAACCCTGCCCAAGGGACACCTCAGACGACGCCTCAGCCCGCTCCTTCCCAGCAAGAACAGGTCAGCGCAGGGCAGACAGAGCAGGATGATTCCGGAATGGATGCTGTTTCAAGCCCGATTGTGGGAACTTTTTACACAGCGCCCACCCCGGAGGCGGAGCCCTTCGTTAAGATTGGCGACAGGGTAACCCCCGAAACCGTAGTATGTATCGTTGAGGCGATGAAGGTGATGAATGAAATCAAGGCGGAAACTTCAGGGGTTATAGAGAAGGTTCTTGTATCCAACGGCGAATCAGTTGAGTACGGACAGGAGCTGTTTAAGGTTAAACCCGACTAAGAAGGGCTTTCGATATGTTTTCAAGAATTTTGATTGCAAACAGGGGCGAGGTCGCCCTGAGGGTAATTCGTGCCTGTAAAGAGCTTGGCATAGAATCGGTAGCTGTGTTTTCTGAGGCCGACAGAAACGCCTCCTACGTAAAATTTGCAGATCATGCGGTCTGCATCGGCCCTGCCCAGCCTGCAAAGAGCTATCTGAACGTGCAGGCTATTATAAGCGCGGCGGAAATCACAGATGTTGATGCTATCCATCCGGGCTACGGCTTTCTTGCAGAGAACGCAGAGTTTGCAGAAATCTGCGCAGATTGCGGGATTACATTTATCGGCCCTTCGCCGGAATCGATGAAACAGCTCGGGGATAAGGTTAAGGCAAGGGAGATTGCTCTGAACGCCGAAGTGCCGGTTGTTCCGGGTTCTGATGGAGCGATTGAATCTGAAGCGCAGGCTTTCGAGCTTGCAAGAGAGATTGGATTTCCAGTAATCGTTAAGGCCTCAGCAGGCGGAGGGGGCAGGGGAATGAGGGTTGTCCACAACGACCTTAACCTCAAAAACGCTCTCACAGCTGCCAAGAGCGAGGCAGAGATTGCCTTCAAGAATGATGAGGTGTACATAGAGAAGTTCATTGAACGCCCGCGGCATGTTGAGGTGCAGGCATTGGCAGACACTTACGGAAATGCAGTGCATTTTTACGAAAGAGACTGCTCCGTGCAGAGAAGGCATCAGAAGCTTATAGAAGAAGCTCCCTGTCCGGTTATAATGCCAGAAACAAGGGAGAAACTCTGCGAGGCTGCAAAGAGGCTTCTCAAAGAGGCGAACTATCACAATGCTGCTACGGTTGAATTCCTTCTCGATAAGGATAACAATTTTTACTTTATCGAGGTTAATACAAGAATACAGGTTGAGCATCCCGTCTCTGAGCTCGTTACAGGGCAGGATCTTATCAAGCATCAGATTCTCGTGGCAGCGGGATTGCCGCTTTCTGTTTCGCAGGACGAGATCAAGCTCAATGGCTGCGCTATAGAGTGCAGGATAAATGCAGAGAATCCCGAGATGAACTTCGCTCCCTGCCCAGGTCCTATAGATGATTTTTTTGTGCCGGGCGGATTTGGAGTGCGAGTGGAAACTTTCCTAAAGCAGGGCGATTTTATCTCTCCGAATTACGATTCAATGATTGCCAAGCTCCTCGTTCACCAGCCTGACAGAGAAACTGCACTTGCAACTATGAAACGGGCATTGCAGGAATTTCAGATATCTCCGATTAAAACCACAATACCTGCTTCTCTAAAGATAATTGATCATCCATCATATAGAAACAACCAGATTGACACCGGCTTTCTTGAAAGCGAAATGGAATTTTGATATAGGTTAATAAAAACTGAGCAGCAA